>NZ_SACN01000002.1:0-309378 GCF_004005865.1 Sphingomonas crocodyli
GCCTTGCGGAGGCTCCGCCTCCGTCCCCTGATCCAACACCTTGGTTGACGCGGGATGGAGCAGCCCGGTAGCTCGTCAGGCTCATAACCTGAAGGTCGCTGGTTCAAATCCAGCTCCCGCAACCAAACTAAAAGCCGCCCCAAAAGGGCGGCTTTTCGCGTTCTAGGGCTGTTTGGATCGTCGGATCGGCGTCGCTTCTACCGTCGCGGTCGACGGGTGGTGGCGGTCGAGATGCTTGCGGATAATCTTCAGGTTGCGGCTGTTCGATCGGAAGAAGAAGTCCGGGATCGCGCCCACGAAAGGGATCGCGCCGAACAGCATGTCCAACCCGACATTGCCGAACATTCGCGCCATCTGAAATTTCGACATGCCGAGGTTGCGTGCTTCCCACACGATCCAGCTGCCCAGCGCGGCCCCGACCACGCCGCCGGCGACCGGAATGACGTTGAGGATCACGTCCAGCCCGACCGGACGGTTAATCCCCGGAATCACGAACAGCCGCTCGAGCAGCGCCTCCATCCCCTCGACGCGGCGGCGCACCGATGCTGGGTCGCGCCCCAGGCCGGGGAGGGGCTGGGCAAAAGCGCGGGGCTTTTCGGATCTCGCCTGTTCCATCACGGGATCATCGCGCGAACGCATCGATAGTTCCCCGATCAGCGTCCGATCAGCGGCGGCAATGGGTGGATTGCACGCGCATTGGGCGTGAAGCCCGGACTGTTCGCGATCACCAGTGACCAGCGCAGCGGCTGCGCAATCGGGATGAACGGGTGGAGCGCGGCGATCCGTTCGGCGGCTTCCGCCAGCGCCGCGTCGCGGGAAACGGGATCGCCCGCCTGCAACGCGCGTGCATAGGATTGGTCGGCCATCTCGCTGCACGGCCGCCCGCTCGAACAGAGGAAGCGCGCCAGGAACCATTCGGGCTCGTCCGAGGGGGCGACCTCATCGACCAGCGTCAGATCGGCCTTCGTGTCGGGCGCCACCTGCTCCAGCCTTATGCCGATCCGCGCCCATTGCCGCGTGATCGCGTTGAACAGGATGCGGCCGCCCGGCCCGGCGGGCATAGCAACCTTGAGCGGAGCCGCTGCGCTGTCTTCGTTCGCGGCGCGCCAGCTGCGGATCACGTCCGCGGCGGGGCGGATTTGATCATTGCCGTCGCGCCCGCGGACGATGCCGGCGATCGCGCGCGCCAGCAGCGGGCGCTGCACGGGGCCGGCATTGGCGGTGGTGGCCAGCGCGCTGCTCGGGAAGATCGCATCGGTCGATCGCCAGCCCGGCGCCTGCAGCGCGGCACCGATCGCATCGCGATCGAGCGCGGTGGACAGCGCCTGCCGGACCTCGATCGACGCGAGCATCGGCGCATCGCTGGTCACGCGCAGCCCGAACAGGCCGATCGCAGGATCGACTTGCAGCACGGGTTCGGCGATGCCGGCAAGGCGGGGGTAGATCAGATCGGCAAAGGTGCCGCCGGTCAGCATGCGCAACTCGCCGCGCTGGAACCGCGCCACGCCCCGCGCGGCGCGTTCGCCGCGCAGCAGGACGAAGCGGCGATCGGGTTCGACGTCGGATTCCTCGCTTTCCGGGGGCGCCGGCGGGAGGAGCTTGAGCGCATGGCTTGGGCCACGCGTCTCCGTCATCCGCAGCGGGCCAAGGCCCTGGCCATCGAAGACCAGCGCCAATTCGGGCCGCGCAAGGATGGTCATCAAATCGGCGCGCGGTGTGGTCAGCCGGATTTCGATCACCTCGGGCGTGACCGCGACGATCTCATCGATTGCGTCGAAGGCGGGGGCGAGCGGACCACGTCGCTGCGCCGCGATGCGACGGCGCAGCGCGGTTGCGATCTTCTCGGCAGGCGGGCCGTCCGCATCGAGGCGGAAGGTGTAATAAAGGCCGTCTTCCGAAATCGCCCAGCGGATCGCGAGGCCAGGTTCGATCTCGGCCTTCGCATCGAAGCGCACGAGCCCCTGCGCGACCGCGCCGAACAAGGCGGCCTGCGGGGCATCGACCAATCCCGTGCGGGCATCCTTCAGGTTCGGCACGCCGCCGATGACGCTGACCGCGACCGGGCCGTCATCGCTCTTGCGCTGGCAACCGGCGGCCAGCAGCGCGATCAGGGGCAGGAGGGCGAAATGTTTCATCGGATCGACAACGTCCGGCTTGGATGCGTGTTGGCCGGATTGTCATGCCAGCCCGCAACGCGCGGGGCCACCAGCGCGCGACTGACATAATAATAAAGCGGGATCAGCGGCGCGTCCGCGATCAGGATCGCCTCCGCGTTCCGCATCGCCTGCGCCCGCGCCGCCGCATTGGGGATCGCCATCGCGTGATCAAGCGCGGCGTCATAGGCGGGGCTGGCATAGCCCGAATAGTTGATCGCCCCGGCATCCGATCGATGGACCGCCAGATAATTTTCGGGCGCCGCCAGATCGCCGATCCACCCCGACCGCGCGACAGCGAAATCGTGGCGGCGCAGACTGGCAAAGTGGAGCGAGCTTTCGCTGTTGAGCAGATGCGCCTGAACCCCCAGCGGCTTCCACATCGCGGCGAGCGCGACTGCGACGCGGCGATGATCGGGATCGCTGTTGAATCGTATGTCGAAGGCCAGCGGATGCTCAGGCCCGTAACCCGCTTCGGCCAGCAAAGCGCGCGCGGCCGTCAAGCGGCGGTCGGCAGGCCAATCGGCCCAGGCGGGGCGCTCATCGCCCCCCAACGCCGGCGGCACCACGCCCCACGCGGGCTGCGTGCCCAGACCCATCAACTTCTCCGCAATCCAGCGGCGATCGACGACCATATTGAGCGCGCGCCGAACCCGCGCATCGTCGAACGGTGGTTGCCGGGTGTTGAACACGAAATAATAGGCGCCGTTATAGGGCGCGACATGCGCGGCGCCGGGCAGGCGGGCGTTGATCCAGTCGCGGCGCGTGGGCGGGAAATCGTTGAACGTATCCGCCTCGCCACCCACGAAGGCGCGCATCGCGGCCAGCCGGTCGCTCATCGGGCGCCATTCGATGCGGGGCGTCGGGGCGGGCGGATCGTGCCAGGCCGGGTTGCGCTCCATCCGCAGCCGATCGTTCAGCCGCCATTCGACCACGCGATAGGCCCCCGAGGCAGGGAGCGGGCGGACGGACGTCCAATCATCGCCCTTCGCGTCGATCAGGTCGATCGGCAGTGCGGCGATCGTCGGCAAAGCGAGCAGTTCGGGCAGGGTCGGCATCGGCGCAGCGAGCGTGACGACGACGTCGCCACCCTCGGCCGCGATCGAGGTTACGTCGCGGAACAGTCCCTTGTTGGGCGATGCGGTTTCCTCCGCATTCAGCCGTGCGAACACGCGCGCGAAGGTGGCGGGTGTGATCGGTCCGCCGTCCGAGAAATGCAGGCCGGGGCGCAGCGTGAAGTGCCACGTCTTGCCGTCAGCCGAAACGGTCCATGCGGAGGCGAGGCCCGGTTCGGCCTGACCCAGCGCGTCGATCCGCGTCAGCCCCTCATATTGATCCTGCAGCACGCGGATCGTCGCGAGATCGGATGCCTTTTGCGGGTCGAGGCTCTTGATCTCGTCATCCTGGAAGCGGACGAGCATGTCCTCGGGGCGCGGATCGGGCCGCTCGCTTTGGCAGGCGGCCAGCGTCGCGGCGATCAGCAGGAGCAACAGACGGCGCATTCGCGCCATAGTGGCGCGGGGGCGGTGGTCGCTCAACCCCTAACCCTGCCTTCTCACATCGTCATTGCGAGGAGCCGCAGGCGACGAAGCAATCCAGACCCGCACAAGAGTGGGGCACGAGCCTCTCTTATGCGGGCCTGGATTGCTTCGCTATGCTCGCAATGACGAGCGAGGTTGGCGAAGGATCAGAGATCCAGCCCCGGCTTGTTCACGCCCAGCACCACCGTCGCCGCGTCGAGCAGGACATTGTCGTCGACATGGCGGTGCGGCGCGCCGGCGTGGAGATCGCGGAAGCAACGCTGCAGCCGGTTGTCGTCGGCATTGCGCAGGCCGTCGCTGCCCGATGCGAGGAAGGCGAACTGACCGATTTCGGTGCACGCCTTCGTCGCCCAGCAGGCGGCGAGGCGGCCCAGCGCATGCGCCTCGAGATCGCCTTCCTGCTTTTCGGCAGCGGCGAGCCAGTCGCGATAGGCGGAGCGCACATAAGCGCGCGATGCTTCGAGTTGTCCCTTTGCCATCGCGAAATCGCGCTGGAAGGTCGGCTGATCGATCAGGGTGATGCGGCCGACACGCTTCTTGCGGGTCGCGAGTGCCTGGATTTCGTCGAGCGCGCGCTTGGCGACGCCCAGCGCCCAGGCGACATGGCCGATCGACACGCCGATATCGTAGGATGCGCCGCCGCGATGCTGGCGCTGCGCGGGGACCATGACGAAATCGTCGTCGACAATCTGGTCGGTCACTTCATAATCATAGCTGCCGGTCGCGGCGAGGCCGGCGACGTTCCAGCTGTCACGCATGATGCGAACCTTGGCGCGCGGCGCGAAGGCGATGATGATCTGCGGCTTGCCCTCGGCCGAAAGCGCGGGCTTGCCGTCTTCCTGCAGGATGTAGGCGCCCAGGAACCAGCTCGCGAGTTCGGATCCCGACGCGAACTGGAACTTGCCCGAAATGCGGTATCCGCCGTCGACGCGCTCGGCCTTGCCGGTCGGCGCGACCTGCCCGGCGGCGATGAAGCCCTCGCCATCGTCGAACATCGCCTTGATCGCCTTGGGGCCAAGCCAGATCGCGGCGTTGGCGGCGGCGAAGCCCGATGCCATCACCGTCCACGCGATCGCGCCATCGGCATAGGCCAGTTCCTCGACCACATCGATATAGGTCTGCGGATCGGCCTGACACCCGCCAAATTCCTTGGGGATCAGCGTGCCGTAAATGCCCGAATCGATCAGCGCGCGCTGGACGCGGGGGGTGAGGCACTGGATGCGCTCGCACTCGGCGGCCTCTTCCTCGATCACGCTGCGCAGGCCCCGCGCGGTCGCGGCCGGATCCTCGCAAAAGCGTGGCGCATTGCGCACCCATTCGGGCAGCGGCTGCGTTGCGTGCGGATCGGCCTGTTCGGCGGTCTTCAGCTGGGTGCTCATCGTCTCTCTCCCGGGCTATCCAGCCCCGCTTCGTCACCCCATCCAGATAGGCGCACACCAGACTTGCAAAAAGCGGGATGTTTGCATCGGATCGATGCATCAGGAGCATAATGAACCGATCGGTTCGACGATCTGTGCATCTCGGCCTTGGCGTGCGCGAAACGCGCCGGGCGATGGGGCTGCGCCCGATTTCGCGCGTTTATCGAACCGCAGCAGCAGAAGGATAGCGCACATGGCCTATATCGATGGCTTCGTCCTTGCCGTGCCGACCGCGAACAAGGACAAATTTGTCGAACATGCTCGCAAGGGCGATTCGGTGTTCATGGATCTGGGCGCCGTGCGCGTGTTCGAATGCTGGGGCGACGACATCCCCGACGGCAAGCAGACCGATTTCCGCCGCGCCGTGCAGGCGAAGGCGGACGAGACGGTGGTCTTTTCCTGGATAGAATGGCCGGACAAGGCGACCCGCGACGCCGCAATGGCGAAGATGGACGATCTGATGAAGACGGACGAGCGGATGGATCCCGAAAAGAACCCCATGCCCTTCGATGGGAAGCGGATGATCTATGGCGGTTTTGCGCCGGTGATGACGCTGGGCGACTGAGCCGACTTCACGCATCTGGGAATCGCCGCGCACGCCCCCCTTCCGCGCGCGGCGATTTTCCGCTTTCTGGGCGCATGACAATTACGAAGGGGTTCGACATGCGCCGTGCGCTTGCGACGATGATGACGGTGGCGATCGGATTGGCGGCGACGGCACTGCCGGCCGCCACCCCTGCCGATACCGCCTTCGATGCGCTGGCCGCGAAGGAATGGGCGTGGCGGCAGGATACGTTCCAGAGCGCCGAATATGCCAGGGGCGGCACGCCCGCGCATCTGCCCGACGAAAGCCTCGCCAACCAGAAGACGCGGCTCGATTACTGGACGGACGTCCTCGCCAAGCTCGATGCGATCCCGCAGGCCGATCTTTCGCCCGACAAGCGCGAGGATTTCCTGGTCTATCGTCAGCAGATCACCACGCTCGTCGATGCGCAGCGCTTTCGCGATTACGAAAAGCCGCTCAATTCGGACAGCGCCTTCTGGTCCGACATCGCCTTCGCCGCGCAGAATCTGAAGCGTGAGAAGGACTATGTGAACCTGATCTCGCTGATGCGCGATATCCCGCGCTACTTCGATCAGCAGATCGCAAACATGAAGCTGGGATCGAAGCGCGGCTTCACCCCGCCCGCCGCGATTATGGGCGGGCGCGATCGCGGCATCGCATCGGTCGCCGAGGCGAAATCGCCGCAGGACACCAACTGGTATGCCCCGTTCAAGAGCTTCCCGGCGGGCATTTCGCCTGAACGACAAGCGGCGTTGCGGGCGGAGGCGGTCGATGTGATCGGCAAGCAGGTGATCCCCGCTTATGCCAAGCTGCTCGCCTATTGGCGCAGCGATTATGCCCCGCATCTGCGCAAAGGGCTGGCGGCCGAAGGATTGCCCGACGGCAAGGCCTATTATCGCGCCCAGATCCGCGCCTACACCACGCTCGACAAGTCGCCCGAGGATATCCACGCGATCGGCCTCGCCGAAGTCGCGAAGATCCGCGCCCAGATGGCCGACATCATGAAAGAGGTGAAGTTCGAGGGGGATTTCCCCGCCTTCCTCCACTTCCTGCGCACCGATCCGCAATTCTATGTGAAGACGCCGCAGGCTTTGCTCGATCGCGCGGCGTGGACGGCGAAGCGGTTCGACGCGGTCGCCTCACGCTGGTTCGGGCGCAATCCGCGCGGCCGCTTCGCGATCATCCCGGTGCCCGACGATATCGCGCCCTTCTACACCGCCGGGCGCGGCGGCCAGGACACCTATCTCGTCAACACCTACAATCTCCCCTCGCGCCCGCTATTTCAGCTGACCGCGCTCACTCTCCACGAATCCGCGCCGGGGCACAGCTGGCAGGGTTCCCTCGCGGCGGAGAATGAGGACCGGCCCGATTATCGCCGCCACACCTATATCTCGGCCTATGGCGAGGGCTGGGCGCTCTATTGCGAGAAACTGGGCGTCGAAATGGGGATGTACGACACGCCCTACGAACGCTTCGGCATGTTGAGCTACCAGATGTGGCGCGCCGCGCGCCTCGTGATCGATACCGGGGTCCATGCAAAGGGTTGGACCCGCGAACAGTCGGTCGCCTTCCTCCACGACAATAGCGCGCTGTCCGACCACGAAATCGGCACCGAGGTCGATCGCTATATCGGGTGGCCGGGGCAGGCCTTGTCCTACTATCTCGGCGAACTGCAGATCGAGGCCGAACGTGCGCGGGCGGAAAAGGCGCTCGGCGCAAAGTTCGACATCCGCGCCTTCCACGACATGATCCTGTCGCTCGGCTCGGTCCCGCTCCCCGTCGTCACCCAGCGCACCGATCGCTTCATCGCGGAAGGTGGCAAGGGGCCTTGGAAGATCGAGGATTGATCCTTCTCGATCCTCCCCCGGAGGGGGAGGGGGACCGGCGCAGCCGGTGGAGGGGTATTCGAGACTTGGCGGCCCGTTGCCGGCCAATACCCCTCCGTCAGTCCTGCGGACTGCCACCTCCCCCGCCGGGGGAGGATCTTCAGGCGCGCGGCCCCAGCAGGATGACGGCGCTGCCGACGATGCAGATCGCGGCGCCCAGATAGTCCCAGCGGTCGGGCATTGCGCGCTCGACCGCCGCCATCCACGCGATCGAACAGACGATATAGACCCCGCCATAGGCCGCGAAGGCGCGGCCCGCCGATGCGGCCTCGATCCGCGTCAGGAACCATGCAAACAGGCACAAGATCACCGCGCCGCCCACGGCCCAGAGCGGCGACTTGCCCAGCCGCAGCCACATCCAGAAGGTGAAGCAGCCCGCAATCTCGCACAGCGCGGCAGCGGCGAAGATGGCGAAGCTGGCTCCGTTCACGCGGCCCCATATCCTCTCTCGTCATTGCGAGGAGCCGAAGGCGACGCGGCAATCCAGTCCGCAGTTCGGAGTGGATTGCTTCGCTCCGCTCGCAATGACGAGTCTTTGGGGAAAGGCGCGCTCTTTGCGCTCACGCGACCGGCGGCACCTGCGCGGGGTAATTGGGTATCTCGCTGGAGATGCACGCCCATTCGGGTGCCGCTTCGGTCCAGATCGTCGCCTGCGGCCCCATCAGATTGGGGTCGTCGAGCGTGCCGATGCGCAGGAAGATCAGGTGCGGGCGGCTCAACGCCTCACTGGTCGCGGGCGTGCCGCAGGTGGGGCAGAAGCCGCGCCGGATCGTGTTGCCGCTGTCGGCGACGCTGTCGTGAAAGGTCAGTTCGCCGGTGCGCGTGACCTTGTCGGCCGGGAAGCAGATGTTCGCCGTCGCGGTGCCGCCGCCCAGATATTGGCACAGCCGGCACCAGCAGGTCCGCGCCGCCATCGGTTCGGCGTCAATCGTGAAGCGGACCGCTCCACAGAGACAGCCCGCGCCGTACATCAGGCCACCGTCTCCAGCAGCCCTTCGAACAGCCGCCGTCCGTCGTTGCGGCCATGCGCCGCTTCGATCATGCGTTCGGGGTGCGGCATCATGCCCAGCACGTTGCCCGCATCGTTGAGCACGCCCGCAATGCTGCGCGACGATCCGTTGACCTGTTCGGCATAGCGGAAGGCGACGCGGCCCTCGCCCTCGATCCGGTCCAGCGTCTCGCGATCGGCGGTGAAATTGCCGTCATGGTGCGCGACGGGGATCGTGATGTTTTCGCCCTTGCCGTAGCGCGCGGTGAAGATCGACTGGCTGTTCTCGACCGTCAGCGCCACGTCGCGGCATACGAAGTTGAGGCCGGCATTGCGCATCAGCGCGCCGGGCAGCAGCCCTGCCTCGGTAAGAATCTGGAAGCCGTTGCAGATGCCCAGCACCGGCACGCCCTTGCCCGCCGCCTCGACGATCGCGCGCATGATCGGCGAACGCGCGGCCATCGCGCCTGAACGCAGATAGTCGCCATAGGAAAAGCCACCCGGCACCGCGATCAGGCCGACGCCGGCGGGCAGCGCAGTTTCGCCGTGCCACACCATGTCGGGCGCCGTGCCGGTCACATCGCGGATCGCGACGGCGAGGTCACGGTCGCAATTCGATCCGGGAAAGACGATGACCGCGCTCTTCATGGCTCAGGCGCTCCGCTCGATCCGGAAATTCTCGATCACGGTGTTGGCGAGCAGCTTCTTGCACATCTCCTCGATCGCTGCGTCGGTGACGTCGTCGTCATGGTCGAGTTCGATCAGCTTGCCCGCGCGGACATCGTTGACGCCCGAGAAGCCCAGGCCGCCCAGCGCATTCTGGATCGCCTTGCCCTGCGGGTCGAGAACGCCGCCTTTCAGGGTGACATAGACGCGGGTCTTCATGGGCTGGCCTCAGGCTGGAATGGATTGGCGCCCCTATGGCGCGGGTCGCCTTCGCTATCAACCCTCACTCGTCATTGCGAGAAGCCGCAGGCGACGAAGCAATCCAGGCCCGCACTCGATATTGTCGCGAACATCGCCTGGTTCGGGCCTGGATTGCTTCGCTACGCTCGCAATGACGAAGAGTTGTGGAGTTCGATCGCCCGCGCGAACACGCCTTCGAACATCTCGGCCGTGATCCGCCCGGTATTCTGGTTGTAGCGCGACGGGTGGTAGCTATCGATCAGCATCGTCCCGCGCGGCACGCGATGTTCTGCGCCGTGGGCGAAGCGGCATTTGGGCAGCTTGCCGCCCAGCGCCTTGACCGCCGACTGGTGCGCAATCTGCCCCAGCGCGACGACGACCTTGAGATTCGGCAACGCATCGAGCGCGGGCTCGAGGAACTGGCGGCATGTCCGCACCTCCTCGGGCGTCGGCTTGTTGGCGGGCGGCAGGCAGCGGACGGCGTTGATGATGATGACGCCGTCAAACGCGAGGCCATCGTCGGGCGTTGCGCCATAATCGCCCTTCGCCAGCCCCAGCTTGAGCAGGGTGTCATAAAAGAGCGGTCCCGACTGATCCCCGGTAAAGGGCCTCCCCGTCCGGTTCGCGCCGTGCATGCCGGGCGCGAGGCCGACGATCGCGAGCCAGGCGTCGGGATCGCCGAAGCTCCCCACCGGCGCATTGTGCCAGTCGGGATGCTGTGCGCGCAGCGTTTCGCGCAGGTCGACCAGCCGGGGACAGAGCGGGCAATCGCGATCGGGTTCGACCGCCGGTTCGAGAAGCGCGGTCACCCGCTCGCCTGCGACGGCGACACCGGCATGATGATATCGGGATCGCCGCGGTCGGGCGCCTCGTCGCTCCAGCGCACCGAACCGAAGGGACGTTCGAGCTTGCGGCGGACGCGCGGCTTTTCCTCGCCTTGGTGGAAGGCGGTCGCGCGCTGGGTCATCTCATGCTCGGTTTCGGTCAGCCGGCTGCGCTGGCGCAGATAATCATGCCAGGTCGGCGTATGATATCGCTCGGTCCAGATTTCGGGATCGCCGATGTCGCGTGCGATCGACCAGCCATAAGCACCGGTGCGCGCGCGGATTTTCTCTACCTTCTGCATGGCGCCGTAAAAGGCGCGCGCATCGTCCATTGCGACCCGATATTCGATCGTGACGACGATCGGTCCGCTGCGGCCCTTCAGGTCCAGTTTGCGGTCGACGTCGATCGGCTGGTGGACAAGGCGCTCGTCGGCTTCGTCGACCTCGGGCATGCGGATCCACAGTCCGACGATCAACGTGGCGATCAATGCCGCGCCCGACACCATCAGCGCGATGTCGGTGCCGTGGCTTTCGGCGACGCGGCCCCAGCCCCAGCTGCCGATCACGATCCCGCCCGTCGTCGCGGTCTGGAACGATGCCAGCGCGCGGCCCGTGACCCAGCGGGGGGCAGCGACCTGGATCGAGATATTGCACAGCGCAATGGAGACCATCCAGCCCGATCCCGCGATCGCCAGCAGCAGCCCGGTCAGGATCGCCGACCGGCTGAACCCGACGCTGACATAGCAAAGCGCCATCACCAGCGCGCACGCCACCATCAGCCGTTGATTGGAAAGCCGCGCGCGCACCTTCGCCATGCTCAGTGCACCTGCGACTGCGCCCATGCCGAAGCAGCCGAGCATGACGCCGTAGGTCGTGGCCCCGCCGCCCAGCAATTGCCGCGCGATCAGCGGCATCAGTGCGGAGGCCGATGTACCCGCCGTCGCCAATATGATTGTGCGGATGCATACGCGGCGCATGTGCGGCGAATGGAAGACGTAACGGACGCCGGAAATCACCGCGCGCACCAGCCCTTCGGGCGGCAGGCGCGATTTTTCGGGCATCCGCTTCCACAGATACATGACGATGATCAGCGGGATGTAGGACAGCGCATTCGCCCCGAACGCCGCCAGCACGCCCGCCAGCGCGACCAGGAAGCCGCCGATCGCGGGGCCGAAGCTGCGCGCGATATTGTAGCTGATCGAATTGAGCCCGATCGCGGCGGGCAGATCGCGCTGCGGCACCTGTTCGCCCACCGACGCCTGCCATGCGGGGGCGAACATCGCCGCGCCGGTGCCGACGATGAAGCAGAACAACAGCAGCAGTTCGGGGGTCAGCAGGTCTAACGCGGTGATCAGGCTCAGCCCCAGCGCGCCGACCAGCGACAGCGAGAGCGAATAGAGCGCGATCTTGCGGCGGTCATAAACGTCGGCCACCGCGCCCGCGATCACCGCCAGCAGCATGATCGGCGCGAAGGTGGCGGACTGGACCAGGCCGACCATCTCGGCCCGCCCGGTCATCTGCGTCATCGCCCATGCGGCGCCGACGCCCTGGATCAGTTGCCCGAAGTTCGAAAAGAGCGACGCCGACCAGATCCGCCGGAACAGCGGCCAGCGCAGCGGCGCGAACGGGCCGCCAGGGCCGCTATTACCGATCGTCTCTATGCCCGCGTCCGCCATTCCCCTCTAAACGCGCGCAAACGCTTTCGGGTCAATGCCGGAAATGCCGCATTCCGGTGAAGACCATCGCGAGACCCGCTTCGTCGGCCGCATCGATCACTTCCTGATCGCGGATCGACCCGCCCGGCTGGATCACCGCGGTGGCGCCAGCTTCGACCGCCGCCAGCAGGCCGTCGGCGAAGGGGAAGAAGGCGTCGGATGCGACGGCCGAGCCGATCGTGCGCGGCGTGGTCCAGCCCGCCTTGTCGGCGGCGTCCTTCGCCTTCCATGCCGCGATCCGCGCCGATTCGAGGCGGTTCATCTGCCCTGCGCCGACGCCGGCGGTCGCATTGTCCTTGGCATAGACGATGGCGTTCGACTTGACGTGCTTGGCCACGGTCCACGCGAACAGGCAGTCCTTCAGCTCCTGTTCGGTCGGCTGGCGCTTGGTGACGACCTTCAGGTCGGCTTCGGCGATCTGGCCATTGTCGCGCGACTGGATCAGCACGCCGCCTGCGATCGTCTTCATCGACAGGCCGCCGCGCTTGGGATCGGGCAGTTCGCCAGTCAGCAGCAGGCGCAGATTCTTCTTCTTGGCGAACACCGCCTTCGCCTCGTCATCGGCGTCGGGCGCTGCGACCACTTCGGTGAAGATGCCGCTGATCGCTTCGGCCGTCTTGCCGTCGAGCGGGCGGTTGACCGCGATGATCCCGCCGAATGCCGACACGCTGTCGCAGGCGAGGGCGGCCTGATGCGCCTCGATCAACGTCTCGCCGGTCGCGACGCCGCACGGATTGGCATGCTTCACGATCACGACGGTCGGCGGACCATCGCGGAACTCGCTGACGAGTTCGAGCGCGGCGTCGGCATCGTTATAATTGTTGTAGCTCAGCTCCTTGCCCTGCACCTGCGTCGCCTGCGCGATGCCGCGCGCGGAAGGGCCCGCGGGAATGTAGAGTGCGGCCGACTGGTGCGGGTTCTCACCGTAACGCAGCCCTTCGGCCTTGCGCAGCGGGAAGGACAGCTGGTCGGGGAACATCTGACGCTGATCGCCGAAGCCGAACCAGCTGGCGATCATCGCATCATATTCGGCGGTGGCGGCAAAGGCCTTGGCGGCGAAGCGCTTGCGATCCTCCATCGTGGTCACGCCGCTCGCGACCAGCGCATAATCGGCCGGATCGGTCACGATCGCGACATAAGCATGGTTCTTCGCGGCGGAGCGCACCATCGAAGGGCCGCCGATATCGATATTCTCGATGATCTCGTCACGCTCGGCGCCCTTCGCGACCGTCTGGGCAAAGGGATAGAGGTTCACGACCACCAGATCGATCGCGCCGATCCCATGTTCCTGCATCGATGCGGCATGACCGGCATCGTCGCGTACGGCCAGCAGGCCACCGTGGACCATCGGGTGCAGCGTCTTGACGCGGCCGTCCATCATCTCGGGAAAGCCGGTCAGGTCCGACACGTCCTTCACGGTCAGCCCCGCTTCGCGCAGCGCCTTGGCGGTGCCGCCGGTCGACACCAGCTCGACCCCCTTGGCGGCCAGCGCCTGCCCCAGTTCGACGAGCCCCGACTTGTCGGAAACGGAAAGCAGCGCGCGCTTGATCGCGATCTCGGTCATGGAAGCCCCCGGCGATGTAAAAGATTTGACGCGCCCTTAGGGGAAGCGCCGCCGCTTTTCCACTGCTATGCGAAGCTGTGTGAAAGGAGAGGGCCGTGGCGCTCGAGTTGAGACCCAATTGCGAATATTGCGACAAGGATCTGCCGCCCGCGGCAACCGAGGCGCGAATCTGCACCTACGAGTGCACCTTCTGCGCCGATTGCGTGGAGACGCACCTCCACAATGTCTGCCCGAATTGCGGCGGCGGCTTCGCGCCCCGGCCGATCCGCCCGGCGACCGAATGGCGCCCCGGCCTCTCGGTCGCGCTGCGCCCCGCCTCCACGAAGCGCGTCCATCTGAGCCGCAGTGCGGAGGAGGTTGCGGAGCTTTCGGCGCGCGTTCGCGATATTCCGCCCGAGGAACGCTAGAAGCGGAAGACGCTGCTCGGCTTGGCGTCGGCATTTTCAGCGCCGCTCGCTTCGGACACCTGCCACGTCGCCAGCACGTCCATGCCCTTCGGCAGGAAGGCGCGCTGCGGATCGCCGATCAGAACCTCGACATCGGCCGCCCGGCACAAGGTGAGGAACGAGATTGCCCGCCGCGCGGTCGCCCTGTCGTAAAACAGGTCGCCGACCAGAATGATATCGACGTCGGGTATAGCGCCGACCTTGGTCATGTCACCGAACCACGGCGTGACAGCGACGCCGTTGGCGGCCGCGTTCAGCCGTACCGCCTCGATCGCATAGGGATCGACATCGGCCGCGATCACCTCGCTTGCGCCCGCCAGCATCGCCGCGATCGCGACGATTCCCGATCCGGTCCCCAGATCGAGCACGCGCTTGCCCGCCACCATCTCGGGCCGATCGAGCACGAAGCGCGCCAGCGCCAGCCCGCCGCCCCAATGATGCGCCCAATAAGGGCTGTCGAACCCGGGATCGCGCTCGGCCAGTTCGCGCAGGCCGCTGGTCGGCACGGCCTTGTGCACGCGCAGCTCGGGCACGAACGGCACGACCGTCAGCGGCAGCCGGTCGGCGATGAAGCCGGCGATCGACGCGTGGGGATGGTCTTCGGTATTTCTATTCGACGTAGGTTTCATGCGCACCCGTTGAACCGCCCGACCCGCTTTGGCGTTCCCGATCTAATTCGATCGCGCCAGTCCCCATTTCACCCCGATACCTTCGGCGGGCACCGGGCCGCTGATCACGATCTGGCGCGTGTTGTGCGGTCGACCGCGGCTGTCGACCCACAGGCTGTCTTCGATCGAAACCTCGCCGCCCACCGCGCGGAAACGCCACATCGCCCCCTGCGCGATCCGCAGCACCGCGCCCGCGCCGTCGCTGGTCGGCGATACGTCGACGTCGGGCGACAGATGGAACCGGATCGCATAGTCGCCCGCCCCGCTGCGTCCGCGCCGCCCCTGCGGCTCCAGAAGGTCTTCGCCCACCACCTCGCGCCCATCGGTGCTGAGCGCGATCTTGCGGCGGTGGATGAAGCCGTAGCGGCGGACATAGCCGTCATGGCTCATGTCGATACGGCTGCCGCGCACATCCTCGTCGCGATCGACCTCGACCTGGGTCACGCCGCTGCCCAACGTCCCGTCGGGATGGATCGCGGTCGAATTGCTGTCGGCGATCGTCAGCGTCGAATGCGCGGCGGTGCTGCGCAGCGCGTGCGAAAGCTCCTCGGGCAGCGCGTTGGTCGCACCCGTGCCGCCGCCGCAATTGACGATCATCCGCCACGGCCCGTCCGACATTTCCAGCGCCAGCGTGGAGGCGCAGGCGCCCGTTGCGAAACGGGTGGGGGATGGCGGGGCGGCGTCGGTGACGATGCGGGCATGGCCCATTGCGAGCCGCTGATAGCCCCATTCGCGCGACTGGCGGCGCGGGCGGGCGCGGACGCCCGATGCCGCGATGACGGCGTCGAGCCGCCCGCCGTCGATCGGTGCGCAGCCCTGCCAGCTCGACAGGCCGCCATCGCCCATCGCGATCCCCATCAAAGCGGGCACGGCGCGGGCGAGCGCCTCGGTCACCGGGGCGGAGACGCGCTGGCCGCGCATTTCGTAGAAGCGCTTGAGCTGGCTGAGCAGCGCGATCAGGTCGATCTGATCGGCGGGCGATCGGCTGACGAAGCCGCCATCGGCATGGACCAGTTCGGCGAGCAGGCGGGCGAGGCCGCGTTCGCCATGCATCTGCCGTTCCTCGCCGCCGGGAATGAGCAGCCCGGCCGCGACCACGCCGATCCACGCCGCGATCCGGGGCAGGCCAGGCATCGCCTTGTCCGCCTCCGCATCCAGATGGCGCGCGCCCTTCGACAGCGCGTTGAGGACGGCGGTGCGATAAACGGCATCGTCCGACGACAGGATCAGCGGTGCGTGCGCCCCCCAGAACAGGATGCGCCGCCCCCACAGATCGGGCCGCCACGCGGTTTCGTGGACCTGCTTGCCATAGGATTCGACCCAGCGGCGCGTCAGCAGTTCGGCGATCGGCGCGACGCGAGTGCGCGGGCCGGCCGCGGAAAGCTCGCGCAGCCACGCGAAGCTCTGCAGATAATCGGCGAAGGCGCGCGACATTTTGCGCGGGCGGAAATCATAATCGGCGATCGAGACGCTTTCGCCCTGCCACACGATCTCCCCGTCGAGCATCGCGCCGCCACCGCGCACCAGCCCCTCGATCGGATCGACGGGCACGCCGAGCAGCTTGAGGGGGTAGCGGCCGCGCAGGCGGAAGGCGTGGATGGGCGAACGCCACGCAAGGACGTTGAACCCGCCCGCCAGCCGCTCGGCAAGCGAGCGGCCCTTGTCATGCTCGACGCGGATCAGCCGTTTGCCCGGCACCACTCCGTCGTCGGCAGCGGGCGGGCCGCCCTCGGTCACGCCGCCGGGGGCTCCTTGCCCTTGAGCGCGGCGATGTTGGCGGCATAGTGATCGGGCCCGCCCTTGAAGCTGGCGGTGCCGGCGACCAGCACGTTGGCGCCGGCGGAGATGGCGAGCGGCGCGGTCTTCACGTCGATGCCGCCATCGACCTCCAGATCGATATGCTTGCCGGTCTTGTCGATCATCTTCCTGATCGCCTCGATCTTGCGCAGCTGGCTGTCGATGAAGCTCTGCCCGCCGAAGCCGGGGTTGACGCTCATGACGAGGACCAGATCGATCTCCTCGATCAGGTAATCGAGCATCTTGGCGGGCGTCGCGGGGTTCAGCGAGATGCCCGCTTTCTTGCCCAGCGCCTTGATCCGCTGAACGGTGCGGTGCGTGTGCGGCCCCGCCTCGGGGTGGATGGTGATGATGTCCGCGCCGGCATTGGCGAAATCTTCAAGGAAGGCATCGACCGGCGAGATCATCAGGTGGACGTCGAACGTCTTGGCCGAATGCGGGCGCAGCGCCTTCACCACGCCCGGACCGATTGTGATGTTGGGCACGAAATGGCCGTCCATCACGTCGACATGGATCCAGTCGGCCCCCGCCGCATCGATGGCGCGCACCTCCTCCCCCAATTTGGCGAAGTCGGCGGACAGGATGGACGGGGAGATAAGGACCGGGCTGTTCATCGGCCCCGATTAGCCGGGGTAAATCGCCCCCGCAACCGTTGCCACGCGATCAGCGCCAGGCGTGGACGATGGCGCGTCGGTTCTGTTCGCGGCCCAGCAGCATGCCGATGCGGCGACGCCAGGTGACGTTTTCCAGATCGGCGGGCAGCACCTCGATCCGCGTGAAGCCGAAGCGCGTCAGCAAATGGCGGATTGCCGCGATGTTGAGCGCCCAGAAGTTGGTCGGATCGTCGTTGAGTTCGAGTTCGGTGTAGAGCCGCATCGCCGGGATATCGAGGCTGCGCAGCGCCGTCACCGTCTCCACCACCAGATGATCGCTGCACATCGCGGCTGCCTTTTCGAGCACGCGATACGGATCGGTGACGTGATAGAGGACGCCCAGCAGCAGCACGTCGTCATAGCGGCCGTGGATTTCGGGATCGAGATCGAGCGGATCGACGTCGATCGCGCGCACCTTCGATCCGAATCGCGCATGGGCGGCGTCGAATCCCGCCTTGTTGCCCCAGCCGGGGCCGGACCAGCAGAAATGATCGGTCGCCAGCACCTCGGCCGCGCCGCGCCGTTCGGCCGCGTAGGAGAAATAACCGTCCCATGCGCCGATATCGAGCAGGCTGCGGCCGCTCATGTCGCCGCGGAAGATCTCGGTCTCCTCGCGTTCGAGCGTCTCGATCGTCTTGATGCCGGCCACCTGCTCCCCATCGGGAAAGCGGAAGCTGTGGAACCAACGGGTTACGTCTTGGGCTGCAACGGTCATGGGCGCGGGCGTTTAGCTGCGGCGACGGAAGCGCGCAATGAAGAAGCCGTCGGCACCGCCCTGTTCTGCGACACTTCCGGGGCGCACGCGGAGCCGGCCGACCTTGTCGGGCGCGAATCCGGCGGGCAGATCTTCGGCGACGATCGGATCAAGCGCCCAATCTGCATTGTGACGCGCGACGAAGCCTTTCGCGATCTGCTCGCCCTCATCGGCCTCCAGCGAACAGACCGCGTAGATCAGCGTGCCGCCGGGCGCGACGAGGCTGGCGGCATGATCGATCAATCTGCTTTGTAGAACATGCATGTCGGAAATGACGCGCGGCGTGGCGCGGTAGAGAACCTCGGCATGGCGGCGGAAGATGCCGGTCGCCGAACAGGGCGCGTCGAGGAGCACCGCGTCGAAGGCGGGCGCGGTGAAGCTTTCCGCATCGTGGACCACTACGTCGGCGGTGAGGACGGTGCGCTCCAGATTTTCGCGCAACCGCTCGATCCGGGGTTCGGACAGATCGACGGCAGTCACCGCCCAGCCATTGGCGGCCAGCTGCATCGTCTTGCCGCCGGGCGCGGCGCAAAGATCGAGCGCGCGGCGGCCTTCGCCCGATGCCAGCAGGCGGGCGGGGAGCGAGGCGGCGATGTCCTGCACCCACCAGACACCCTCGTCATAACCGTCGAGATCGACGATGCGGCGTCCTGCCGGGATGCGCACATGGCCGGGGGCGAGGCTGATGCCGTCGAGCCGCGTCGCCCATAAGGCGGTGTCGAGGCCGGGCTTGAGGGTGAGGTCGACGGGCGGCGGCGCGGCGATCGATCGGCGCGCGGCCTCAACCGCATCCTTGCCCCAGCTTGCGGTCCAACGCTTCTCGACCGTTTCGGGCAGGCGCGGCGGATCGGGCAGGGTCGCGCTCTGCTTCATCAGTGTGCCGAACACGCCGTGGACTAGCTTGCGCGGCCCGCCGTCGAGCAAGGGCAGGACGGTCGTGATCGCGGCGTGATGCGGCGTATTGAGCGCGAGCGCCTGGACCAGGGCGATGCGCAGCGCGAAGCGCGCCTTGGCGTCATGCGGCAGCGGGCGTTCGGTCGCCGTGTCGATCAGCGCGTCGAGATCGGGCAGGCGGCGCAGCGTCTCGGCAGCGATGGCATGCGCGAAGGCGCGGTCGTCGCCGCGATCGAGTTCGCCGCACGCCGCATCCATCGCGGCTTCGAGCGGCAGGCCGCGGCGCAGCACGGCATCGAGCAGTTTGAGCGCGGCGCGGCGGGTGGGAGTTCCGGTGGGATCGTCGGTCATGCGGGAAGGGCCATAAGCCTCACGATCCTCCCCCGCTAGGGGGAGGTGGCGCCGAAGGCGACGGAGGGGGAGGGCGGTGACGAACTGGCGTCTCGCATCCTCCCCCTCCGTCAGCTGCGCTGACACCTCCCCCTGGCGGGGGAGGATTTAGTTGCGCCGCGTCGGATCGAGCGCGCTCACGCGCTTTTGGGTTCTGGGGCGCGATTTGGGGACCGAACTGTGCGCCACCACCGCCGGGCGGGGGGCTGCGGTCAGCAGGCCCATCTCGTCGGCGATCGCTTCGAGTTCGGCGATGCGGTTTTCGGTCGCCGGATGCGTCGAAAACATGCTGTCGCGCCCGCTGCCCGGCACGATGTAGAGTGCCGAGGCAGCCGGATTGGTGCGCACGACCGGGCTGGGGATCCGCGCTGCGGCATTGGCCAGCTTGGCGAGTGCCGATGCCAGAGCGCGCGGCTTGCCCGAAATCTCGGCACCACCACGATCGGCGCCATATTCGCGGTGCCGGCTGATCGCCATCTGCACGATCATCGCGGCAAAGGGGGCGACGAACACCGCAAGGATGGTCGCCAGCACCTGCCCGCCGTCACGATCGCGGCCGCCGCCGAAGAACAGGCCGAAATTGGCGAGCATCGAGATCGCGCCCGCGATCGTCGCGGTCATCGTCATGATCAATGTGTCGCGATTGCGGACGTGCGCCAGCTCGTGCGCCATCACGCCTTCGATCTCGTCGCGATCGAGGATGGCGAGCAGGCCGGTGGTCGCGGCGACGGCGGCGTGCGCCGGATCGCGCCCGGTGGCGAAGGCGTTCGGATGGTCGCTGTCGATCACATAGACGCGGGGCATCGGCAAATTGGCGCGGCGCGCAAGGCCGTGGACCAGGCCGACGAATTCGGGGCAACTCGCCGCATCCACCTCGCGCGCGCCATGCATGCGCAACACGATCGAATCGGCGTTCCAGAAGGTGAACAGGTTCATGCCCGCCGCGACCAGCAGCGCGATCATCGCCCCGCCCATCCCGCCGATCGTAAAGCCCAACGCCATGAACAGAGCGGTCAATGCCGCCAGCAACATGGTCGTCCGGATCGCGTTCATCTTGCCTTTGCTCCTCTCAGCGCCAATGTGGGGAGAAGACGAGATTTCTTCAATTGCGGATGGAATGTGCGATGGCCGGCAAGCGCCCCGATCATGTCAAACCCCCGGCGCATTTGTCGCCCAGCCCGCCGGTGCCCAAGCCGCAGGAGGTCGCGCTCGCGCCCGAAGCCGGCGGCCGCAAGGGGCCGGATCCGACGCGCTATGGCGATTATGAACTGAACGGGATCGCGGTCGACTTTTAGTCTGTCGTGCTGATCGGGTCGGCTGCCGGAGCCACCGGCGCCGGCTGGTGGAGCAGCGCGGCGGTCTCGATCTTGTCGAGCGCGACGCGGGCCTGAACGTAGCGGCGGGCCAGCGCGACCCAATCGGCGACGGCCTTCTGCTGCGGCACGCGGGCGACTTCGGCGAGCGCGGCGTCGACCCGGCCGACCGCCAGATAATCGCGCGCACGGGCAAATCGATCGACTGGCAGCGCCGATGGCGTGTCGGCCTTGCGGATACGGATCATCTCGCCCAGCTCGCGCTGGACACCCTCCCACCAGCCTTCCTCGACCGCCGGCCCCTGTACCTGGGGAGCGATGATGTCGAGTTGCTGGCGAAGCTGTTCGATCGTCACCGGCTGGCGCGAGGCGCTGATCGCGGTGGCGACGCCCTGCGGCTCAACCCCGCCGAAACGTTCGCGCAGTAGCCCTTCGAGATAGCCGAGCGGCTGCCCCCGATCGATCGCGCGGCGCGCGGCGAAGGCGAGCAGCAGCGCTTCGGCGCGCGAAGCCTCTCCGGTCGCCGTCCGGGTCTCGCGGTCGAGTTGGTCGACCTTGGCTTCCAGCGCCTCGATCCGCTCGTCGACCTGATCGGCGGGGATCGGGGTGGCGGTGGGCGCGGGGGCGGCGATGGCGGGGCGCGGCGCGATGACCGGCTGGCGCACCACGACGGGCACTTGCGGGTGCAGCCGATCGGCGACCTCGTCGAAGCGATGGACCAGCCATCCCATCGCGCCCATCCCCAGCAGCAGCGCGATCAGCACCAGCAGCAGGATCGGCATTACCGAGCGGCGCGGCGCGGAAGATGAATAGGGATCGGTCGCCATAAGTGCGCTTAGTGACACAGTCGCGCGGCGGCCGCCAGCAGCGCGATATCGTCGGGTTTGGGCGCCGCGATCGCAACACCCCAGCCCGTTCCCGCATCGGCCAGAATGGCGGGGGACAGTGCCGCAAGGCCGATCCCGGCGCGGGCGATCCCGTCCTGATCGACCAATTCGGCGAAACGCTGCGCCGCGCGGCCCGAATGGAGCAGCACGATCGCGCCGCCCGCCGCCAGCGCACCGCGCGTGCCCTGCCCCAATTGGCCGGCGGCCGCGCTTTGATAGACGATACGCCGATCGACGACGACGTCGGGGTGGCTCGCGTCGCGATGCTCGACCCCGGCGAGATGGAGCGCGCGCTGCACGCCCTCCTCCGCCAGCGTGGCGAGCAAGGCGGCGGCGTCGCCCCGGCCGGTGTGGATGTCGGGAAAGCCTTCGGCCTTCAGCGCGCGGGCGGTGGCCGATCCGACGGCATAAGCGGGCAGATCGCGATATTGGCGCAGGCCCTTGCCCGCCTGGCGCACGGCGTTCGCGCTGGTGACGATCAGCGCCTCATAATCGGCGGCGGGCGGCGCATCCCAGGCGACCGATTCGATCCGGAAGATCGGCGAGACATAAGGGTTCCAACCCTGCTCGCGCGCCAGCTTCATCGTCTGGGTCGCGCCCGGCTCGGGCCGCAGGATGATGAGGGCGGGGCGGCTCATGATCCGGCGAACAGCGAACGCAGGGCGGGAGACGCGGCATCGAGCATGCGGGCGGCCAGCGCCTTCGCATCGGCCTCGGCCGCATCGGCGCGGAGCATCGCATCGTCGGCGACATGTTCGGCACCATCCTCGGTCAGGATTTCGGCGCGCAGGTGGATGCCGTCGCCGCTTTCGATCGCGAGGGCCGCGATCGGCGAACGGCAATCGCCGCCCAGCGCCGCGAGCAAAGCGCGCTCGACCGCGACGCATGCGTGGGTCGGCGCATGATCGATGGCGGCGAGCAGCGTGCGCATCTCCGTATTTGCGGCCAGCGTCTCGATGCCCACTGCGCCCTGTGCCGGGGCGGGCAGCATCTCCTCGACGCGCACCACATGGCCGACACCGTCGCGACCGAGCCGGTCGAGCCCGGCGGCGGCGAGCAGGGTCGCGTCGGCCTCGCCTTCGCTCAGCTTCCTCAGCCGTGTGTCGACATTGCCGCGGAACAGTACGATCGAAGCGTCGGGCCGCGCGCGCAGGATCTGGGCGGAACGGCGGGGGGAGGATGTGCCGACACGCGCGCCTTCGGGCAGGTCTGCGATCGATTCGACGCCGATCAGCTTGTCGCGCACATCTGCGCGCTCGAGCATCGCGGCGATCACGATCTCGGCCGGGCGGATCGTTTCGACATCCTTCATCGAATGGACCGCAAAATCGATCTCGCCTTCGGTCAGCGCGCGATCAAGCTCCTTGGTCCACAGCGCCTTGCCGCCGACTTCGGCCAGCTTGCGATCCTGAATGCGATCGCCGCTCGTCTTGATCTCGACGATCTCGATCGCGCCTTCGCCCCAGCCATGCGCGTCACGAAGTGCTGCGATCACCATCCGCGCCTGGGTAAGCGCGAGCGGCGATCCGCGGGTGCCGAGACGAAGCGGACGATCGGAGCGGGGAGGCGTGGTCATCGCCCGGCTCATAGACGTGCGGTTTATCCCTCACCACCCCCGTCATGCTGAACTTGTTTCAGCATCCACTGGGAGGCGGGAGGGGGCTGGAAGTACTCGCGGGGAGCATGCCACCACCACTCTTGGCCAGTCAGCATTTCGTGGTGGATGCTGAAACAAGTTCAGCATGACAGTTGAGATTTAAACGGCTTCCAGCACCGCGCCGGCCTTGCGCCAGCTGCGCCGCAGGGTCATCGCGATCATGCCGAAGCCGCAGATCAGCATCGCCCAGGTCGCGGGCTCGGGCACCGGGGCGACGTTGATAGTGCCCGAATAGCTCGAATTCGTGCCGCTGGTGCCGCTGATCTGGAACAGATTGGTCGTGCCCTGCGCGACGGCGTTGTTGATGAAGCGGAACTCGTTCTGCCCGGTCGTGCCGATGTCGAACGATTGGCCGTTCAGCGTCACCGACGTGAAATCGATGTCCTGCGCATCCTGCAGCCCGTCCTGATAGGTAGAGCTGATCGTGGCGGAGATCATCCAGCCGACGGGCAACGCGCCCAGATCGATCGTGTCGGTGAAGGTTGGATTGTCGGCCAGATCGTTGCCGAACACTCCGGTCGTGCCGTTGAAAGTCAGGAAAACCGCCGCCTTGGCGGGCATCGGTGCGGCCATCAACAAGGCCGAAAAGATCGCGAACAATCGACGCAAAGCCACTTGCCCCATAAAGCCCCCCATTTCTGGTCGGATTGCAGGTCGTAAATATCCAAATAACGTTTGCGCACTTTTGTTCCGAAAACGGATCAATTTCGCCATTTTCGACATTCTCGGCCCGAGCGGTTAGAGGCGCGCGCATGGCCATCATCCTCGGCATCGAATCGAGCTGCGACGAAACCGCCGCCGCGCTGGTCGGCAGCGACCGCCGCATATTGGCGCACCGGCTGGCGGGGCAGGAGGCGGCGCACCGGCCGTTTGGCGGCGTGGTGCCCGAACTGGCGGCGCGCGCGCATGTCGAAATGGCGACCCCTTTGGTCGAAGCGGCGCTGGCCGACGCGGGGCTGAAGCTTTCGGATGTCGATGCGATCGCGGCGACGGCGGGGCCGGGGCTGATCGGCGGCGTGATGGTGGGGCTGATGACGGGCAAGGCGCTCGCTCACGCCGCCGGCAAGCCACTGATCGCGGTCAATCATCTGGAGGGGCATGCGCTGTCACCGCGCCTTGCCGATCCCGATCTGCAATTTCCCTATCTGCTGCTGCTCGCCTCGGGCGGGCATTGCCAGCTGCTGCTCGTGCGCGGCGTGGGCGATTATAGCCGCCTTGCGACCACGATCGACGATGCGGCGGGCGAGGCGTTCGACAAGACCGCCAAGCTGCTCGGCCTCGGCTTTCCCGGCGGCCCCGCGGTCGAGGCGGCGGCGCGTGAGGGCGATCCCAAGGCGGTGAAGCTGCCCCGCCCGCTGGTCGGCACGGCCGAACCGCATTTCTCCTTCGCGGGCCTCAAGAGCGCGGTGCTGCGCGCGCGCGATGCCGGCATTCACAAGCCGGCCGATATCGCCGCGTCCTTCCAGCAGGCGGTGGTCGATTGCCTGATCGATCGGACCCGCCGCGCGATCGAGCGCGCCGACGGGGCGACCGCGCTGGTCGTTGCGGGCGGTGTCGCCGCCAACGAAGCGGTGCGGAGGGCGCTGTCGCGGCTGGCGGCGGACAATGGACTGCGTTTCGTGGCGCCGCCTTTGTGGCTGTGCACCGATAATGGCGCGATGATCGCCTGGGCGGGAGCCGAGCGCTTCGCCGCGGGTTTGACCGATGGAATGGAGACGCCGGCGCGCGCGCGCTGGCCGCTCGATCCCAATGCCGAAAAGGCGCGGGGAGCAGGGGTTAAGGCATGAGCTTTCAGAAACTGGGCGTGATCGGCGGCGGCGCCTGGGGCACCGCGATGGCGCAGGTGATCGCCTCGGACGGGTCCGACGTCCTCCTGTGGGCGCGCGAGGCCGAGGTGGTCGATGCGGTCAACGCGACCCATTCGAACCCCTTGTTCCTGCCGGTCATCCCGCTGTCGCCCAAGATCCGCGCGACCGGCTCGCTCGCCGATCTGGCGGATTGCGACGCGCTGGTCATCGTCGTGCCCGCGCAATTCCTGCGGTCGGTGCTGGCGGAGCTGCCGGCGGGCGACGCGCCGTTGATCCTGTGCGCCAAGGGGATCGAGGCAGGAACGCAGTTGCTGATGTCCGAAGTCGCCGCCGAAGTCCGGCCCGGATCGCCGATCGCGGTGCTCTCCGGCCCCACCTTCGCGCATGAGGTTGCGGCGGGGCAGCCGACCGCGATTACTTTGGCCTGCGCCGATGCGGAGATTGGCCGCGCGCTGGCGACCCGGCTCGCGCGGCCCGGCTTCCGCCCTTATTCGAGCGACGATGTTGTCGGCGCCGAAATCGGCGGTGCGGTGAAGAACGTTCTCGCCATCGCCTGCGGCGTCGTCGAGGGTGCGGGGCTGGGGCAGAATGCGCGTGCGGCGTTGATCAGCCGGGGCTTTGCCGAAATGGTCCGCTTCGGGCTGGCGCGCGGCGCGCGGATCGAAACGCTGACGGGGCTCGCGGGCCTGGGCGACCTCGTCCTCACCTGCTCGTCGACCAGCAGCCGCAATTTCTCGCTGGGCAAGGGGCTGGGCGAGGGCGTGCCCGCGTCCGAATTGCTCGCCGATCGCCGCACCGTGGCCGAAGGTGCCGCGACCGCGCCGGTGCTGGCCGAAGCCGCCAAGGCGACGGGTGTCGAGATGCCGATAGTCAGCGCGGTCAACGCTTTGCTCGCCGGGGAGGCGAGCGTGCGCACGGTGGTCGATCAACTATTGGCGCGGCCGCTCCGGGCCGAAGGCGCCTGATACGTCGCCCCGGCGGTGGCCGGGGCGGAGTTGGCCGTCTTAGTTCGGATTGTCCGCGGTGCCGCCGCCCTGGCTGACGCCGCCGACTCGGCCGATATTGCCGAACAGTTCGGAGAAGAAGCCGCGGTCGCGGCCCAGCGTCGGCGTCTTGTCGCCATAGAGCGAGACGCGGGCGACCTTTTCCATCCCCGCCCGCTCGACCGATGCGACGTTACCCTTTGCGTCGAAATGGACGATCAGGGTCATCTGGCTGACGGGGCGCGGATTGCGGAAAGCGATCTGGCGGGTGTCGCGGGCGATATAATACCAGGTCTTGTCGCCATCGAACTGCCCGGCAAAGCTCGGGCGGCCCAGCGTCTTCGACACCGATTCGCGATTGTCGACGCCCGGCTGCACCGTGCCGATCAGCGTGCTGTCGACCACATAACCCTTGTGATCGCGGATGCGCGCGCATGCCCCGGACAGGCCGGCGAGGGCGATCGCAGCGCAGATCGCCGCGGCGCGCGACAGCTTGATGGACATGCGAAACTCCCTGGGAAACCGACTCTATACGCACGAACCATTGCGCCCGACGCGAAGCGCCTCAATATGCTGCGCCGATAGGGCGTGGCAAGATGGCCGCGCACGGCAGAGAATAAGAAGGACGATCCCGGTGAATCTGGTGAAGAAGCTGCTGACGCGGCGTGACCCGCGAACGCAGTTCATCCCGCTCTACAATTCGGTGGTGCAGACCGCGCGTCAGCCGTGGTGGTATGCCGAGGCCGGCGTGCCCGATACGCTCGACGGCCGGTTCGACATGATTGCGGCGGTGCTGTCGCTGTTGCTGATCCGGCTGGAGGCCGAAGGCAATCCGGGGCTGGAGCCGGTCGCGCGCCTCACCGAAATCTTCATCGACGATATGGACGGGCAACTGCGCCAGATCGGCATCGGCGATGTCGTGGTGGGCAAGCAGATCGGCCGGATGATCTCGGCCGTCGGCGGCCGGCTGACCGCCTATCGCGAGGCGATGAGTTCGGACGAGGGGCTGGAACCCGCGCTGATCCGCAATCTGTGGCGGGGTGAGCCGGGGCCGGATGCGAAGCCGGCGATGGTCGCCGAAGCGATGCTCGCGCTCGCCGCGCGGCTGGCCGAAACCGACTGGCCGACGTTGCGCGCGCAGGGACTGCCGACCGCATGACCCCCGAATTCTCCCGAACCTACCGGATCGACACGCTGGGCGAAGGCGCGCGCGATGTCGCGATCGAAGCCGACGAAAGCGAGCGCGCGAAGCTGGCGGGCCGCTTCGGCCTGATCTCGGTCGATCGGCTGGTCGCCAAAGCGTCGATCAGCGCTAAGGCCGGCGTCATCACCGCCGAAGGGACGATCGATGCCGCGGTCGTCCAGGCCTGCGTCGCGAGCGGTGCGCCGATCCCTGCGACGGTCAACGAGCCGTTCGTGCTGAAATTCGTCGCCGCTGTCGGCAATGGCACGGCCGACGAGGAGATCGAGCTGAGCGAGTCCGATTGCGACATCGTCGAATATGAAGGCGGCGCGATCGATCTGGGCGAAGCGGTTGCCGAGACGATGGCGCTCGCGCTCGACCCCTTCCCCCGCGCGCCGGACGCCGATGAGGTGCTGAAGGCGGCGGGTGTGTTGGGCGAAGGCGAGACCGGGCCGTTCGCAGCGCTCAAGGCGCTGAAGGACAAGCTGGGCTAGCGGGAACTCAGTCAGGCGCCCGCGCCAGTCGCAGGACGGCAAAGCCGGTGATCGCCGACAGGATCGATCCGGCCAGCACGCCGATCTTGACCTCGTCGATCAGGATCGGATCGCTGAAGGCGAGGCCGCCGATGAACAGGCTCATCGTAAAGCCGATCCCGCACAGCAGGGCGACGCCATAAACCTGCGTCCAGCTCGCGCCGCCCGGCCGCCCGGCCCAGCCGAGCGCGACGGCGGTGCGGACGCTGGCGAAGATGCCGATCTGCTTGCCCAGGAACAGGCCCAGCGCCACCGCGACGGGCAACGGCGCGAAGACCTGCGCCCATCCGATCCCGCCCAGTGCGACGCCGGCATTGGCGAAGCCGAACAGCGGAACGATCGCGAAGGCGACCCACGGATGCAGCGCATGTTCGAGCCGGTGGAGCGGCGATGCCGCATCTTCGGGCGCAGCCGGCGATGGCGTCAGCGGGATGGTGAGCGCGGCGGCCACCCCCGCGATTGTCGCATGCACGCCGGACATATAGGTCGCGATCCACAGCGGCACGGCGAGCAGCGCATAGGGCCATAGCCGCGTCACGCCGATCCGGTTCAATCCCCACATCGCGGCCAGGCAGATCGCGGCAGCAAGCAAGGCGGGGCCGCTGATGCTGGGCGTATAGGCGATTGCGATGATCGCTACCGCGCCCATATCGTCGACGATCGCCACCGTCGTCAGGAACAGCTTGAGCGACGCGGGCGCGCGGCTGCCCAGCAGCGCCAGCACCCCGATCGCGAAAGCGATGTCGGTGGCGGACGGGATCGCCCAGCCGCGCGCCGCGCCGCCGTCGAACCCCGCAATGCCCAGATAGACGAGCGCGGGCACGATCATCCCCGCCCCCGCCGCGACGAAGGGCAGAATGCGATCGGACCATTGCGACAGATGCCCGTCGAGGAACTCGCGTTTGATCTCCAGCCCGACCAGCAGGAAGAACAGCGCCATCGCCGCATCGTTGATCCAGTGATGGACCGACAACGGCCCCGCCTTGGCATGGAGCAGGTGGAAATAGGAATCGGCCAGCGGGCTGTTCGCGACGATCATCGCGGCCGCCGCCGACAGGATCAGGACGATGCCGCCGGCCGCTTCGGTGTGCAAAAAATGGCGGATCGCGGAAATGGGACGCATCTGCATGCGACCGACCTAACCAGCGGGGGCGCAGGGGACAACAAAAGTCGGTCCTCCGGTGGTCGATTTTCGCCGCGAATCCGATGGGATCAAAGAGTTAATGGACAGGACAGCCGGCAGGACATAGCGATTTGCACCGTCCTATGGGGAATGTTGCGTGCGTAAGCGGATGATCGGCCGGGCGGTTCTGATATCGGCCATCCTGACCGCCTTGATCTTCATCGTCTGGACGACGTTCGTGCTGTGGATCGCCAGTGCCGAACCGGTGGTGAACGTCGATCGCGGCGGTGCGGATCGGGTTGGGGCGGTGCATTTCGGCGGGCCGGACAAGCCGGTCGGCGCGCTCAGCAATCTGCTCGCCCGGCGGATCGCGGCGGTGCCCGCCGGCGGATCGATATACTGGGCGACCTATTATTTCCGCGACCGCGATCTGGCGCGCGCGCTGGTCGCGGCGCAGCGGCGCGGGGTGCATGTGCTGCTGGTCGTCGATGGCGATCCCCGGCTGGAAACCGCGAACGACGCCGCGCTCGCGATCCTGCGCAGGCTGGGCAAGGGGCTGGTCGTCCGGCCCGAGCCGATCGAGCCGTTCGATCAACTGAGCGGCAAGCTCCACACCAAAATCTATGCGTTCGACAGCCCGGCCGGGCGCGTCGCGATGATCGGATCGTTCAACCCGTCGGGCGACGAAGGCACCGACAAGGCGACGCTCGACGAGATTGGCGATCAGGATCGCGGCCACAATATGCTGATCGACGTGATCAGCCCCGGACTGGTCGACACGCTGATCGATCAGGTGAAGCTGCTGGGCGCGCGCGGCGGCACGATCGACCGGTTCGACGCGCATGAAAACCGCATCTATCGCGATCGCGACACCGCGCTCTATTTCTACCCGCGCCTGCGCGCCGACATTGTCGAGGATGAGGTCGACCGGCTCGATCGCGGCGATCGCCTGTGGGCGGCGATTTCGCATCTGAAAGGCGACATGGTCGGCCGGCTCGCGCGGGCCGCGAAGCGCGGGGCGGAAATCCTGCTGGTCGTCCACGATACCGAACGGCGGGTGCCGGAGGTTTCGGTGCGCCGGCTGAGCGCGGCGGGCGTCCATATCCGCCGCTATCGCCATCCGGAAGCACTGCCGATGCACGCCAAGTTCATCGTTGTCGAACGCGACGGCGGCTTCACCAGCTATACGGGCAGCCTGAACTACAACCGCAATTCGCGGCTGTTGAACGACGAGGTGCTGATGGCGTCACGCGATCCGCAACTCGCGCTGACATTGCTGGGCCGCCTTGCCGAGATCGAGACGGAGATCAGCGGCAATTATGCGGGGCGGGCCGCGACGACCCGCCCCGTTAACCCTTAAAGGCGACGCGCCTCGACGCGGCGGTTGCCGGCGCCGGCAGGATCGGAAGCATTGGCCGGCTTGTCGAAGCCCCAGCCATTCACTTCGAGTCGCGACGGCGCGACGCCCAGATCGCCCAGCAGCGAGGCGACGGCCTGCGCACGTTCCTTCGACAGCTGGACATTATAGTCGCGATTGCCGACGGCATTGGTGTGCCCGTCGATCGCGAAGCGCATGCTCGACAATGCCGGCGTCTGCAGCGCCTTGGCGAAGACGCGGATGTTGGCGATCGCCTGCGGCGTCAGCGCCGACGAGGCATTTTCGAAGGTGATCAGCAGATCCTTGCGCGCCGGCGGCAAGGGCTTCGGCGGGGCATAGGCCTTCTTGACCGGCTGTGCGGCGGGCGAACCGCCGCCCGGCGTCACGCCGACGCCCTTGTTATTGGTGCGGCCGACCGAAAAGCCGCGCGTCGCGCTGGTGCGCGGGCCCTTGGCGGGGGTGGCTTCATCGGCGCATTCGGCGGGCGGGTTGGCCGGATCGACCGACGAGCAATCGACCGCGAAAGACTTCTGAATGTCCTCGACGCTGTACTGCGCCTGCTGCGCACCCAGCGGCGCGGCGGCGAAAGCGATAAGAACCAGCGTCGCTTGTAGCTTGATACGCACGGCAACAACCCTCCTGTTCACGGCACCCCGAAAGCTACGAATACTATGCTTCTCAAGTTGCGGCGAGAGCAATAGCGAGTCGAGGGTAAGACAATCTGTGCCGTAGCGCACAGGCGGAACAGCATGGCGGGCAGACGGTTAGGCTATCGATGCTCCGCCGCACCGCCCCCGCGACGATCGTCGAAACGGACGTGCCCGCCCGGCTCGATCGGCTGCCCTGGGGCCGTTTTCATTGGCTGGTGGTGGTGGCGTTGGGGATCACCTGGATCCTCGACGGCCTCGAAGTGACGTTGACCGGATCGGTCGCGGGCGCGTTGCGGCATAGCCCGACCTTGCGGTTTTCGGCGGCGGATGTGGGCTTCGCCAACAGCGCCTATCTGGCGGGCGCGGTGCTGGGCGCCTTGTTCTTCGGCTGGCTCACCGATCGGCTGGGGCGCAAGCGGCTCTTTTCGATCACGCTGGCGGTTTACTTCACTGCGACGGCGGCGACCGCCTTTGCCTGGGATCTGTCCAGCTTTGCGTTGCTGCGTTTCATCACCGGCGCGGGGATCGGTGGCGAATATAGCGCGATCAATTCGGCGATTCAGGAACTCATCCCCGCGCGGCGGCGCGGCTGGACCGATCTGGCGATCAACGGCAGTTTCTGGGTCGGTGCTGCGATTGCGGGGATGGGGAGCATCATCCTGCTCGACCCGGCCTTGTTCGATCCCGATCTTGGCTGGCGGATCGCCTTCTTTCTAGGGGCTGCGATCGGGATCGTGATCCTGTTCCTGCGCCGCTTCATTCCCGAAAGCCCCCGCTGGCTGATCGTTCATGGCCGGGCGGAGGAGGCCGAACGGATCGTGGCGGAGATCGAGCGGCGATCGGAGGTGCCCACCGGCTCCGCGCCGCGCGCCCGCCTGCTCGCGCGCAGCCATACGCCGCTGAGTGAGGTGTTCGCGGTGATCGTGCGCACCTATCCGCGGCGCGCGGTGCTGGGGCTGGTCCTGATGGCGGCGCAGGCCTTCTGCTATAATGCGATCTTCTTTACCTATGCGATGATGCTGACCGACTTTTACGGCGTGCGCGCCGATGCGGTCGGCTGGTACGTGCTGCCTTTTGCGGCGGGCAATGTCGCGGGGCCGCTGCTGCTCGGGCGCTTGTTCGACACGATCGGGCGGCGGCGGATGATCGCCTTCACCTATGCGATGTCGGCGCTGCTGCTCGCGCTGACCGGCTGGCTGTTCCGCGAAGGCATGCTCGATGCGACCACCCAGACCCTGTGTTGGAGCATCACCTTCTTCTTCGCGTCGGCGGCGGCAAGCTCGGCCTATCTGACGGTCGCCGAAAGTTTCCCATTGGAAACTCGGGCGCTGACCATCGCCATCTTCTATGCGCTCGGCACCGGGATCGGCGGTGTCGTCGCGCCGTGGGCGTTCGGCCTGCTGGTCGAAAGCGGATCGAGGGGTGCGGTGATGGGCGGCTATCTGTTCGCGGGCGGGCTGATGGCGCTGGCGGGTGCTGCGGCCTGGCGGCTCGGCATAGACAGCGAGCGACGCCCGCTCGAAGAGGTCGCCCGCCCGCTGTCGTGGCAGGACGATTAAGGCGCGTTTAGGGTACCAGGATCGTGTCCTTCGCCTCGTCGAGCGTGTCGGGGAAGTCGAGCGTATAGTGCAGGCCGCGGCTCTCCTTGCGGTGGAGCGCGGAGCGCACGATCAGGTCGGCGACGTCGACCAGATTGCGCAGCTCGATCAGGTCGGGCGTCACGCGGAAGTTGCCGTAATAGTCGGCCACTTCCTGCCGCAGCAGCGCCACGCGGTGCGCCGCGCGCTCCAGCCGCTTGGTGGTGCGGACGATGCCGACATAGTCCCACATGAAGCGGCGGATCTCGCGCCAGTTATGCTGGACGATCACCTCTTCATCGGAGTCCGTCACGCGGCTTTCGTCCCACGGCCGGATCGGCGGGGGCGGGGGCATATCTGCGAAGTTCGCTTTGATATGCTCGGCCGCCGCATCGCCGAACACGAAGCATTCGAGCAGCGAGTTGGACGCGAGACGGTTCGCACCGTGCAGGCCTGACTGGGTGACTTCGCCCGCCGCATAGAGGCCGGGCAGGTCGGTGCGCCCGTCGAGATCGATCAGCACGCCGCCGCAGGTATAGTGCGCGGCGGGCACGATCGGGATCGGCGACGTGGTGATGTCGATGCCCAGCGGCAGCAGGCGGGCGTAGATCGTCGGGAAATGCTCCATCACGAACTCGGCCGGCTTGTGGCTGATGTCGAGGTGCACATAATCGAGGCCGAGCCGCTTGATCTCATGGTCGATCGCGCGGGCGACGATGTCACGCGGGGCCAGTTCGGCGCGCTTGTCGAAACGCGGCATGAAGCGCCGGCCGTTGGTGGGAAGCTTCAGCTGCCCGCCCTCTCCCCGCATCGCCTCGGTGATCAGGAAGTTCTTGACGTCCAGGTTGTAGAGGCAGGTCGGGTGGAACTGCATGAACTCCATGTTGGAGACACGGCAGCCCGCACGCCACGCCATCGCGATCCCGTCCCCGGTCGCGCCGCGCGGGGACGTGGAAAACAGATAGGCGCGGCTGGCGCCGCCGGTCGCGAGGATCGTCGCACGGCCGGTGAAACTCTCGATCGTCCCCGTCGCGCGATCGACCGCATAGACGCCCCAGACATGGCCATCGCCCGAATATTTCTCCCCATGCCGCCCGGTGATCAGGTCGATCGCGGCGCGATCGGGGAACAGGGTGATGTTGGGATGCGCGACCGCCGCGGCCTCCAGCGCCACCTGCACCGCATGGCCGGTCGCGTCGTTGACGTGGACGATGCGGCGGTGGCTGTGTCCGCCCTCGCGCGTCAGATGCAGCTTGGCGTCGTCGCCCAGATTGAAGGGCACGCCCAACTTGACCAGCTTTTCGACCGCCAGCGGCGCATGTTCGACCACGAACTCGACCGTCTTGCGATCGTTCAGCCCCGCGCCCGCGACGATCGTGTCGTCGACATGGCTTTCGAACGTGTCGCCCGCCTCCAGCACGGCGGCGATCCCGCCCTGCGCCTGCGCGGTCGAGCTTTCGGAAATCCCCGCCTTGGCGAGCACCCCGACCTTATAATGTTCGGCAAGGTTGAGCGCGGCGGTAAGCCCGGCCGCGCCCGATCCGATGATGACGACGTCGAAAGCGTATGCGGCCACGGGCTTCCTCTTTTCAGCCCGACGGATCAGCCGTTGGCCGAGCGCGTCAAACTCAGGAACACGTCTTCGAGGTCCGCTTCGCGGGTCGAGACGTCGACGATGCCGAGCCCGTCCTTCTGGACGGCGGCGAGGACTTCGCCCGCATTCACCTTGCTCTTGTCGTAGGTGATGACGAGCGTGCGGCTGCCCTTCAGCTCGATCTTGTCGAAGCAGGCGGCGTCGGGCGCGGCGTCCAGATCGCGGTCGACCGTCACCTCGACCGCCTTTTCCTGCGCGCGGCCCACGAGATCGCGGGTCGGTTCGTTGGTGATCAGGCGGCCGTGGTTGATGATCGCGATGCGATCGCACAATTCCTCGGCTTCCTCGAGATAGTGGGTGGTCAGCACGATCGTGACGCCCTGCGCGTTCAGTTCGCGCACATAATCCCACAATTGCTGGCGAAGCTCGACATCGACGCCCGCGGTCGGCTCATCGAGGACGAGGACTGGCGGCGAATGGACCATCGCCTTGGCCACGAGCAGCCGGCGCTTCATGCCGCCCGACAGCGACCGCGCATAGGCATCGGCCTTGTCGGTCAGGTGGACCTTGCCGAGCAGCTCCATCGTCCGGCGCTTCGCCGGGGGCACGCCGTAAAAGCCCGCCTGGTTCTCCAGCGTCTCGCGCGGGGTGAAGAAGGGATCGAACACGATCTCCTGCGGCACGATGCCGATCGACGCCTTGGCGTTGCGCGGATCGCGATCGATGTCGAAGCCCCAGATGGAGACCTCGCCCGCGCTCTTGTTCACCAGCCCCGCAAGGATGTTGATCGTGGTCGATTTGCCGGCGCCGTTCGGGCCGAGCAGGCCGAAAATCTGGCCGCGGGGAATATCGAGGTCGATCCCGTGGAGCGCCTGCTTGCCGCCCTTGTAGATCTTGGAAAGGCCCCGGATGCTGATGGCTGCGTCGGTCATTGCGCTGGCGGTATAGGGGGTGGGCGTGCGGCAAGGAAGCCCCCTCCCTGCCTAGGGAGGGGGTTGGGGGTGGGTGCGAGCGACGAAGTCGCGAGCATCCTCGCTCGTCCGGTAAAGCTTCGCCTTCGGGCTTCGAGCCCTCGGCTACGCCACCCACCCCCTACCCCTCCCTTATAGGGAGGGGCGTTAAGGGCGCGGCGCCACCGGGAAGCAGTCGAGCGCGGCGGCGGAGGCGGCGGCGCACAGGGCGATGGCTTCGTCGCGGTCGGTGACGGGGCCGATCTGGACGCGGACGAGTTTCTTGCCGGGGACGGGTTCGTAGCGTGGCTCGAAATCGGCGGCTCGGGACATGCGCTTGCTGATCCGGCCCCACGCCTCGCGCGCGGCCTTGTCGCCCGAATAGGCGCCAAGCTGGATGCGCCAGGGCGGGCCGGCTGGCGCGGCCGTCCGCATCGCGCGCATCGGTTCGGCCGCCGCCATCTTCGATCCGCCGCCTTTCTCCCATGCGGCCAGTTCGACCTGATAGGCGGCGAAGGCGGTGTAGAAGGCGGTGAAGGGGGCTTCGAGTTTGGCGAGTGCCGGGGGCGCGTAGGCCGGGAAGGCGGCAGGGGTGACGGTTGCCGCTTCCTTGAGCACGTCCGCCGCGACCGGGCAGAAGCCGGCCTGTGCGGGCGGCTGCGCGAAATAATTATAGACGCTGGTGACGTGGCGATCGAGTGGGGTGCCCTTGCCGTGGCGCGCGCCCTCGGCAGCATAGCCTTTCGCGAAGGCCGTCTTCTGCGCCGCGAGCAGCTTGTTGTAGCCGGCGACGATCCCCTTCGATCCGGTTCGGTCGCAGGCGAGCGCCGCGACGTTGAGTGCGGAGCGCAGGTGCCAGATCGCCTCGGCTTCGGTGATGTCGCTGTTGGGCGTTTCCCAGCCGCCCTTGCCGTCGGACTTGGGCAGCTTGAAGCTGGGCGGGGCGCCGCCCGGAGGGAGTGGGCGCGCGGCGGGTGCTGGGGCCGGCGGTGGCGTCGGTGCGGGCGCCTGCTTCTTTTTTGCGCAGGCGGCGAGGCCGATCGCGACGATCAGAAATGCGACAGCGGACCTTTTCACCCTCTTCTCCCCAACTCCGTTCGTGTCGAGCCCTTCGACGCCGCCTGCGGCGTCGCTCAGGATGAACGTCGTCGAGACACGGTCTCGTGTGCCAACGTGTCTCGACTTCGCTCGACACGAGCGGGTAGAGAGTGTCGAGGGACGCGGCGAACGGTTGCGCCGATCCGAGTCCGACTCGGGACAGGCCGTTGCGGCGGCGCACAAGCCTTGCTAATCCGCGCGGCATGAGCAGCCAGCCCGCCAATGCGCCCGAAACCATCACCGTGAACTCGACCCGTGTCGCGTGCGACGGGGCGAGCGACATTCCGGGCGGCGCCTCGCTCGGCCATCCGCGCGTGTTCATCGAGATCGATCGCGACATCGGTTTTGCCGATTGCGGCTATTGCGATCGCCGTTTCGTGCTCGCGGCGGGCGCCGGGGCTGGCGAACACCACTGATCGGCCTATATCGGCGGACATGAGCATCACCACCGCCGATCCCCGCCGCTTCCTCTATCGCGACGCGCTCGATCCCGACGCTGCGCTCCGCCTGACCGCGCAGACGCTCAAGAACTGCGACGATGGCGAACTCTACCTGCAATATATGGCGTCGGAGAGCTTCGGCTTCGACGACGGGCGGCTCAAGACTGCGGACTTCAACACGCAGGCGGGCTTCGGCCTGCGCGGTATCTCCGGTGAGACGACCGCCTTTGCGCACGCCAACGAACTGAGCGAAGCCGCGATCCTGCGCGCGGGCGAGACGATGACCCTGCTCGATCCCGCCAAGGGCGCCCGCGCCGCGCCGCCGCGCCGGACCAACAGCAGCCTTTATACGGGCGAGGATCCGCTGGGCCTGATCCCCTTCGCCAAGAAGGTCGAGCTGTGCCAGCAGGTCGACGCCGCTGCGCGCGCGCGCGATCCGCGCGTCCAGCAGGTGACGGTGGGTCTGTCGGGATCGTGGAGCGTGGTCGAGATCGTGCGCCCCGACGGCTTTACCGCGTTCGACGTGCGCCCGCTCGTCCGCCTCAACGTCTCGATCGTGGTCGAACAGAATGGGCGGCGCGAGACCGGCTTCTTCGGGCTTGGCGGCCGTTATCTCTACGATCGGCTGTTCGAGCCGGCGACGTGGAACCGCGCGATCGACGAGGCGCTCAAGCAGGCGATCGTCAATCTGGATTCGGTCGCCGCGCCCGCGGGCGAGATGACCGTGGTGTGCGGCCCCGGCTGGCCCGGCGTGCTGCTGCACGAAGCCATTGGGCATGGCCTTGAAGGCGATTTCAACCGCAAGGGCAGCTCGGCCTTTTCGGGGCGGATCGGCGAGCGGGTCGCGGCGCCGGGCGTCACCGTGGTCGACGATGGTTCGATCGAGGGGCGGCGCGGTTCGATCACGATCGACGATGAAGGCACGCCCAGCCAGTGCAACGTCCTGATCGAGGACGGCATCTTGAAGGGCTATATCCAGGATCGGCTCAATGCCCGCCTGATGGGCGTCGATCCCACCGGCAACGGCCGGCGCGAAAGCTATGCCCACGCGCCGATGCCGCGCATGACCAACACCTTCATGTATGGCGGAAACGACGATCCGGGCGAGATCATCGCGCGGGCGAAGAACGGCATTTATGCCAAGAGCTTCGGTGGCGGGCAGGTCGACATCACCAGCGGCAAGTTCGTGTTCAGCTGCACCGAGGCGTACAAGATCGAGAATGGCAAGCTGACCGTGCCGATCAAGGGCGCGACCCTGATAGGCGATGGCCCGTCGGTGCTGACGAAGGTGACCGCGATCGGCAACGACATGGCGCTCGACGAAGGCATCGGCATCTGCGGCAAGGGCGGGCAATCGGTGCCGGCCGGTGTCGGGCAGCCGACCGTGCTGATCTCCGGCCTGACGGTCGGCGGAACGGCGGCCTGAGGCAGCGATGTCCCCTAACCCCGCTCATGTCGAGCGAAGTCGAGACATGTTGGCTGGGCGTTGGGGAACGTGTCTCGACTTCGCTCGACACGAGCGGAGTGGGGATATGACGTCGTCATGCCGATAGCACTTGCCCTCGGCGGAGGCGCGGCGCTCGGCTGGGCGCATATCGGCGTGCTGCGCGGGCTGGAAGAGGCGGGGGTCGATGTCGGCGGGGTCGCAGGCACCTCGATCGGGGCGCTCGCGGCGGTGAGTTTCGCGGCGCGGCGGCTTGATACGCTGGAGCATATTGCGCGCACCGCCGGCTGGCTGCGCATCCTCTCCTTCCTCGATCTGCATATGAAGCCGGGCGCGTTGCTGGGCGGGCGGACGATCCAGCGTGAATTGCAGCTCCATTTCGGCGAGATGCGCTTTCAGGATTTGTGGATGCCCGCCGCCACGGTCGCCGCCGATCTGACGACGGGTGAGGCGGTGATCGCCGATCGCGGCTTCGTCGTCCCATCGATCATGGCGTCGATGGCGATCCCCGGCCTGTTCCGCCCGGTGCGCACCGACGGGCGCGTACTGGTGGATGGCGGGGTGGTGGCGCCGGTGCCCGTTTCGGCGGCACGCACGATCGCGCCGGGCATGCCGGTCGTCTCGGTCAACCTGCAGGGCGATTATCTGGGCCGCAAGCGCGTCTCGGTGATCCGCGAAAAGCCGGCTGGCGCGCATTCGACGATGGCGGTGGTGCGCGCGTCGACGATGCTGCTGATGTCCGAACTGGCGCGCGCCTCGCTCGCGATCGATCCGCCCGATCTCGCGCTCACCTTGCCGGTCGGGCATGTCGATATCCACGATTTCACCAAGGCGGACTCGCTGATCGAAATCGGGCGCCAATCGGTGATCGAGGCGCTGCCCGCGATCCTCGATCTCGCCGCACGGCGGGTTAAACCGCGCGTCTGATCGCGTGCTGGCGGGTTTGTCCGCCACGCGAACGAAGTGACGGGCTCCCTTTGCGGGAACCGATCGGAACATCCAACGTTCATCCTGACCATAATCGCGCGCTGCGGTGCAGCGATATTGTGCACAAAAAACAGGCAGGGATTAACTTTCGGGCAGAAGCGCGCGCTTCTGCGGCCGACGCTGCCTCATTTGTGACAGTCCGGAGTCAGCGGAATCAAGGACTCCCTCAATTGGCACGGTTGTTGCGAGGCAACGTCGGGCTGAAAAGAGGGAGGCGGAATGAAACTCGTCATTGCCATCATCAAGCCGTTCAAGCTGGACGAGGTGCGTGAAGCTCTCTCGGGCCTGGGCGTGCAGGGCATGACCGTGACCGAGGTCAAGGGCTTCGGGCGGCAGAAGGGTCAGACGGAAATCTACCGTGGGGCCGAGTACAGCACGAACATGGTGCCGAAAATCAAGATCGAGGTCGCGACGACCGACGATCTGGCCGCGCGCGTCGTGGAGGCGGTGCAGCAGTCGGCGAACACCGGCGCGATCGGCGACGGCAAGATCTTCGTTCTCGACATCGCTCAGGCCGTGCGCATCCGCACCGGCGAGACCGACGACGTCGCGCTCTAAGGAAGGGGGAAAGATGAAACTGTCCAACAAGATTGCGACGGGACTCGGCACCCTTGCCGTGACCGCGCTGACGGCGATGCCCGCCTGGGCACAGGAGGCTGCCGAAGCCGCCGCGCCGGTGCCGAACAAGGGCGATACCGCCTGGATGATGGTCTCGACCGTCCTCGTTCTCGCGATGATCCTGCCGGGCCTGCAGCTGTTCTACGGCGGCCTCGCGCGCTCGAAGAACATGCTTTCGGTGATGACGCAGATCGGCGGCGCGGCTGCGCTCGCGATGATCATCTGGGTCATCTACGGCTACACGATGGCCTTCGGCCCCGATGCTTCGGAATCGCTTAAGCCCTTCATCTCGAACTTCGACAAGCTGTTCCTGGCGGGCGTTACCCCGGACAGCACCGGCGCCACCTTCACCGACGGCGTCGTGATCCCCGAATATGTGTTCATCGCCTTCCAGATGACCTTCGCCGCGATCACGGTCGCGCTGGTCCTCGGTTCGGTGGTTGAGCGCATCAAGTTCTCGGCGGTGCTCGTCTTCGCCCTGATCTGGCTCACCATCGTTTACTTCCCCGTCGCGCACATGGTGTGGGCGGCCGGCGGCCTGTTCTTCGAAATGGGCGCGCTGGATTTCGCGGGCGGTACCGTGGTGCACATCAACGCCGGCGTCTCGGCGCTGGTCGCCTGCATCATGCTGGGCAAGCGCATCGGCTATCCGAAGGAAGTCATGGCGCCGCACTCGCTGACGCTGACCTTCGTCGGCACCGGCCTGCTGTGGGTGGGCTGGTTCGGCTTCAACGCCGGCTCGGCGCTCGAAGCGAACGGCTCGGCCGCGCTTGCGATGATCAACACCTTCGTCGCCACCGCCTCGGCCGCTCTGGCCTGGCTGGTCGTCGAAAAGCTGTTCGGCCACAAGCCGTCGGCCCTGGGCTTCTGCTCGGGCGTCATCGCCGGCCTCGTCGCCGTCACGCCTGCGGCCGGTAACTCGGGTCCGTTCGGTGCGATCGTGCTCGGCGCCGTCGCCTCGCTGGTCTGCTACATCTTCGTTGCGAAGGTGAAGCCGGCGCTCGGCTATGACGACTCGCTCGACGCCTTCGGCATCCACGGCATCGGCGGCATGATCGGCGCGATCGGCACCGGCATCGTCTATGCCCCGTCGCTCGGTGGCCCGGGTGGTGCGGACTTCGATATGGGCGGTCAGCTGGTCACCCAGGTTCTCGCGGTTGTCGCCACCATCGTGTGGGCCGCGATCGGCACCGCCATCGCGATCTTCATCGCCAAGCTGGTCACCGGCCTGCGCGTCAGCCCCGAAGTCGAGGTCGAAGGCCTCGATCTCGGCGAGCATGGCGAGCGCGCCTACAACTCTTAATCGAATTGGGGCCGCCCGAAGCGGCGGCCCCTCCAGACGTTCCTCCTGCGAACGCACTCGGGCCGGTGGGGCAACCTACCGGCCCTTTTTTTGTTTAAGGCGGGATCATGATTACCGTCGCGAGCTACAATATCCGCAAAGGGCTGGGCACCGACCGGCGGCGCCAGCCGCAACGCGTGCTCGATGTGCTGCATGAGGTTCACGCCGATGTCGTGGCGCTGCAGGAGGCCGATCGCCGCTTCGGCGCGCGGCAGAGCGCGTTGCCGCCCGAACTGATCGCGGCGCATGGCGAGTATCGCCCGGTGCCGTTCGATATCCGACCCGGTGGCCTCGGCTGGCACGGCAATGCGATCTTGGTGAAGAAGCCGGTCGATATCCTCGATTTCGAGCCGATCCATCTGCCGACGCTCGAGCCGCGTGGCGCCGTCCTCGCCGAACTGCGCGTCGGCGGGCGCGAGTTGCGCGTGGTGGGCATGCACCTCGATCTGTCGGGCCTGTGGCGGCGGCGGCAGGTGCGCGCGATCATCGCGCATGTGAAGGGGCGCCGGCATCACATGCCGACGGTGCTGATGGGCGACCTCAACGAATGGTCGCTCCACGGCGGCTGCATCCGCGACTTCATGGTCGATCACCGAGTGGCGGCGACAGGGCGCAGTTTCCACAGCCGCCGCCCGATCGGCTGCCTCGACCGGATCGTCACCAGCAACGACATCCACGTCGTTTCGTGCGGGGTCCACGTCTCGGATCGCGCGCGGCTGGCGAGCGATCACCTGCCGATCTGGGCGCGGGTGACGTTGCCCTGATCTCCCCTTCACGGGAGATGCTGAAAGTTTCCTATAGGAAACTTTTGCCGGTTGGGATCAGCGCGGCGCCATGAACGGCCGCACGGGCGAGACATCATAGCCGGCCGCTGCGGCCTTGCGGGCGATCTCGTCGGCATCGCCGCCCTCGGCGGCCGACGCCAGCGCCCACAGCAGGGTCGATCGCGTACCCGAACGGCAGAAGGCGAGGACCGGGCCGGTCGCTTCGGCCATCACCTTGCGCATCGCATCGACCTGCGGGATCGAGAAACCGGCATGGGTGATCGGGATCGCGACGTAGGCGAGGCCCGCTTCCTTCGCGGCGGCCTTGATGGCGTCGCCCGCCGGCTGGCCGTGTTCTTCTTCCTCGGGCCGGTTGTTGACGATGGTGGTGAAGCCCTGCGCGGCCGCCGATGCGACGTCCTCGGGCTGGATCTGGCCGAACACCGAGATGCTGTCGTCGATCTTGCGGAACATGGAGCGTCCTCCCTCAGCTATGCGATCGGATGACGTCCAGGAAGGCGTCACCATATTGGTCGAGTTTCTTGGCGCTTACGCCGGAAATCTGCGCGAGGCCACCCGGCGTTTCGGGGCGCAGCCCCGCCATTTCGCGCAGGGTCGCGTCGAGAAAGACGACATAAGGCGGTACACCCTGCGCCCGCGCCAGATCGCGGCGCAACGCACGCAGCGCGTCGAACAGGGGATCGGGCGGATAATCCTGGCCCGTCGCGCGGTCCTTGCGGCGGCGTTCGCGCTTGGGCGGCAGGACGATCGCCAGCCCTTCCTCGCCCTTCAGGATCGGGCGTGCGGCGGGGCCGAAGCTCAGCCCGCCATAATCGTCGGCGCGCAAAGCATCGCGCGCGAGCAAAGCGCGCGCGACCGGCTTCACCAGCCGCAACTCTTCCTCGTCGGCAATGCCGAATACGGAGAGGCGGTGGTGCCCGGCCGCCAGTATCTTGTCGGTTTCCTTGCCCGCCAGAACGTCGCTGAGATGGGTGACGCCGTAGCGCATCTCGGTACGGAAGGCGGCGGAGAGCAGTTTCTGCGCGACCACGCTGGCGTCGACCGACGAGGGCGGGGCAAGGCAATTGTCGCAATTGCCGCAGCGTTCGGGCGGCTCCTCACCGAAGTGACGCAGCAGGATCGCGCGGCGGCAGGTGGGCGCCTCGACCAGCATCGCCATAGCGTTCAGCCGCTGGCGCTCGCCTGCGCGGCGGCTCTCTTCGACGTCGGTTTCGATGCGGCGGCGGGCACGGGCAAAATCTTCGGCGCCCCAGAAGAGGTGGGTGGTCGCGGGATCGCCGTCGCGGCCCGCACGACCGGTTTCCTGATAATAAGCCTCTATCGACTTGGGCAGGCCGGCATGCGCGACAAAGCGGACGTCGGGCTTGTCGATCCCCATGCCGAAGGCGACGGTCGCGACCATCACCATATCCTCGCTCGACACGAATGCCTTCTGATTGGCGGCGCGCACGGCGGGGTCGAGGCCGGCATGATAGGCACGGGTCGCGCGGCCGGCGGTGGCGAGTTGCGCCGCCAGTTTCTCGGTCGCGTCGCGAGTGGGGGCATAGACGATGCCCGATCCCTTATTCTCGGCCAGCACCTCGGCCAGCTGGCGGCCGATCCCGTCGCGGGGCGTGATGCTGTAGCGCAAATTGGACCGGTCGAAGCCGGCGAGGATCAGCCCGTCCTCGGGAATGCCCAGCTGGGTCAGGATATCGGCGCGGGTATGGTTGTCGGCAGTGGCGGTGAGGGCCAAGCGGGGGACGTCGCCCAGCATCTCGGTAAAGCCGCGCAGCATCCGGTAATCGGGGCGAAAGTCATGGCCCCATTCGGACACGCAATGCGCCTCGTCGATTGCGATCAGGCTGAGCTTCGCGCGCTGGACGAGGCGACGGAAGCCCTCGGTCGAGGCACGTTCGGGCGCGACATAGAGCAGGTCGAGATCGCCGCGGATGAAGCGGTCCATCGTCTCGTCGCGATTGTCGTCGGCGCTGGTAAGTGCTGCGGCGCGGATGCCCGCGGCGGTGGCCGACCGCACCTGATCGTGCATTAGCGCGATGAGGGGCGAGACGACGAGGCCGGTGCCGTCGCGGCAGAGCGCGGGGATCTGATAGGTGAGCGACTTGCCCGCGCCCGTCGGCATGACGGCCAGCGTGTGTTCGCCCGCCATCACCCGATCGATCACGTCCGCCTGCCGGCCCCGGAACTGGCTATATCCGAAGGTCGATCGCAGGGCTTCGAGAGGGGCGGGCATGTCCGCCGTCTAGCGGCGGCGGCACGCGCGCGCCACCCTCGTTAACGGCGGACGATCGGTCGGGGTGGGCCGTCGCCACCGGCAGAATCGCTGTCGAAATCTTCGGCACCGCCGCCACCGCCGGCCGATGCGCCGCTGCCGATCACGACGCCGCTGCCCTCTTGCGGTGCTCGCCGCCCACGATTCTCTTCTGCGCTCAATCCGCGCGTCTTGATGGCCGGACCCGGTTCAAGCGAGAAGCGGTCCGCATCATCTTCGTCGGCGATGAAGTCTTTCGTGGCGTCCATGATCTCTCTCCTTCGCGCATCAACGCTTGGAAGATGCGATCGCCGCGTCATCCGTCCCGGTAGCGGCTCGGCTCAGACTTCGGCCAGCTCGCGCTCGTGCGCCTGTCGGCGCCACAGGTCGGCATAGGTGCCGTTCTGCGCGAGCAGGGCGGCGTGGGTGCCGCGTTCGATCACCTGGCCGGCGTCCAGCACGACGATCTCGTCGGCGTGGACGATGGTGGAGAGGCGGTGGGCGATGACGATCGTGGTGCGCCCGGCCTCGACCCCGCGCAGGGTCGCCTGGATGCCCGCCTCGGTGCGGCTGTCGAGCGCGCTGGTCGCTTCGTCGAGGATCAGGACCGGTGGATCCTTCAGCAGGGTGCGCGCGATCGCGACACGCTGCTTCTCGCCGCCCGACAGCTTCAGTCCGCGTTCGCCGACTGTGGTGTCGTAACCTTGCGGCAGCGAGAGGATGAAGTCGTGGATCGCCGCGCCCTTGGCCGCGCCCTCGATCTGCTCCTGCGTCGCGCCTTCGCGGCCATAGCCGATATTGTAGCCGATCGTGTCGTTGAACAGCACCGTATCCTGCGGGACGATGCCGATCGCTGCGCGCAGCGACGTCTGGCTGACGGCGGCGATATCCTGCCCGTCGATCGTGATGCGCCCGCCGGTCACGTCGTAGAAGCGGTAGAGCAGGCGCGCGAGGGTGGACTTGCCCGCGCCCGAATGGCCGACGACGGCCAGCGTCGCGCCCGGCTTCACGTCCAGGTCGATGCCCTTCAAAATCTGCCGTTCGGGATCATAGGCGAAGCGCACATTTTCGAAGCGCACCGCGCCGCCGGTGACGGCGATCGGCGGGGCGTGGGGCACGTCCTTCACCTCGGCGGGGGTGTCGACCAGGCCGAACATCGCCTCCATGTCGATCAGGCCCTGGCGGATCTCGCGATAGACCATGCCGAGCAGATCGAGCGGGCGGAAAAGCTGCGACAGGAGCGTGTTGACCAGGACGACGTCGCCGGTGGTGAACTGTCCCCGGCTCCAGCCCCAGACCGTAAAGCCCATCGCGCCGGCCATGATCAGATTGGTGATCAGCGACTGGCCGATATTGAGGATGGCGAGCGAGCGTTCGTTCTTGGTCGCGGCCTTGGCATAGGCGGCGACGGCCTTGCCGTAATTGGCGGTCTCGCGATCCTCGGCGCTGAAATATTTGACCGTCTCGTAATTGAGCAGCGAGTCCATCGCCCGCGCGCTGGCCTGCGTATCGTGTGCGACCATCTCGCGCCGCACGCGGGTGCGCCATTCGGTGACGGTGCGGGTGAAGCCGATATAGGCCGCGACGAAGACGAGCGTCGCCAGCACGAGACCCAGCCCGAAGCGGACGTAGAAGATCACGCAGACCGCCGCGAGTTCGATCAGGGTCGGCGCGATGTTGAACAGGAGGAAGTAGAGCATCGTATCGATGCTCTTGGTCCCGCGTTCGACGATCTTGGTCAGCGCGCCCGATCGGCGTTCGAGGTGGTAGCGCAGCGACAAGGCGTGGATGTGACGGAACACCTGCACCGCGAGCCGCCGGCCCGCATCTTGCCCCACCGTTTCGAACACGGCGTTGCGGATATTGTCGAACAGCACGCCGCCGAAGCGCGCGCCCGCATAAGCGACGACCAGAGCGACCGCGAGGCCGACGGCCGGCTCCATCCCCGGCGCCATCCGGTCGACCGCGGCCTTATAGGCGAAGGGCATCGTCAGCACCGCCGCCTTGGCCGCGAGGACGAGCAGCATGGCGATGCCCACGCGCGCCTTCATCCCCGGCGCATCGGCAGGCCAGAGATAGGGAAGAAAGCGGCGGAGGGTCGCGAAACCCTTTTCGGGGTTGGGCTGATCGGGGCGTTCGGGTGGCATTGCGCCTTAGATAGGGTGGTGCGGCGGCTTAGACTAGCTCCTCCCCGGAACGGGGAGGGGGACCGCGAAGCGGTGGAGGGGGCGGGAGGCTGGGTGCGGCGCTTGTGGCGAACCCCCTCCGTCGCCTTCGGCGCCACCTCCCCGTATCGGGGAGGAGCTGGAAAAGATCAGCTGCGGCTGAGCGGGGTGATCGTGTGGACGGCGATGAGGTTGCGGCCGTAGCGTTCGCCTTCGACCGAAACTTCCTGCTCGACGAGGTGGAGCGGGATGCGGTCCATTTCCAGCCACATGCGGCGGCCGTTGGCGCAATGGAGCGCGTAGCAGCTATCCTGCAGGATCAGCCGGCCCGTCTCACGGCACTGCGATATCGTCCGGTCCATCATCGGATAGCTCCCAGGCTTTTCGCCCTCAGCGCCATCCCCTCCTGAGAAAGGAGGATGACTCGGGGTGAACCTGCTGACAAGCCGGCCGGGGCCGAAACTCGGGGACTGTTGCGGCGGTGCAACGCCGGGGCGTTCTACTGCCCGGTCAGGCGGCGGGCGAAGTGGATTTCGACAGCCTTGCGCACGCCTTCGGCCACCGCCTTGCGATAGCCGGAGGAGAGCAGCAGCTTCAGATCCTCGTCATTCGAAATATAGCCGGTTTCGAGCAGGACCGAGGGAACGTCGGGCGCCTTGAGGACGATCAGGCCCGCGAACTTGTGCGGATTGTCCTTCATCTTCACGCCTTCGGACATTTCGCGCGCCAGCAGATTGGCGAAGACCGAGGAGATGTTCATCGTCTCGCGCTGGGCGAGGTCGATCAGGATCGAGGAGACCTCGTTATTCTCGCCGCCCAGATCGACGCCGTTGAGGATGTCGGCGCGGTTTTCCTTGGCCGCGAGCTGCGCCGCGACGCGATCCGACGCGACTTCGGACAGGGTGTAGATGCTCGCACCGCGCGCCGCCGCATTGGGCGCGCTGTCGCAATGGACCGAGATGAACAGATCGGCCTTAAGGCGGCGCGCGATCTCGCGCCGTTCGCCGAGCACCAGGAAACGGTCGTCCGAGCGGGTGAGCGCCACGCGCACGCGGCCCGACGCGGTCAGTTCGTCGCGGATCGCCTTGGCGATGGCGAGGGCAACGTCCTTCTCCTGCTTCGATCCGTCCGAGGAGGAGGAGCCGGGATCGTGGCCGCCGTGGCCCGCATCGATCACGACCAGCGGACGGTTGCTGCCCTTCGCGCCGGACACGGTGGGAACGGGGAGGGGCTTGGGCGGATCGAGCGGAACGGTGATGCCGCCCGGCTGGCTGGGCGCCTTGGCCTGCGCGCCCGGCGCGATGCCGAACAATTGGCGGCCTTTGCGTACAGCCTTGGCGAAGAGGTTTTCGGACACCGTCTTCAGGCTGATCGTCAGCGTCTGATGATCGGGCGAGAAATCGGCGCCGCTGACGACCGCCGGTTCCTTCAGCTCGAACACGATCCGCGCGGTGGTGGGATCATACTGGCCGTGGCGGGTCGATGCGATCAGCCCGCCCGACGCCTGGATGCGGCCCATCCGCGTGTTCGGCAGATCGACGGCGATACGCTGTGGCCCGTTCAGGACGAAGGCGGATGCGGTGGCGACCGGCTTGTCGAAGCGCACGATCACCTGCGTGGTCGCGATGTCGACACCGGTGATGATTGCGCCCGCCATAGCCGGCGCGCCAAGCAACAGTGCGGCAAGACCGATAAGCAGCCGAACGAGCGAGACCCTAGATTTCGACACCATCCGCCCTGCAACCCGGCCCCTTCTTGCTGGGGTCCGCTTGTCCTTTAACCCTTTCGGACCCATCTTTGTCCAGAGTCTGCTGTGGGTTGCGGGCGTTGGGATCGGGTGCTAGCACAGTTTGTCCGATCCCGGGACGCCGCAAAGACAAGCGCGGCACGCTATCCCGGTCGGCCCGTGGCGGATGCCGTTCCGGTAGTCCGCACAATAGGTTGACGATCGCATGGGTTATTTTTCGCCTTACCACCACGACCGACGCGACAGCGTCGGCGCGTGGGGCGAGGCCTTCATTCCGGCGCACCGCGTCGGAAATGACCCCGCGACGGCTGCAAGTGACTTTCACGCCACCGCGATGCCGCAGGCTGCCGAACCGGCAAGCGCGCGCATTGCCTCACTTTTTTCTGAACATCGTGCGCCGACGGGCGGCCTTGCCGGCCCGCGCGCCTGGAGACCATTAAATGACAACCCGCATGCTGATCGACGCGCGCCACCGGGAGGAAACCCGCGTGGCCGTCGTCAAGGGGAACCGCATCGAGGAATTTGACTTTGAGTCTGCTGAAAGGAAGCAGCTCAAGGGGAATATCTATCTCGCCAAGGTAACGCGCGTTGAGCCGTCGCTGCAGGCGGCCTTCGTCGATTATGGCGGCAACCGCCACGGCTTCCTCGCTTTCAGCGAAATCCACCCGGATTATTATCAGATCCCCAAGGAGGATCGCGAAGCCCTTCTGCGTGAAGAGGCCGAGCACGCCGCCGAGGAAGAGGCGCTGCGCGCCCGCGAGGAGGAAGACGAGGACGACGTCTCCGAAGACGACATCGAACGTTACGAGGACGATGGCGGCGCGGAAACGCGCGAGGATCTGGGCGACGACGAGGAAGATCGTCCCGCGCCCAAGCCGCAGTCGACCGGCGGCAGCGACGATGCCGTGGAGAATCTGCGCCAGAAGCGCATGAACCTGCGCCGCCGCTACAAGATTCAGGACGTGATCCGCCGCCGTCAGGTGCTGCTGGTTCAGGTCGTGAAGGAAGAGCGCGGCAATAAGGGTGCGGCGCTGACCACCTATTTGTCGCTCGCCGGCCGTTATTGCGTGCTGATGCCCAACACGTCGCATGGCGGCGGCATTTCGCGCAAAATCTCGAACGCTGCCGACCGCAAGCGCCTGAAGTCGATCATGGCGGAGATGAACCTGCCGCGCACGATGGGCTGCATCGTCCGCACCGCGGGCCTCCAGCGCACCAAGGCGGAGATCAAGCGCGACTTCGATTATCTGGCGCGCCTGTGGGACGAGATCCGCGAGAATACGCTGGGGTCGAGCGCGCCCGCGCTCATCTATGGCGACAGCGACCTGATCAAGCGCGCGATCCGCGATATCTACAACAAGGATATCGACGAGGTGATCGTCGAGGGCGAGGAGGGCTATCGTCAGGCCCGCGCCTTCATGAAGCTGCTGATGCCCAGCCACACCAAGAAGATGGTGGCCTATGCCGATGCGGTGCCGCTTTTCCAGCGGTTCGGTGTCGAGGATCAGCTGGCGGCGATGTATCAGCCGCTGGTCCAGCTCAAGTCGGGCGGCTATCTGGTGATCAACCCGACCGAGGCGCTGGTGTCGATCGACATCAACTCGGGCCGGTCGACCCGCGAACATAATATCGAGCAGACCGCGACCGCGACCAATCTGGAAGCCGCGCACGAAATCGCGCGTCAGCTGCGCCTGCGCGACATGGCCGGGCTCGTCGTCATCGACTTCATCGACATGGAGCATGGCTCCAACGTCCGTAAGGTCGAAAAGGCGATGAAGGAGGCGCTGAAGAACGATCGCGCCCGCATCCAGGTGGGGCGCATCTCCAGCTTCGGCCTGTTCGAAATGAGCCGTCAGCGCCTGCGCACCGGCGTGCTCGAGGCATCGACCCGCCAGTGCCCGCATTGCGAAGGCACCGGCCTGGTCCGCACCGCATCGTCGGCGGGCCTTTCGGCTCTCCGCATGCTGGAAGACGAGGCCGCCCGCGGCCGCGGTTCACGCCTGCTGCTGCGCGCCAGCCAGGAAGCGGCGCTCTACGTCCTCAACCGCAAGCGCGCCGAGATCAGCGAGATCGAGGATCGCTATGGCGTCCTGATTGAAATCCTGTCGGACGGCACGCTGGAAGGCGCGCGCATGACGGTCGAGGCCGGCGGCCCGCCGCCGAGCCACGCGCCGAAGATGCCCGCTCTGCCGCTCATCATCGACGAAGATGATGACGAGGAGATCATCGAGGACGAGATCGACGAAGAGGATGAGGAGGAAGCCGGCGAGGCTGGCGATCGCGAGGAAGGTCGCGATCGCGAAGGCCGTGGCCGCAACCGTCGTCGTCGTCGCCGTCGTGGCGGCCGCCGCGATCAGGAATCGAACGGTGAGGCCGTCGAGGCCGAAGCCGGCGAAGGCGCCGAAGAGGGCGAGGAAGGCGAAGATGCCGCCCCCGCCGCCGAGGGCGAAGAGGGTGGCGAGCGTCGTGGTCGCCGCCGTCGCGGTCGTCGCGGTCGCCGCCGTGGCAACGGCAATGGTGACGCTGCGGTCGAGGCCGACGGCGAGGAAGCTGGCGAAGCCGCCGAGGCCGAGCCGGTTGCGGCCGAACCCGAGGCTGTCGAAGCCGTCGAGGCGCCTGCGCCCGTCGAGGAGGAGGCTGCGCCCAAGGGCCGCCGTCGCCCCCGCGCCCGCAAGACCGCCGAACCGGCTGTCGAGGCGCCCGTCGAAGCCGCTCCCGAGCCGGTCGTCGCCGAAACGCCTGCCGAGCCGGTAGCCGAGGAGGCCCCGGCCAAGCCGAAGCGTACCCGTCGCAAGGCGGCCGCCAAGGATGAGGCGCCGGTCGAGATCGCCGAACCGTCGGTCCCGGTGGTCGAAGCCGCCCCGGCTGCGGAAGAAGCCCCGGCCAAGCCGAAGCGCACCCGTCGCAAGGCGGCCGCCAAGGACGAAGCGCCGGTCGAGGCGGAAGCTCCGGCGGTGCCCGAAGTCGCGGCCGAGCCTGCTCCCGCCGCAGAGGCTCCGGCCGATCCGGCTGCCGAGGAAGCGACCGATGGGCCGCCGCGTCGCGGCTGGTGGCAGCGGACCTTCGGCGCCTGACGATGATCGCGCGGCCGGGCAGCTTTGGCGCGCCCGGCCGCCGCTTCATCGCCTGTTCACGGCCTATGGGTGAAAGGGCGTAGCATGGGGCTGTTCTCGTTCGCCTGGCGCAAGCCGATCGCCCGTTTTGCCGTGGCCACCCTCGTCTCGCTGGGCCTCGCGACCCAGCCGGTCGCCGCGCAGAGCATCTTGCGCGATACGGAGACCGAGGCCTGGCTCAAGGACATTTCGACGCCGATCATCGCGGCGGCGGGGCTGCAGCCTTCCAATGTCGACGTCGTCCTGATCGGCGACAAATCGATCAACGCCTTCGTCGCGGGCGGGCAGGTCGTCTATATCCATAGCGGCCTGCTGGAGGCCGCCGACACCACCAACGAAGTCCAGGGCGTCATCGCGCACGAACTGGGCCACATCACCGGCGGCCATGTCATCCGCGGCGCCGAGGGCGCGAAGGCGGCGACGGGGATCACCCTGCTTTCGCTGCTGGTCGGCGCGGCCGCGATGGCGGCGGGCGCGGGCGATGCCGGCATGGCGGCGATGATGGCCGGGCAGCAGGCGGCGCTCGGCAAATATCTCGCCTTCTCGCGCACGCAGGAATCGAGCGCGGACGCCGCCGGTTCGGGTTTCCTCGAAAAGGCCGGCATTTCGGGCAAAGGCATGCTCAGCTTCTTCCAGAAGCTGCGCAAGGAGGAGTTCCGCTACGCCTCGACCTACGCAGATATCGATCCCTTCATGCAGACCCACCCGATGTCAGGCGATCGCGAGGAAAATCTGCGCGGCGATATCATGCGGTCGGCGGCCTATAACAAGGCGACCGATCCCGCGCTGGAGGAACGCTTCAAGCGCGTGAAGGCCAAGCTGATCGGCTATATGGACGATCCGACGACGGCGCTGCGCAAATATCCCGAGAAGGATCAGAGCATCTACGCCCATTATGCGCGGGCTTATGCGTGGCATCGCGGCGCCTATCCCGACAAGGCGGTCGAGGAAGCGAACAAGCTGGTCGCGGCGAAACCCGACGATCCCTATTTCCTCGAACTCAAGGGGCAGATCTTGCTCGAATCGGGCAAGCCCAAGGAGGCGCTGGCGCCGCTCAGGCAGGCGGTCGCCGGATCGCGCAACGCGCCGATGATCTCCGCGCTGCTCGGCCACGCCTTGCTTGCGACCGAGGATCGCGAAAATCTCAAGGAAGCGCGCGACGTGCTCAAGGTGTCGGTCGCGCGTGATCGGGAAAATCCCTTCGCCTGGTACACGCTCGGCAGCGTCTATGCGGGGCTGGGCGACGAACCGCGCGCGCGGCTCGCCACCGCCGAGCGTTATGCGCTGATCGGGCAGGAACGGCTCGCGCAATCGAGCGCCGAAGCCGCGATGCAGGGTATCCCGCGCGGCACATCCGATTATATCCGGGCGGAAGATATCGCGCTCTCCGCGCGATCGGCGGCCCAGGACAGGAAACGGCGTTGATCGATTTCGAAATGCTAAAACGACACCGCTGGACCATCTTCGCCGCATCGGCCGGCCTTGCCGCCTCGATCGCGGTCGCCGCCACGCTCGCCCCGTCGAGCAACCCCGCCGCCTCCCTGCCCGCGCGCGACAAGGCGGCGATCGAGGCGGTGGTGCGCGAGTATATCCTCGCCCATCCCGAGATCATTCCGGAAGCGATCGAGCGGCTGCGCGACAAGCAGTCGGCCGATGCCTATGCCCGCAACAAGGCCGCGCTCGAAAAGCCGTTCGCCGGAGCCTGGGCGGGGGCGGAGGACGGCAAGATCGTCGTCGCGATGTTCAGCGATTATGCCTGCGGTTATTGCCGCGCGAGCATGGCCGACGTCACGCGGCTGATCGCCGACAATAAGGACGTGAAGTTCGTCTGGCGCGAGATCCCGATCCTGGGGCCGGGCAGCGACGTGGCCGCGCGCGGCGCGCTCGCCGCCGCCCTTCAGGGCAAATATCGCGACTTCCACAGCCGCATGTTCGCGGCGGGCCGCCCCGACGAAGGGCGCGTGACCGACGCGTTGAAGGCCAGCGGCGTCGATCTCGCCCGCGCGCGCACCGACATGGCGAGTGCCGCGGTCGCCAGCGAAATCCGCAATAATCTCGCGCTCGCCGGTGAGATCGACGACAGCGGCATCGCGACGCCCACCTTCGTGATCGGCGGACAGGTGCTGAAGGGCGCGGTCGGTTATGACGCGCTCAAGGCCGCCGTCGCCAAGGCGCGCAAGAGCTGACCCTTTCCAGCGTCATCGCCACTCGCTAGAGCCTGAGCCGTGAGCCGCCTGTCGTTCCTCCGCAATCCGTTGCCCGCGTGGCGCGATCAGGTGCGTTTCCTGTGGGGATTCCGCACCTGGCGCTGGACCGGCTATCTGCTGTGGACCGCGCTGATCGGCTGGATCGCGATCTGGTTCCTGTTCGCGCGCGGGCTGCCGACGGCCGATGCGCTGCTCGCCTATCAGACGCCTCTGCCCACCAATGTCCGCGACGTGGATGGCGAGCCGATCGCCGATTTCTCACGCGAGCGGCGCGTGCAGCTCAATTATGACGAGTTTCCCCCGATGCTCGTCCACGCTTTCCTGTCGGCGGAGGACAAGACCTTCTTCAGCCATCCGGGCGTCGATTTCGGCGGGCTTGCGGGCGCGGTCTGGGATTACACCACCAAGCTGGGTTCGGGCCGGCGCGCCAAGGGCGGTTCCACGATCACGCAGCAGGTGGCGAAGAACCTGATCGTCGGCGACGATTATTCGATCGCGCGCAAGGTGCGCGAAGCGATCCTCGCCTTCCGCATCGAAGGCGCGCTGACCAAGCAGCAGATCCTCGAAATCTACCTCAACCAGATATTCCTCGGCCGGAACGCTTATGGCGTGCAGTCCGCCTCGCGCGCCTATTTCGCGAAGGACGTCGCCGACCTCACGCTGCCCGAAATCGCCTATCTCGCGATCCTGCCGAAGGCGCCGTCCAATTATACGGTCGAGCGGCACGCCGAACGCGCGCTCGATCGGCGCAATTATGTGCTGCGCCAGATGGAGGAAAACGGCTTCATCACCGCCGCGCAACATACCGAGGCGGCGAACGCGCCTTTGGGCATCGTGCCCCGCTACGCGCTCAAGCCCAGCGTCACCGGCTATTATATGGAGGAGGTGCGCCGCCAGCTGATCGACCGCTTCGGCGAGAATGCCGATGATGGCGCGAACAGCGTCTATGCGGGCGGGCTGTGGGTGCGCACGTCGTATAGCGGCACGGTGCAGGACGCGGCGGAAAATGCGCTGCGCGACGGCCTGTCGCGGTTCGAGGCGGGGCGCGGCTGGAACGGGCGGCTGGCCAAGATCGACGTGTCGGGCGACGATTGGCCGCGCGCGCTTTCCAACGCCAATATCGGTGCGGGCTATTCCAGCTGGAAGCCCGCCGTGGTGCTGTCGCGATCGGGCTCCACCGCCGAAATCGGGTTCGAGGATGGCAGCAAGGGCACGCTTCCCAGTTGGGGCGCGACGATGCCCAAGGCCGGGGTCGGCGGCCGCGCCTTCGATTTCCTGAAGCCCGGCGACGTCATCGTCGTGAAGGGCGATGGCGAGAATTACACGCTCAAGAGCATCCCGCGCATCTCGGGCGGCATGGTGATTGAGAACCCGCATACGGGCCAGGTGCTCGCGATGCAGGGCGGCTGGGATGCGCGCGGCAGCTCGTTCAACCGCGCGACCCAGGCGGAGCGGCAGCCGGGATCGACCTTCAAGCCCTTCGTCTATGCCGCAGCACTCGACAACGGGATGACGCCCGCGTCGATCATCATCGACGGACCGTTCTGCGTGTTCCAGTCGGCGCGGCTGGGGCAGAAATGCTTCAAGAATTTCTCGGGCGCCAATGCCGGGCAGCAGACGATGCGCTGGGGTGTCGAACAATCGCGCAACCTGATGACGGTGCGCACCGCCAGCCAGATCGGCATGGACAAGGTGATTCACACCGCCGACGTGATGGGCGTGGGCAAATATCCGCCATATCTGGCCTATGCGCTGGGTGCGGGCGAGACCACCGTGATCAAGATGGTCAACGCCTATTCGATGTTCGCCAATCAGGGGCGCGCGCTGCAACCGACGCTGATCGACTATGTGCAGGATCGCAACGGCAAGCTGATCTGGCGCGCGGACAAGCGCGTCTGCGAAGGCTGCAACATGCCGCGCTGGAACGGGAAGGCGATGCCGCGCCCGCCGATCCGGCAGAAGCAGGTGATCGACGCGATGACCGCGTACCAGATGCTCCACATCATGGAAGGCGTCGTCCAGCGCGGCACCGCGACCGCGCTGCGCGATCTCGGCCGCCCGATCTTCGGCAAGACGGGCACGTCGAACGGCCCGACCAACGTCTGGTTCGTCGGTGGCTCCGCCGACATGGTGGGCGGGCTCTACATGGGCTACGACAATCCGCGTTCGATGGGCGGCTATGCGCAGGGCGGCACCATCGCGGCGCCGATCTTCCGCTCCTTCGCGGCGAAGGCGATGAAGGACATGCCGGTCGTGCCGTTCCAGGCGCCCGCCGGCATCCGCATGATCCGCATCGATCGCAAGTCCGGCCGCCGCGTCTTCGGCGCGTGGCCCGACAACAGCTATTATTCGTCGGTGATCTGGGAAGCCTTCAAGCCCGAAAGCGAACCGCGCCGCACGATCCGCCGCGAAGAAATCGCCGCCGACAAGAAGGCGACGGCGCGCGCCACCAGCGACAGCGAGTTCCTCGAAGGGCAGGGTGGGATTTACTAGATTTCCGTCATCCCGGCGGAGGCCGGGATCTCAGGAGACTTGCGCGCGCCCTCTTCGCTGAGATCCCGGCCTCCGCCGGGATGACCGATTCAACAGACCGGCTTCGCCACGCCCGCTTCCTTGATGATGTGCAGCGGGCGCTTGCCCCAATAGCTGATCTCGATCGAGACGCGCACCGGCGATCCGGGGCGGGTATAATCCTCCACCTCGCCGCGCCCGCCCGATCCTTTCAGGCAGCTGTGCCAGCCATGCTGTTTCAGCACCTCGCCGACCGAGAGCACCGCATTCTGATCGCGATCGTGCCAGATCGTCAGCCGATCGAAGCCGCCGCCGCCATCGCTGCCGACCAGATCGATCGCGGCGCTATATGGCCCCTGGCCCAGCATCATCAGATTGGAGCGGCGGCATCGCATCGACACATTGTCGGCGATGCACGCGGTGAAGCCGGCCTTGTGCGCGTCGGCCAGCTTGCCGGCGATCGGCACGCCATCGAACATCTCGCGCGGCGGCGGCGTCCGTTGCGGCGAACAGGCCGATAGCAGGATCAAGGCCAGCAGGGGCGCACGGCGCGACATGGTCCCACGCTATAGCCGGCACACCTTCCGTCAAGGAGGGGGCTGGCGCGGGCCTGCGAAATCTCTATCTAGGCGCCTTTCCCGGCAGACAGGCCGGCTACACGCCCGGAGACCAGAATATGCGCGCCGAAGCGCAAGCCCATGTCGATCAGATCAACCAGGCGATGGCGCTCGTGCGCCGTTTCCTCGACTGGGATCGTGCGCTCCGCCGCCTCGACGAACTCAACAACCGCGTCGAGGATCCCAAGCTGTGGGATGACGCCAAGGCCGCGCAGGAAGTGATGCGCGAGCGTCGCCGGCTCGACGAGGCGGTCACCGCGGTCAAATCGATCGAAACCGAGCGCGACGACACGGTCGAGCTGATGGACATGGCCGAAGCCGAAGGCGATGACGGCCTGGTCGACGACGGCGTCAAGGCGCTGGCGGCGCTGGCCGAACGTGCGGAGAAGGACAAGATTTCGGCATTGCTCGCGGGCGAAGCCGACGGCAACAACAGCTATATTGAGGTCAATGCCGGCGCCGGCGGCACCGAGAGCCAGGACTGGGCCGGCATGCTCCAGCGCATGTATTCGCGCTGGGCCGAGCGCCGCGGCCTCAAGGTCGAACTGGTCGATTACCATGCGGGCGAGCAGGCGGGCATCAAGTCCGCGACCCTGCTGGTCAAGGGCGAGAATGCCTATGGCTATGCCAAGACCGAGAGCGGGGTTCACCGCCTCGTCCGCATCTCGCCCTACGATTCGGCCGCGCGCCGCCACACCAGCTTCGCGTCGGTCTGGGTCTATCCGGAGGTCGACGACGATATCGATATCGAGGTGCTGGAAAAGGATCTGAAGATCGACACCTATCGATCGTCGGGCGCGGGTGGTCAGCACGTCAACACCACCGATTCGGCGGTGCGCATCACGCACGTTCCGACCGGCATCATCGTCGCCTGCCAGAACCAGCGTTCGCAGCACAAGAACAAGGCCGAGGCGATGAAGCAGCTGAAAGCGCGCCTCTACGAACAGGAATTGCAGAAGCGCGAGGCCGAGGCGATGGCGGGCTATGCCGCCAAGACCGAGATCGGCTGGGGCCACCAGATCCGGTCCTACGTCCTGCAGCCCTATCAGATGGTGAAGGACCTGCGCACCGGCGTCACCTCCACCGCGCCGTCCGACGTGCTCGACGGCGATCTCGACAAGTTCATGGCCGCCGCCCTTTCGCAGCGCGTGACGGGCGAGAAGGTCGATGTCGAGGATGTGGACTGATCCGACCTAGGCGATCCGACTACAGACCGGATCGCCGCAAAGGCCGATAAGCGCATCACCTTGGGATGCGGGATGATCGGTGATGCAGGTTTCGGGCATAGGCGCAGCCGCCTTTCGATCGCCGGGCGTGTTCGATGGCGTCGCCGCGACGCGCGAACTTTCGCGGCCCGCCGAACCCGCGACGATCGCGCCCGCCGCACGGCCCGAACCCGCCTCCAGCAGCAATGCCGAACTGCGCGCACACGCGCTGATGGCGCAGGACGTCTATAATGACCGGGCAAGCCCGCCGGCCGGCTATCGCACGGCCAGCACGGCGGAGCTGAAGGAACTGGGCCTCGATCCCGCCATGCTCGCGCGCGGCGATTTCCGGGCGCGGGTCTATGTCGGCGGGACGGCGGACAACCCCACTTACACGATCGCTTTTCGCGGATCGCAGAGCGCGGGCGATTGGGTGACGAACCTGCGCCAGGGCGTGGGCATGGATTCGGTCCATTATCGACAGGCGCTGGAGATTGGCGAGCGGATCGGGCGATCGGATCTGGCCGGCAAGGTCGACTTCACCGGCCACTCGCTGGGCGGCGGGCTGGCTTCGGCGGCGGCGCTGGCGGCGGGTCGGCCGGCCGACACGTTCAACGCGGCGGGCCTCAGCGACAAGACGATCGAACAGGCGGCCGCGATCCGGGGTGATGCGGGCGGATCGCGGCCGCGTGTCGACGCCTGGTTCGTGCGCGGCGAAGTGCTGTCGGGTGCGCAGGATGGCGGCGATCGGGTCGCGGGCTTCGTGCTGGGCGGCATTCCGGGCGCGCTGCTGGCCGATGCGCCGCCGGCTTATGGCGTGCGTCACGGGCTTGACGCGCAGGCGCCCGACGACAAGAACTGGGTCGAACGCCACAATCCGGTCGACAAGCATGGGATGGACTGGGTGCTCAACAGCCTGCCGCATTGATGATCGTCGGATGGATCGGCAGGGCCGGCGCGATCATAGTCGGCACGATGTTCCTCGCCACGGCCTGCGCCCCCGGCCGGGCCTGCCATCCGGAGACCAATGTGCAGTTGCCTGACGAGCGCAAGGTGTTGGGCGCGGTTACGAACGGGCAGGCGGGGCGCGATCTCGCCGCCGCCATCTTCGCGGGCGATGCCGACGATGTTCGCCGCCGCCTGACGCGCGATCCGCAACTCGCATCGACCCATGTGCCCCCGGTCGCCTATCCCGATTTCGCACCCGATGGGCAGTTTGGCGACCTGTTGACCTTCGCGGTGGCGCGCTGCGACGGATCGATGCTCGATACTTTGCTGGCGCTGAAGGTGCCGCCCGCCATTCAGGGCGATGCGCTGACCTTGGCCATCGCCACCCGCGCGCACGATCTGGCCGAAAAGCTGCTGGCGGCGGGCGCCGATGCGAATGGCGGGAAGGGCAGTCCCCGCGTTCCTCCGCTGGTGACGGCGGCCGAACATGAAGATGTCGATGCCGCAAACCTGCTGCTGCGCCACGGCGCCGATCCCAATGCCCGCGATGGGGCGGATATTACCGTGCTGCAGACGGTGGTGGACGCCGATTCGATGCAGGTGGCCGAGGCGCTGATCGCGCATGGTGGCGATCCCTGGGCGGTCAGCGCGGGCGGCGCGATCCCCGCGCGGGGCATCTGGGAGCCGTTGCGGATCGGTTCACCTGCCGAGGAGGCTGCGCGTCAGCGTCTGATCGCCAAGCTCCAGCGCAAGGGCGCGCCGTGGCCGCCGCCCGATCCCAAGCAGGTGTCCGCGATGGTCCGCGACGGCGCCTGGCCGCCGGCCGGGCTTAAGCCCTAAATCTCGTCATAGCTGAACAGCCAGAGGCTCGATGCCTGTCCGCTCGCCTTGTCGCCGGTGCTGTTGAGCCGGCCGACGGCGGTGTAGCGGCTGCCATCCTTGATCTTGCCCGATGGCATCAGCGGGGCGAGGCGGGGGGAGACGTAGAGGATCACGTCATGCCCGTCGTCGGTCGTCATGCTGACCGCGGTGTAGCCGAGCGGGCCGCCGATCAGCTTCGGATTGACCTGCCCGATGCCGGTGGGTGGCGACAGGCTGGTGATCTTGCCGCTGATCCGGATCAGATTGCCCAGCGGCTGATCGGTCTTGGGATCGAACGGCCGCTTGGTCTTCATCCGATCGTCGTTGACCGCCTTATAATGGTCCATCAGCGCGCCGAGCGTGGGATATTGGATCGTCCACTTGGTCCGTTCGGCATTGAACAAGGTGCCGTTGAAGACCGAGAACAGGCTGTCGGTCCACGTCTTGCAGCCATCGGCATCGTCGCAATAGCGCCAGCCATTGTCGATCCAGCTGAGCAACTGCTTCTTGGGATCGGAGAATTCGGCCTCCTTGGCGAGACCGGGGCCATAAGCGACCGCCGCCTGCTTCTGGCGCGGGGCGACCACGACGACCGCGCCATTGCCGACGTCGAGCTTGCCGATGCGCAACTGCCGCATCATCGCCCAGGCATAATCGTCGGCCGACATGCCCTTCAGATCGTTGACGACCAGGAAGGTCATCTCGACCCCGGCATCCTTCGCCAGCGCGCGGAGCTTGTCCTCCATCGGCTTTACGCGCGCGGGATCGAGCTTGCCCGTCTCGTCGACGACGAAGCGGCCATATTTGAACGGGATCGATCCGGGCTTTGGCAGAACGATCGGCGCGGTCGCGGCCGCCGGCACCACGACGGCGGGTGGCGCCGTGGGGGGCGTTACTGCGGGCTGGGCAGCGGGCGGAGACGCGCCGCCACCTTGCGCCTTCGCCTCGTTCCAGCCTTGCCGGATCGCATCGGCGCGGGATTGCTTGTCGGGATGGGTCGGCGTGCCGTGGTTGGTGCCCATCGCCAGGATCATCTGGGTCGCGGCGTCGATCGGCGCGCCCATCTTCTGCAGCACGAAGCCGCTGAACTTGTCGGCCTCCAGCTCGATCTCGGGCCGGCTGCCGCCGGGGACGATCGTGTGGCCGGACAGATGGTGCGCGATTTCGTGCGCCATGATGCTCATCGGCCCCCACTGGCTGCCCTTCGCCGTCTGCTGTGCCATCGCCATGAAATTGGGGTTGAAGGCGATCACGCGGCGGGAAATCCGGTTCTGATCGAGCATGATCACCGCCGCCGCGTTCGGCACCGGGCCGGATACGACGACGAAGTTGGCGGGCAGGCCGGTAAAGCCCATGATCCGTTTCACCGACATCGAACAGTCGGCGGGGGCATTGCCGTTGAGCGATGCGGGCGCGGCGTTCACCGGCTCGCCATCATAGGAACAGGCCTGGAGCGTGGAGGCGATCGCTTCGACCCTGTCGCCGCCGGTAATCTGCGCGGCGGTCTCGGCATCCTTGGAATCGCAGCCTGCCAGCAGAAGTGCGGCCGAGGCCGTCGAGAGCATCCAGGTCCGTCGCATCAGGCCACTCCTTGGTATGATTGGGGGGGTGATTATCGGGTCACGAGCCACAGGATCGCCATCGCGTAGAGGCGCAGCAGCCCCCACGCTAAAGCGGCGTAGATCAGGCAGGCGATCAGCCAACGCAGCCATTCGCGCCGCAGATCGATCAGGAAGAACTGGCGATAGGCGATCGCGACGATGCCCAACTTCACGATCGGCATGTACGCCTGCGACGCGGCCTTGTGCGCCAGGACGAAGCCCGCATCGCGCCAGATCAGGGTCGGCAGCATATTGGCGATGATGACAGCCAGGATCAGGCACTGGACGTAGATCGCCAGCACCGCATGCTCGATCCAGTTATAGCCGAGCCGCCCGTAGAGGCCGATCCATGATCCGAAAAAGATCGCGAAGATGCCGATCGAAAAGGACCAGTTGGCATAGGCCATCACCCGCGCGGCCATCCGATCGACATCGGTGTCGCGAAAGGCATAGACGCCGAAATATTTGTTGATGGCGAGCATCAGGACGAGCGCGGCGACCAACGCCACCAGCAGTTTGAGCGGGTGCATATACGCGGTCCGCCGGCCCATCACATATTCGCGCGCCACCCGGCCGGGGCCGGTGACGAGATGGCGCAACGTGCGGGTCAGCTGAAACTCGAACCAGCGGACCCGATCCCACCCCTCACGCCCGATATCGCGCCACGCGAAGCGCGCCGCCGCCTTCTGCCCGCACTGCCCGCAAAAGGGCGTGTCGATCGCGGCACCGCAATTGAGGCAGGTTGTGGCACCGAACCAGGCGGGGTCGACGGGGCCATCGGGAATCTGCGCGCGCGGACTCTCCTTGGTCTCGAACACCATGTCGACCGCCCGGCGGAAGATCAGCATTGCCGCTCCTCGTCTGCGCTTTCCTTTCAGGAAAACACCGCAGACGGCGCGGGGTTTCACCGGGCAGGCGGAAGGCGGCCGCTATTTGGCGGCGCGGACCTGTTGCAGCAGCTGTCGCGCGCGTTCGGCATTGCCGTTGTGCGGGTTGGTCGCGATCGGCACGAGTGCGATCTCCGCCTCGGCTTTCCGCCCCTTGGCATAGAGCGCGGCCGCCGCGTCGATCGCGATGTCGCCGACCAATGGGGCGAGTTCGTGCGCGCTTAAAAGCTGGTCGACCGTCGCGTCGGCGACCTGCCCGGCGGGCGACAAGCTTGTCTGCGCCAGCCGATAGACGGCGGTGTAATAGGCCGGGTCGGCGGCGGCGGCGCGTTTGAACCAGGGATTGGCCGCCGCATAGAGTTCGGCGCGGCGAGCATCGTCCTTGCGCCCCGCATAGAAATCGACCGTGCCGCGAATATAGAGCAGTTCGGCATTTTCGGGATCGGCGGCGAGCAACTGATCGATGATCGCCATGCCCGTCGCCTTGTCGCCCCCGGCAATCTCGGCGCGGCCCAGAACGCGCCTTGCATAGGGATCGTCGGGATAAAGTGCGGCGGCCTTGCGGATCGCGGCGACGAGCGCGGGCTCGCGCGCCGACGGGACCACCCCGATCATAAGCGCGGCATGGGGCAGCAGCAGATCGTCGGCCGATTGCGGCAGCGTGCGGATCGTGATTGCCGCCTGCGGCCCGACCGGACGCGGCATCGCGCCATAGGGGATGCCGGCCGTCATGTAGCGCTTCAGATGGGCTTCGAAGGCGTCATGATCGATGCCGAACGCGGCCTTGAACGCCTCTGCTTCGGGCACTTCGCGCTGCAGGTCGGCCAGATAGCGTGTCAACGCCGCGCGACGCCCCTCGTCGGCGAACAGATAATGCACGATCAGCCAGCTTTCGGCGTAGAATTGCGCCATTTCCGCGCGGTTCGTGCAGCATTTTCCGGAAAGGATGCGGTCGACCGGCAGCCACGTCCCGCGCAGCAGATCGGCCGCGCGCCCCGGATTGTAGCGGCCGATCTCGATCCGATCGCCGTCGGCCTTCGCCGTCATCACATATTCGGCGAAGCCTTCGTTGAACCAGCCGGGATAGTAGGCCGGATAGTAACGTGCGGTGAAATGGTGGGCATATTCGTGCAGCAGCACCTGCTCACCGCCCAGCCCCGGCTGGCCGCTGCGCACCGCGAAGGCCGCCGTGCCGCCGACGCGCGCACGATAGAAGCCGAGCACGCCCGGCGGCACCGGCTCGACGATCGCAAGATCCTTCGGCGATTTGACCAGATAGACCTTGAGCGGCGCGCGCGATGGCGGCGCGATCGTGCCCGTCAGCGTGCGCAGGATCTGATCGTAATTTTCGAGCAGCGCCACCGACTTGCGCAGATCGCCCTCACCACCGTCGCTATAGACGATGAAGTTGGGCGATCGCGCCTCGATCCAGCGCGCCTGCAGTGTCGCGGGCGCGATCAGGCAAAGCAGGGCGATGAATCGGGCGAGGTGCGACATGGCGCATCATTGTTGCCATTGCGAAACATTCGCAATCGAGATTTCATCAATCCCGATGCCGCACCGATCGCACCGGCGCGTCAGACACCCAGATATCGGACCGGCAGCGGCACTTCCTCAAATCCGGTTGCAGTGCGCGTCAGGCGGAAGGCCTTGGCCGCTTTGCGGGTGGAGACGATCTCGACCATCTCGGTGCCGCGATAGAGGACCGCCGCATCGTTTTCGAGCGCGATGCCGGGGCTGTCGATCGATCCGTCGGCGATGAACTTGCGATATTGCGAGATGCGATCGGGGCGGACGTTGTAATGCGGGTTGGTCGATCCAGGCAGGAAGCCCAGGCCGCCCACCGGCGCCAGTACCTTGGGGAAGCTGTCGGTCAGGCCCGACTGGAACCAGCAGATCAGCCCCGCGCTGCCGCCCGACATCACCACACCCGCCTCCCACGCGGTCTTGAGCGCCTTGTCGAAGCCCCAGTCGCGCCACAAGGTCATCATGTTGCGGGTCGATCCGCCGCCGACGAAGACGATGTCCATGCCCATCAGATAATTGGCGAAATCGAGCGTTTCGGGCTGGTAGATGTTGAAGTGGCGCACCTCGCACGGATGGGTTTCCATGCCGCGCGCGAACGTCTCGAAATTGGCGGCGCTCTCGCCCGACGCGGGGCCAAGCCAGCAGATCTTGGGGCGCTTCGATCCGCTCAGGCCCAGCAGATATTCGGGCATCAAAGATGTCTCCCACGCCTGCGGGAAGAAGCCGCCGCCGCTCGCGAAGATGGTCGGCACCTTCTGGCCCGCGGGTGCCGGGGGTGGGGCGGCGCCCTGCGCGGCGGTGGCGATCGTCGCGGCAGCCGCAGCGACGGCGGTCCCGCCCACGAAGGCACGGCGGCTGATGTCGGTCGGCTCGGTCATATATGCGTCCCCTTTTGTTTCCTGTCGGGAAACAAATTGGCGCGTTTCGTTGCGCTGCACAATGGGTCGACCTGGGTGATCGCGCGATGCTACGGCGGGCGGGAATAAGAAGGGGGAGAGTGACATGCAGCGTCTGGATCGAAGCCGGTTGATCGGACGTGTTTTCCCCAATGAGATCGAGATTCCCGTCCGCTTCGACGATCTCGATATCCAGGCGCATGTGAACAATGTCGCGGTCGCTGTGATCTTCGAAGAGGCGCGCGCACGCTTCAACCGGCAGCATCTGCTCGCCGATCTGATCGCCATCGGCGGGACGGCAGTGGTCGCCGGGGTGCAGCTGGAGTTTGCGGGCGAGATGGCGTGGGAGCCGCTCCATATCCGCACCGGCGTGCTCGAGATTGGCCGGTCCTCCTTCCTGCTCGGTCAAACGGCGGAGCAGGGCGGCGAACTCACCGCCTTTGCCGAGGTGATGCTGGTCGCGATGCTGAACGGGCGGCCGACGCCGTTTCCCGATGCCGTGCGCGCGAAGCTGGAGGCCGCGCTGATCGCCTGATCAGTCGTCCGCGTCGGGTTTGCAGGGCGCCGGCGCCCGCGTCTTGCGGACGACCTTGGTGGTCGCGAATTCGGCGGCGTCGAGCGTGCCCGATTTGTCGGCATCGGCGCCCGCGAACTTGGTGGTCGTCTTGATCGCCCATTCCTCGAAGCTCAACCGGCCGTCGCCATTGGTGTCGAGCTTCGCATAGGCCTTGTGGCGGCTAGCGAGATATTCGTCCGCGCCGATCTTCCCGTCGCGATCCTTGTCATATCGGTTGAAGCGGCGCTCCTCCTTGGTCGCCTCATCGGCGGCGGGCGGGGTGGCGAGCGGCTCGGCGGCGTTGGCGGCGGAAGCCGAGGGAGCGGACGCGGCGACATGCGGGCGATCGCCCATGCCCTGCCAGATCAGCAGCCCGCCGCCCATCACGAGCATCGCGGCGATAACGCCGCCCAGGAACTTCCACATCGGCCCCAATCCCCCTAGCAGGCGTTCAGCTTACGAAAGGAGACGATGATGGCAATGCCGACATTCCCGATCGAAGGCGGCTGCTGCTGCGGCCGGGTTCGCTTCCGCCTGACCGAGGCGCCGTGGATGGAGACTGTGTGCCATTGCCGCGGTTGTCAGCGCATGACCGCCAGCGCCTTTTCGACCACGCTCATCATGCCCGACAGCGGGTTCGAACTGATCGGCGGGGAAACGGTGGTCGGCGGGATGCACGGCGATCAGGCCGATCATCATCATTGCGACTGGTGCAAGAGCTGGGTCTTCACCCGGCCGCGCGGCGACCTGGGCTTCGTCAACGTCCGCGCGACCCTGCTCGACGATGCCGGCTGGTTCGCGCCGTGGGCGGAAACGCAGACGGCGGAGAAATTGCCGTGGGCCGAAACGGGGGCGACCAAAAGCTTCGAACGCTTCCCGCCGATGGACCAGTATCAGGCTTTGATCGGCGAATATCGCGCCACGCGGGGGCTTTGACGCCCGTCAAAGCGCGGTCGCCGCGACTCTCCTAGAACCGAATCATCAGTTCAGGAGACCTTCGATGACCAGGCATCTGACCCAGGCACAGCTTCACGCCGCCGCCCATGTCGCTCGCCACAGCGGGCAACACGCACCGCGGACCTTCGATCTCCCGCCCGTGCTCCACGTCGCGACCTTTGGGGCCTATTTCGCCTTTCTCGGCTTCATGGGCGCGGCCTTCATGAATGCGGAGCTGTTCATCCCCTTCGCGATCTTCGGCACCTTCATCGCGATGGCGTTTCTGGTCCCCGGCATGTGGGCGAAGATCGCCCCGCGCGCGCCGGGCCGGCATCAGAGCTGGGACGAGTTCATGCACGAAGGCATCGTCTGCGCCACAGGCCGGCTGAAGGGCCGCGAGGCGATCGCGCAGGTGATGGTGCTGCCGATCCTGATCGTCGCGTGGAGCGCCGCGATCCTGATCATCAAGCTGACGATCTGAATCCTCTAGCGGCGCCGGTAACCTCTCCTCTGACCGGTGCCGCTAACCTTATCCCGCCGCGGTTTCCAGCCCGGCGGGATCTCTTACGATCAGGCCACGTGGCCCCATCCGGGCGATCAGCCCGTCGCTTTCCAGCTGGCCGAGCTGCCGACTGACCGTTTCGATCGTGAGGCCCAGCAGGGCCGCCATTTCTCCGCGCGTCAGCGGCAGATCGAAGGCGAGCGAACTGTGGCACGGCGCATCCGACGCCGCCCGCGCGAACAGCAGGATCAGCCCGGCCACCCGCCCGCGCGACGATCGCCGCCCGATCAGATCGACCAGCGACCGCGTCTCGGCCAGATCGACCAGCGTGCGATCGAGGATCGAGCGCAGCAGTGCGGGATGTTCGGCCATCACCGCTTCGAACCCGCCGCGCGGGAACAGGCACAGCCGGCTGTCGGTCAGCGCCACGGCATGATGATCGACCTGGGCCGCGAACAATTGCCCCAGAAAACCCGAAGGGTGGACGATCGCGACGATCCGCTCGGTCCCCTCGGCATCGATCCCCGACAGCTTGGCGGCGCCCGAGATCAAGGTCGCGCACGCCACGCTATCGTCGCCGGCGGCGAAGATCGTCTCCCCGCGCGCAAACTCGCGCGTCACGCCGATCCGCGCGAGCGCCGCCCGCTCCTCATCGGTCAGCGCGGCGCACACCGCCTGATCGCGGACGGGGCAACCTTCGCAACGGACGGGGGCGGCGGACGACATGGGCACTCCGATGATTTCGGGGCGGAAATAGGGGATTTGTGGCCGCGGTGCCAGATATAGCCGTTGTCGAATTGCCGACGGATGCGGTGCGCCGGGCTCAGCCGTAGGCGAGTACCCAGGTGCGCGCGGCGGAGAGCGACAGGAAGGCTTGGGTTTCCTCGCGACCGGCGATGCGGCGGATGTGGCCTTTGGTGACGCTGGAATCGACGACCAGCGCGATCCGGTCGCCCTCGCGCAGGATGTCGTTATATGTTGCCAGCAGCAGTTCGTGCCCGCCGGGATCGAAACTGGGGATCTCGCTGCGATCGGCGATCACGCGCAGATGGGGGCTGATGAGCCGGCAGGCGGCGATGATCCGCCGGATGTCGCGATCATAGGCTTTGGCGACCGCGAGAGACCAATGGCCGCAGGCTTCGATTTGCAGGACGGGGCCGTCCACCCAGATGCGATAGAGATCGCGCGCATCGCCCGCACCCCGGAAGGATGCGCAAAGCGGCGATTCATCGGGGATGAGCGCGGTTGCCATGTCCGGCGGCGTGGCAGGAATAGTCTTAAGGCCGCGTAGAGATTCGCAACCGTGCGCCTGTCGGTTCGACCAAGGTCCAACGATTGTGTCTCGGCGTGCCGACAATCGCGGCAATCCGCCAAACTTGACGCCTTCCCAGCAGACCCTATTTTTATGATCCACGATAAATCACATCGGGAGACGTGCCATGTCGGTTGCGACCACCCCGGAAACAGCATGCCCCGTTCATGGCGGCCCCGATCAGCGCAAATCGGCGCGGCTCGCGGCGGGCGGCGGGACGATCGCGCCCGATATTTCCACCGCGACCTTCGATCAGGCGCGCGCCGTCCTGCGCAGCGGCCATACCAGCCAGGCGGGATTTCTGGCCGAGCAGGTCGGGCGGATCAGCAAGCCGATGCGCCAGCCCATCCTCTATCTGGAGGGCGAGGCGCATCGCGTGCAGCGCAGCGCCACCGCGCGCTTCTTCACGCCGCGCGTGGTGACGACGCGCTATCGCGATCTGATGGTGCGGCTGAGCGACGATCTGGTCGGCGGCTTCCGCAAGAAGAAGCGCGCGCGGCTCGACGATCTCAGCCTCGAACTCGCGGTGGCGGTGGCGGGCGATATCGTCGGCCTCAACACCAATGACATTCGTGGCCTGTCGAAGCGGCTGGACGCCTTCTTCACCGGCGGCTTCGAGAAGACATCGGGCAAGTGGGCGGCGATCAAGCGGATCGTTCATTCGCAGGTGCGCGTGTTCGCCTTCTACTATCGCGACGTCGTGCCTGCGATCCGCGCGCGCAAGAAGGCGCGGCAGGACGACGTGATCTCGCACCTGATCGACGAGGGCTATACCGGCCGCGAAATATTGACCGAGTGCCTCGTCTATGGCGCGGCGGGCATGGCGACGACGCGCGAGTTCATTGTCATGGCGGCGTGGCACATGCTGGAGCGCGAGGAATTGCGCACCGCCTTCCTGGCGGCCGACGAGAGCGGGAAGATCGCGCTGCTGGAGGAGTTGCTGCGGCTCGAACCCGTCGTGGGCTTCCTGTTTCGCCGGATGAAGGCCGATCTGCCGGGCGATGATGCGTCGATCAAGGCGGGCGAGGCCGTGGCGATCGACGTGCGCGCCGCCAATACGGACGAGGCGGCGTTCGGCGCCTGCCCCCACGCGGTTGAGCCGGGGCGCAAGGTCAGCGCCAAATATGGCAATGCCGGGCTTTCGTTCGGTGATGGCGAGCATCGCTGCCCCGGCGCGCAGGTCGCGCTCTACGAAACCTGCCTGTTCCTCGAACGGCTGCTGGCGACGCCGGGGCTGAAACTGGAACGCGCGCCCGACATAAAGTGGAACAGGCTGGTCACCGGTTACGAACTGCGCAACGCGGTGATCACCTGCGATTAAGTCGGCGGCGGATCACTCCGCCGCCTGCCCGTACAACTCGGCCAGCGCCACCGCCGGATCATGGCCGATGATGCGGTCGTAATTCTTGTGCATGCGCAGGACGTTCTGTTCGCGGCGGCCCAGGATGATCGACGGCACCGCGCCATTTTCCATCATGATCTGCGAATTGGACTGGACCTTCATGTCCTCGTCCATCGCGACCTTGAACAGCATGTCGGCGATATATTTGTCCTTCGCCTCGCGCTCGGGCGACGGCTTCTTGCCCCAGCCATAGACGCGGAAGATGTAGTTGCACTTGCCCGGTTCATCGGCCGGATCGCTGCGCTGGAAGATGCCGACCGATTCCCCCGCGATCACGATCGAATTGGGGAAGACCGAGTTGGAGCAGGAGAAATAGGGATGTTCGGGCCATTCCTCCTCGGGAATGTCCTTCAGCTTCACGATGTCGGGCGACGTGGTGACGAGCGTGTGGTGCAGCCCCCAGTCGAGGTGGAGGAATTGCGGCAGCGTCATCGGGCCGACCGTCTCGGGATGGAGGAAGGGGACGTGATAACCCTCGACCCCGCCGTCGACCGCATGTTTCCAGTTGATCCGCGCGACCGTCTGAAACTCGGCGACGAGGTGCAGATTGTCGTAATGATAGCCGGCGAGATGATCCTTCATCGGGCCGAAGAATTCGTCGGCGTCGATCGGCGGCGCGGCGGGGTTCGGGTTCACCAGGATGAAGCCGATCGTCTCGACGCATTGCAGCTCGATCAGGTCGCGATGTTCGAGCAGATTGTCGAACGCCACACGGCCCGGCACGCCGACCAGCGCGCCATCCAGCCCGAAGGTCCAGGCATGATAGGGGCAGACGAACGCCTTTGCCTTGCCGCAGCCTTCGGCCAGCTGAACCCCGCGATGGCGGCAGGCGTTCAGGAAGGCGCGAACCTTCTCATCCTTGCCGCGCACGATCAGGATCGGGCGGCCGGCGACCTCGGTGGCGTAATAGCTGCCCGGTTCGGGCACGTCGGCGCTGAACGCGAGAAGCTGGGTCCGGTTGAGGAACAGCTCCTGCTTTTCCTTCTCGAACCGCGCCGGATCGGTGAAGCGGCCGATGTCGAGTTCGACCGCCGGCTCCTCGGATGTCTGGATGACGTGATTGTCGATCATGTCGAGAAGTTCTCGAGCGATCTTGATGCGTGCCTCGCGCTGCATGTTTCTCTCCTCGCCACCGGTGGCGAGCCGAGTCGGACAGCTGCGCCCCGTCTTTTTTATATAGCGTAAGAGTATTCACAGCGGACGCGCGCCGTCAATCGGGAGTCTTCACTCCCGCCCCGTGGCGCGACGCCGCTTTCGTCAGCCTCTGAGGCGCGCCCCCGCCTTCGCCGCCGCCGCGACGACCTTGTCCGAAATCGCGGTCAGGTCGGCATCGGTGAAGCTCTTGTCGGCGGGCTGGAGGGTCACTTCGATCGCGACCGACTTTTCGCCCTCGGCGACGCCGGTGCCGGTGAAGATGTCGAACAGCTTGGCGTCGACGATCGTCACTTTGTCGGCGCCGCGCACGGCGCGCAGCAGATCGTCGGCGGGCTTGTCCGCGCTCACCAGGAAAGCGAAGTCGCGGCGGACCGGCTGGAGCGGCGGCGGGGCATAGGCCACGCGGATATGATCGTTGCCGCCGCGCCGGGCAGGGATGGCGTCCAGATAGATCTCACCCGCGATCACGGTACCGTCGATATCGAAGGCGCGCGCGGCGGCGGGGTGGAGTTCGCCGAATTCGGCGAGGATCGTCTTGGGGCCGAGGCGCAGGGTCGCCGAACGGCCGGGGTGATAGACACCCGCCGATACGGCTTCGAATACCTGCAGCCGATCGACCGGCGCGCCCGCGGCCGCGAGGATCGCGATCGCCTCCGCCTTCGCATCGAGCGCGTCGAACGGCTGCGCCTTGCCGGTGCGCCAGTCGCGCGGGGCCTTGTCGCCTGCCAGCAGCAGGCCGAGGGTCAGGCTCTCGCGATCGGCGAGGTAGCGGCGGCCGATCTCGAACAGGCGGATGCTGTCCGCGCCGCGATCGGCATTGCGCCGCGCGGCACCGATCAGGCCGGGCAGCAGCGAGGGGCGCATGACCTTCAGGTCTTCGCTGATCGGATTGGCGAGGCTCCACTCACCGCCGCCGAAGGGCTTGGCCTCGGCTTCGGAAATGAAGCTCCACGTCACGGCTTCGTTCAGGCCGCGTGCGGCGGCGGTGCGGCGCGCCTTGCGTTCGATCGCCTGCGCGGGCGTGGCGGTGGGCTTGGCGACGCCCTCGGCGCGCGGCAGCGGGGTGGAGGGGACTTCGTCGATCCCCGTGATGCGGACGACTTCCTCGACCAGATCGGCGGTGCCGTCGATGTCGCGGCGCCAACTGGGGACCGAGACGTTCCAGACCGCATCGATGCCGAAACCGAGCGATGTCAGGATCGCCCGCTGCTTTTCCGGCGCGACCTTGAGGCCTGCGAGCTTTTCGGTGAGCGCGGGATCGTAACGCAGCGCCTTGCCACCCGAAGGGGGCGTGCCCGCCTCGATCGCCTGCGTGGCCGTGCCGCCGCAAATGTCGGTGACGAGCTTGGTCGCGATGGCGAGGCCGTCGGCCAGGAAATCGGGATCGACGCCGCGTTCGAAGCGGGTGCGCGCATCGCTGGTGAGGGCGAGCTTCTGCCCGGTGCGGGCGATCGCCTCGGGCGTGAAATAGGCGCATTCGATCAGGACGTCGCTGGTCGCGCCCGTCGCCCCCGAATGTTCGCCGCCCATGATGCCGCCGATATCGTGGACGCCGTTCGCGTCGGCGATCACGGTCATCGTCTCGTCGAGCGCGTAGCTCTTGCCATTGAGCGCGAGGACGCTTTCGCCCGCCTTCGCCTTGCGCGCGACGATCGGCCCGCTCAGCTTGGCGAGATCATAGACGTGCAGGGGGCGGCCGAGATCGATCATCACATAATTGGTGATGTCGACGAGCGCGGAGATGGTGCGATGGCCCACCGCCTTCAGGCGCTTGGCCATCCAGTCGGGGCTGTCGCCATTGACCACACCCTTGACGACGCGGCCGAAGAAGGCGGGGCAACCATCGGTATCGAGCGTCTCGATCGCGATCGGGCAATCGCCGCTGCCCTTGATCGTCGGGATGACGAGCGACTTGAGCGTGCCGAGGCCGGCGGCGGCGAGGTCGCGCGCAATGCCGCGCACGCCCATGCAATCCTGCCGATTGGGCGTGATCGCAACGTCGATCACCGGATCGGCCAAGCCGGCATAGTCGATGAACGGCGTGCCGATCGGGGCATCGGCCGGAAGCTCGATGATCCCTTCATGGCTTTCGCCGAGTTCCAGCTCGCGCATCGAACACATCATGCCGCGCGATTCGACCCCGCGGATCGCCGCGATCTTGAGCGTGACGTCGAGGCCGGGGACATAGTCGCCCGGCTGGCCGAGCACGCCGATCAGGCCCGCGCGCGCATTGGGCGCGCCGCAGACGACCTGGAGCGGTTCCGGCCCGCCGACATCGACCGACAGCACCTGCAGCTTGTCCGCCTGCGGATGCGGCGCGGCGGTCAGGACGCGCGCGACCTTGAACATGCCGAGCTTGGCCGACGGATCCTCGACGCCTTCGACCTCCAGCCCGACCTTGGTCAGGCCGTCGAGGATCGCGTCGAGCGAGGCGTCGGTCTCCAGATGCTCCTTGAGCCAGCCGAGGGTGAACTTCATGCGCCGACTCCTGCGGACAGGGTGGGTACGTCGAGCGCGGCGAAGCCATAATGTTTCAGCCAGCGCAGATCGCCGTCGAAGAAGGCGCGCAAATCATCCATCCCATATTTGAGCATCGCGAGGCGATCGATGCCGCAGCCGAAGGCGAAGCCCTGCCATTCGTCGGGATCGAGCCCGCACGCCGCGATCACGCGCGGATGGACCATGCCCGAACCGAGGATTTCCATCCAGCCGTCCGGCTCTGCGCCGCCGATGATGCGGCGGCCGTCCTTGTCGCGCGTATAGCCGACGTCGACCTCCGCCGAAGGCTCGGTGAAGGGGAAGAAGCTGGGGCGCAGGCGCAGGACGATGTCGTCGCGTTCGAAGAAGGCCTTCACGAAGGTCTCCAGCGTCCACTTGAGATGGCCCATGTGGATGCCGCGATCGATCACCAGACCTTCGACCTGGTGGAACATCGGCGTGTGGGTCGCATCGCTGTCCGAACGATAGGTGCGGCCGGGCGCGATGATGCGGATCGGCGGCTGCTGGCTCATCATCGTGCGGATCTGCACCGGCGACGTATGCGTGCGCAGCAGCATCTTCTTGCCATCCCGCGCCTGATCGTCGGGGAAGTAGAAGGTGTCGTGCATTGCGCGCGCCGGGTGCGTTTCCGGAATGTTGAGCGCGGTGAAATTGTGCCAGTCGTCCTCGATCTCGGGGCCGGTCGCGACCGCGAAGCCCAGATCGGCGAAGATTTCGGCGAGTTCGTCCATCACTTGGCTGACCGGGTGGACCGAACCCTGTGCCCCCGCCGAGACGGGCAGGGTCATGTCGAGCTTTTCGGTGGCGAGGCGCGCGTCGAGCGCGGCAGTCTCCAGCACGGCCTTGCGATCGGCCAGCGCGGCGGTGATCGCCTCACGCGCGCCGTGGATGCGCGGGCCGGCGGTCTGGCGTTCCTCGGGGCTCATCCCGCCCAGCGTCTTGAGCAGGCCGGTGATCGCGCCGGCCTTGCCGAGCGTCTTCACGCGGATCGCCTCGACCGCGGCAAGGTCGCCCGCCCCGGCGATCTCGGCCAGAAGGCCCGATTGAAGCTGCTCTACGTCCGACATGCTGGTCCTCTGGGGAAGCCGACGAAGTGGCCGGCGCGGACCCGTTAGCGGGTCGAGCGGGGGGGGATCAAGTGATGCTGCGGTCGGCTGCGCGCCGTGTTCGCAGTTCGGCGACAAGCGTTGCCGGATCGACACCCTCTGCGCGCATCGATGCGAGGCTCGGCGCGCCGTGGCGCTTGGCGAGGCGGGAGCCGTCGGGGGCGGTGAGCAGGGGGTGGTGGTGATAGCGCGGAGCCGGGAGATTCAAGAGCGCCTGCAGGAGGCAGTGGACATGCGTGGCATCGAACAGATCGACCCCGCGGACGATATCGGTGATGCCCTGTGCGGCGTCATCGATCGTGACCGAGAGGTGGTAGCTGGTGCCCAGATCCTTGCGTGCGAGGACGACATCGCCGTGGACCTGCGGGGTGGCGTCGATCGCGCGATCGCCCTCATGCCAGACAAGCGGACCGGTGATCTTCAGCGCGGCATCGACATCGAGCCGCCAGCTATGCGCATCGCTGCCGATCCGTGCGGCGCGCTCGTCCGGCGTAAGGTGGCGGCAGGTGCCGGGATAGAGCGGGCCATCCGGCCCATGCGGGGCGAAGCCGCTCGCCGCCACTTCGGCCGCGATGTCGGCGCGGGTGCAGAAGCAGGGGTAGAGGACGCCCAGCGCCTTCAGATCGGCCAAGGCGCGTTCGTAGAGCGGCATGCGCTGCGACTGGAAGACCGGCGGTTCGTCCCACGTCAGGCCGAGCCACGCCAAATCCTCGAATATGCCCGCGACATGCTCCGGCCGGCTGCGCGTCGTATCGATATCCTCGATCCGCAGCAGGAAGCGCCCGCCGCGTTCGCGCGCAAAGTCATGCGCGGCGAGGGCCGAATAGGCATGGCCCAGGTGCAGGCGCCCCGTCGGGCTTGGCGCGAATCGGGAAATCACGATTTGGGCGATGGGGACTCTTGACGAGGAGTCAATGAAAATGCTGTCATGCTCACGTCACGCAATGCAGCCATTGCGTGGTCACGAAGGGCGCGGCCGGACAGGCGATCGCGTTCCGGTGTGCGAACGGAACCTGAGAGCAGGCAGGCGGGGCTCGACCATCGCGTGCGGGAGGCTCTGGTTCGTTCATGTACCACCCCGATATCCTTCGACACCCCGACAGTTGTCCGGCGCTCGTCCTCAATGCGGACTATACGCCGCTCAGCTATTATCCCCTTAGCATCTGGTCGTGGCAGACCGCGATCAAGGCGGTCTTCCTCGAACGGGTCGACATCGTCTCGCATTATGAGCGGGAGGTGCACAGCCCCACCTTCGCGATGAAGCTGCCGTCGGTGATCGCGCTGCGCCAATATGTGCGCCAGTCCGAACATCCGGCCTTCACGCGCTTCAACCTGTTCCTGCGCGATCGCTTCACCTGTCAATATTGCGGATCGGGCGCGGACCTGACCTTCGATCACGTCATCCCGCGCTCGCAGGGCGGGCGCACGACGTGGGAGAATGTCTCGACCGCCTGCGCGCCGTGCAATCTGCGCAAGGGCGGACGCACACCCAAGCAGGCGCAGATGAAGCTGTACGAACAGCCGATCCGCCCGACGAGCTGGCAGCTGCAGGAACATGGCCGCAGCTTCCCACCCCACTATCTCCACCAGAGCTGGCGCGACTGGCTCTATTGGGACATCGAACTGGAGGCGTGATCTCTTCGATCCTCTCCCGGAGGGAGAGGGGGACCGCGCCGACAGGCGTGGTGGAGAGGTATTGGCCGGCAACGGCACGTCGCGTTTGTGGAGAATACCCCTCCACCGGCTGCGCCGGTCCCCCTCCCCCGCCGGGGGAGGATTTAGCTGGCCTTTCCCGCGAAGGTCCGGCCGCCGTTGATTTCGTAGATCGATCCATTCACGAAGCCCGATTCCCGGCTGGTCAGGAAAAGCGCGAGATAGGCGATTTCGAGCGATGTGCCCTGGCGCTCCATGCCGATCGTGACGCGGCGGCGCTCGATCTGTTCCGGGCTGTTGTAGCCGGGGATCGCGTCGGTCATCGCCGTCTTGATCGATCCGGGGCAGATCGCATTGGCGCGGACGATGGGGGACCATTCGGTCGCCTGCCCCTTGGTCAGCCCGATCAGCCCCGCCTTGGACGCGCCGTAGGAGGCCATCATCGGCGGGGTCTCGATCCCGCCCATCGACGCGATGTTGACGATCGTCGCCGTGCCCGAACGCCGCAGCGCGGGCAAAGCGGTGTTGGCGATCAGATAGGGCGCGAACAGGTTGATCGTGTGGATCTGGCGCCAGATGTCGGGGGTGGTGTCGGCCAGCGGCAGGGTGCGCAGGATGCCGGCGGCGTTGACGATGCCGTCCAGCCCGCCGAGCGCCTGTTCGGCGGTGTGGACCGACGCGACGACATCGGCCTCGTTCAGCAGATCGACCTTGATCGCGGTGCCACCGGTCTGGGCCGCGATTTCGTTGAGCGGGCCTTCCTGCACATCGAGCAGGGCGAGCGCGGCGCCTTCATGCGCGAACAGTTCGGCGATCGCGCGGCCCATGCCCGATGCCGCGCCGGTGATCAGGATCTTGCGGCCCGCCAGACGCGGACCCGCGGGCAGGATTTTATCGACGGCGTCGTGCATTTCAGGCGGCTACCTTCTTCTTGGCGCGGAAGTGCGGGATGACATGTTCGCCCCACTGGCGGATCGTGTGGAGGCACTGTTCCTGCGTGATCGTGCCCATCTGGATCAGGCACATCACCTCGTCGACGCCCGCCTTCTCCATTTCCTCGACATAGGCGATCGCGTCCTGCGCGTTGCCGTAGGCGTGGTCGACGTTGAAGCTGCGCACCGCGATGGTCGCCTGCGCGGCAAGCGCGGGATCGCTCTTGGCCTGCTCCAGGATCTTATCGGCCATGCCCTTCATGTACGCGTAATTGTCTTCGCCCTCGGTATTCTCATTGGGCAAGGGCTGGTTGGGGCGCGCCCACTGTCCGATCGATTCCGCGAAATAACGCTGGCCGCGCGCGCCGACGCGGCGGGCCTCGTCGGCGTCGTCCATCACCACGGTCGGGCAGAGCGCCGACATGTAATGGTTTACTTCGGTCGAGACGAAGCGGCTGCCGTCGGTGGCCTTGGCGGCCTCGTCATACATTTCCTTCTGCTCGCGGATGCTGTCGAGCCCGCCAAATCCGAAGATCAGTGCGCCGACGCCATATTCGGCGGCGCGCTTCACCGTTTCGGGATTGGTGCACGCCATGAACAAGGGCGGGTGCGGCAGCTGGACGGGGCGGGGGACGATCTCATGCGGGGGCATGCCGGGCGCGGGCTTGATCGTGATCAGGTCGCTTTCCCATTCGAAGCTGTCCTTGCGCCAGATGTTCGACTGGATCTTCAGCCCTTCCTCGACCTGCGCATACATCAGCTCCTCATCGACCTGGCAGAGCGTGCGTTCCTGCAGCGTGCCGCCGCGCCCCGCGCCGAGATTGAGCCGACCGTTCGAGACGATGTCGAGCATCGCCGCCCGCTCGGCGACGCGCACCGGATGGTTGTAGCCGAAGGGCATGCAGACGACGCCGTGGCCGATCCGGATCCGCCTGGTCCGCGCAGCGACGGCGGTCAGAAAGATCTCCGGCGCGCTCATGTGGCAATAGCGCTTGAGCGCATGATGCTCGACCGCCCAGACCCCGTCGAAGCCGACCTCCTCGGCCACCACGCACTGCTCGATGCAATCGTGAATCAGCTGATGCTCGCGCTCCGGCGTGGGGTTCGAAAGCTGCGCTTCGAAGATCATCGAGAATTTCATGAGCGGCATCCTCTCGCTTGTTTGGCCAAGGGATATCCGATCGTTGCCGGCTTGCGGGCGCGGCGCTTGTTGAAAAGCGGCAATCCTTTCGTGACGACGCCAGTCGAACGCTTGGCTGCTTGTCAGCGGTGGACTATATTCGGACCGAATATGCACCGGAGTCGATCATGGGCCGCCACGACCGCATCAAGCCGATCAGCTATCTGAAGGCGAACAGCGCCGAAGTGATCCGCGAACTGGCGGATGGCGCCCCCCCGCTGATCATCACGCAGAATGGCGAGGCAAAGGCCGTCCTGCAGGATATCGGCTCGTGGCACGCGACGCAGGAGACGCTGGCGTTGCTCAAGCTACTGGCGATGGGGCGTGAAGAAATCGCGCGCGGCGAAACCGTGCCTGTCGAAGGATTGGCGGATCGTATCCGCGACCGCTTCCGCGAATGAAGGCGCGGGTTCGCCTTACTCCCAGCGCCGAAGGCGATCTTGCCGAGATTTATCACCGTCGCCTGCTGCAGCGAGGCGCGGACGGGAGCGATGGTGCCGAAGCATTGCTCGTCACACTTGTCGCCGCGATTGAAGGCCTTGCGGACTGGCCATCGCGGGGCCCCTTGCCCGTCGAACTCGAAGCTATGGGCACAAGGTCACATCGCCAGCTGTCGGTGCCGCCTTATCGCGTGATCTATTCGCAGGAAGAGATTGACGGCGAGATAGCGGTGGTCGTCCAGATCGTCGCCGATGCGCGCAGGGACTTCACTACCCTGTTGCAGGAGCGCCTGATCAATCGCCGTTGATCAGTGCGCCCGCGCGCGGCGGATGGCGTGGTCGCGGCGGAAGTCGGTGGGGTTGATGCCGGTTTCGCGGCGGAAGGCTGCCGTGAAGCTCGAATGGCTGGCAAAGCCCAGCCGGTAGGCGATTTCCTTCAGCGGCAATTCGGTCTGCGCTAGCATTTCGCGCGCGCGATCGCAGCGTATGTTGCGCACGAAGGCGGCAACCGATTCGCCCGTGGTCTGCTTGAACAGGCGCAGCAGGTTGCGTTCGCTCATCCCGCACAGCCGCGCGAGTTCGGCGAGGCTGGGCGCTGGTTCGCTGAGCGATGCGGCGCGTTCGCGGATGACGTTGAGCTGGCCGGCGCTGAGCTGTCCCTTGCGCGGCTGTTCCTCGCCACTGTCGAGCAGGCGGGCGACCTCGATGATCGCGGCGGTACCGAGCGCCTGGATCAGCGTCTTGCTGGCCAGGCCCGGCGCCATCGCCTCACGGCCCAGCCGCATCATCAGCGGTTCGACCGGGGTGCCCGACAAAGTGAGGCCGGCTTCGAGCTTCGCCCAGGTCCAGTCGAACTCGTGGTCGAGCAGCTCGACAAAATGATCGTGGCTGAAGCTGAGGCGCACCCAACGCGCATCGCCGCCGGTGCCGACCGACTGGATGCCGACGCCCGCCGCGCGGAAATAGAGCGGCGAGATCGGACGATATTCCCCGTCATTGCGATCGGTGAAGCGGATCTGCCCCGAAAAACCCACCGGCGGCAGGAACAGGGTGACGGTGTGATCGGTGTCGCAGGTGTGGTGATGGCTGGGCGCGGGAAAGTTTTCGCGCAGCAATTGCAGCCGCATGCCTTCGACTTCGATGTCTGCTTCGATCAGTGCCATCCAACCCGGTCCTCAAATACGCCGACTCGCCGCCGCCGCGTCTGTCGGCGGCGTGCATCGCGTGATTTAGCGAAAAACGGCTGCTCGTTCAAATCCGCTATCTCTTTTCAAGATCGCTGCTTCGCGCCGGTGACGCCCGCGGTGCAGCGCCCCGAAACGATCGGCATGTTGGTCCAGTGGCCGTCGGGCGTCCGCTGGAACACGCCCGCCGCCATCGCGCCGCCATCGACGAACAGCGAATGACCCGTCACCCAGCTCGACAGGTCGGTCGCCAGATAGACCGCCGCATTGGCGTGATCCTGCGGGGTGCCGAAGCGGCCGAGCGGGATCGTGCCGTCGGCCTGCGCGCGCATTTCGGGCGAGGCGAGGATGCGATCGAGCGGCACCTGTTCGCTGTCGGTCGTCTCGGGCGCGATCAGGTTTACGCGGATGCCGTGGGTCGACAGCTCGACCGCAAGGCCGCGGGTGAAGCCGGTCACCGCATGTTTGAAGGTCGTATAGACGATATTGTACGGGAAGCCGCGAAAGCCCTCGACCGACGATATGTTGATGATGCTGCCGCCGGTTCCAGTTTGCTTCATCAGCGGGATCGCGGCGCGGGTGACGATCATCATCTGGCGCAGGTTGACGTCGTACATCGCCTGCCACTGATCCTCGGTCGAATTCTCGAAATCGCAGCGTATGCCCAGATGGTGGCCGACATTGTTGACCAGCACGTCGAGCCGGCCGAAGCGATCGGCGACCCTGGCGCACAGGGCTTCGACTGCGGCGACATCGCGCACGTCGCATGGTTCGATCAGCGCGTCGGGAAATTGCTGCGCCAATGCCGCGCATTTGCCGGCATCGATCTCGGCGATCGCAAGCTGTGCGCCGATCGCGGCGAAGGCTTCGGCGGTGGCCTTGCCGATCCCGGCGCCCGCGCCGGTGATCAGGGCAACCTTGCCCTCCAGGCTGATCTGCATCTCGCTCTCCGTCTGACGTTGCCCAGCTGTTTCGCGCTGTTCGCCGCCTGCCAAGCACGCCCGCACCTTTTCCGAGCCTGTGGCGACTTCGCATCATTCTGGCAGGTCCGGGCAAAGATCGGGCGGCCGCGACCTATGCAAATCGGGATAAGGCGGACCGCATGGCGCGCGCCATGAGTGCGGCCGGATGAGGAGAGGCCAGATGCTCGAAGATCGCGACGTTTCCTATTTCCACAAGGGCATCACGCCGCAGACGACCGAGAGCAGCCTGCTGATCAGCTCGTCCAAATATCTCAACAGCCCGGTGATCCGCGACTGGCTGACCAGCCATTATCTGCGCCGCAACGGGCAGGATCAGCCGGTGCCGCCCGATACGACGCTGGGGCTGAGCCAGGAGCTGATGAAGATCCGCGATCCGATCCGGCTTCAGGCGCTGATCGACCGCGAGAAGGAGATCAATCCGAAGTTCAAGGCATGGGTCGAGGAACGCTACCTCCCCAGCATGACGAAGGAGGATTTCGCGAAATATCCCGCCAATTCGCTGGGCGGCATCTTCCACTCCTACCTCGTCAAATATGGCTATGAGGTCAATTTCGGGCGCGCGGTGAAGCTGCCCTGTTCGGACTTCGAATTCATCTTCCAGCGTTTCGGCCTGACACACGATTTCGAGCATCTGATCACCGGCGGCGGGTTCAACTCGCTGGGCGAGCTGCTGCCCTATTTCGTGCGCATGTCGAACACCTATCAGCATATGAGCGCCGAGCTGGCGAAGGAGCTGACCGAGCTCTACGTCTTCGGCGGCTTCCGCATGGTGATGCGCGCGGGGCTGCATTATCCGACCAGCTGGCTGACCACGCTCGATCTCATGCAGCGGGGCATCAAGATCGGTCTAACCTCGGAATCGATCCTGATGGCGCGGTACGAGGATGCGCTGCACCTGCCATTGCCCGAAGCGCGCGAAATGCTGGGCGTCCGCAACGCCGAGGATGTCGACAGCTGGCACGATGACGAGGTGTTCATCGAACAGCGCCAGCCGACGCTGGACGAACTGACGCGGATCGGGCGACCCGATCTGGCGAACCCGGCCTGAACAAAAAACATTGGAGAGGGAAAGATGGACCTGATCGAAAAGCTGGCGGCGATTGAAGAGATCAAGGCGCTCAAGGCGCGCTACTGGCGCGGGGTGGACAGCAAGGATCTGGAATTGCTGCGCAGCGTCTTCGCCGATGAGGATTGCGAGATCGACATGCGCAATCCGACCGGGCCGGGGACGGGCGGCGCGGTGGTCCACGATCCCGACGCCTTCAGCAAGAATTGCCTGCGCGCGCTGGCCGATTATACGACCGCGCATCACGGGCATAATCCCGAGATCGATATCCTCTCGCCCACCGAGGCGACGGGTAACTGGCCGATGGAGGATCGGCTGTGGCTGATCGACGGCGCCAAGGGCGTCGGCTTCGAATATCTCCACGGCTGGGGTAATTATCACGATCGCTATCGCAAGACGGACAAGGGCTGGAAGATCAGCTTCACCAATCTGCAGCGCTCGCGCGTCGACAAGCGCTGACCCCGGATAGGCGGAACCGGGCGGAATGGGATCGACATTGAGAGGCTCCGAACGCGATCTTGTTCGCGTAACGGGTTCCTCTCTCCAGAGGACGCTAGGCTCCGTCGCCTTCGGGCGGCGGGGCCTTTTTCGTTTTCGATTGCACGAAAATGGCGTCTAACAGGCGAAACGGCCGAATGAAGCGGCTTTGCGGGAGAAGATCGTGCTCGACGGTGCAGCGACCAGCGTGAACGAGGATGGCAAGAGCGGGCGGCCCGAACCGGTCGTGACGACGATCAGCTGGATCGCGATCGCCATCCTGCTGCTGATGACGATCCTGTCCTACATCGATCGCAACATCATGTCGTTGATGGTCGACCCGATCAAAGCCGATCTGGGCCTCGACGATATCCAGATGAGCCTGCTGCTCGGTTTCGCCTTCGCCTTGTTCTACGCGATGTTCAGCGTGCCGATGGGGTGGGCGGCGGATCGCTTTCCGCGTCGCTGGGTGATTTTTCTCGGTGTCGGCGGCTGGTCGCTTGCGACCGCGGCCTGTGGTTTCGCTGGGAGCTTCGGGCAATTGGCGGTCGCGCGCTTCGCGGTGGGCATCGGTGAGGCCGCGTTGACCCCGGCGGCTTATGCGATCGTGGGCGAACTCTTCCCGCGCCGCAGGCTCGGCCTCGCGCTCGGCATTCTCGCGATGGGAACGGCGGCGGGATCGGCGATCGCCTTCCTGATCGGCGGGCCGATCATCGCCTGGGTCGATCATGTCGGCGGGATTTCGGGGTTCGCGACATGGCAGGTCGTGTTCATGCTGGTGGGTCTGCCGGGCCTGCTTATCGCCCCGCTGATCTTCATCGTTCCCGAAAAGCGCCGCGCACACGTTACCACCCACGCGCAGGCGGATCAGGGCTTCTTCCCGTGGATCGGCCAGAACTGGGCGTTCATCGTACCCTTCTTCACCGCCATCTCCTTTGCGGGAATCATCTCCTATGCGCTGGGCGCGTGGCTGCCCGCTTATCTGACGCGCACGATGGGGGTCGATGTCAGCAAGGTTGGCCTGACGATCGGATCGATCCAGCTGCTCGGCATCATCGGTTTCGTTGCGGGCGGATGGTTCGTCGACTGGATGGTGTCGCGCGGGGTGCGCGACGCGCATCTGCGCTACCTGATCGGTGCGTTGGCGCTGGCGGGGATTTCGGGGCTGGGTGCGTTCCTGTTCGCGGACAGCCTGAACGCTTTGCTCATCTGGCTCGCGCTGTTTTACCTGACGATCCCGTTCACCGGCCCGGCGATCGCGCTGGTGCAGATCGTGGCGCCGCGTCGCTTCCACAGCCGCACGATCGCGATCTACACGCTGGCGATCAATATGGTCGGCATGATGGCGGGGCCAACATCGGTCGCCTGGTTTACCGAGGAAGTGTTCGGCGGGCCGCAGCATGTCGGGTCGGGCATCACCGCCGTGTTCGCGATCTCGGTGCCGCTGGCGTTGATCTGCTTCATCCTCTCGATCCCCGCCGCCCGCCGGATGGCGGAGCGGCAGGCGCTGGCAGGCGACTAATCAGGGATAGCGAACAGGCTTGGGGTCTTCGGGGAGCGGGATGAATTCGCTCTCGTCGGGCACGCGGGCAAAACGCTGGGCGCGCCAGTCGGCCTTGGCCTGTTCGATCCGGTCCTGCGAGGACGAGACGAAGTTCCAGTAGATGTTGCGCTTCTCGGGGAAGGGCTCGCCGCCGATCAGCATCAGGCGAGCGCCCGCCGTCGATCGCAGCACGATTTCGGCGTCGGGCTTGAAGATGACCAGTTCGTTGGCCGCGAAGCTGCCCGACTGGCCGACCACCTCGACCTCGCCCGACACGACATAGACCGCACGTTCGACATGCTCGGCCTTGAGCTGATAGCGGGCGCCCGGCGCGAGGACGATGTCGGCATAGACCATGTCGGAGAACGTCTTCACCGGCGACTTCAGCCCGTCAGACGTGCCGACGATCAGGGTCAGCTTCGTGCCCGCATCCTCGATCACCGGGATCGTATCGGCCTTGTGATGCGCGAAGCTGGGATCGGTTTCCTCATGGCGCGTGGGGAGCGCGACCCAGGTCTGCAGGCCGGCAAGGCGGCTGCCCGAGGGGCGCAGTTCGTCCGGCGTACGTTCCGAATGGACGATGCCCGAACCGGCGGTCATCCAGTTGACCTCACCCGCGCGGATCGGCTGGACACTGCCCACCGAATCGCGGTGCATGATCTCGCCTTCCAACAGATAGGTGATCGTCGCCAGGCCGATATGCGGGTGCGGGCGGACGTCCAGCCCCTCGCCGCCGGTGAAGGCTGCCGGGCCCATCTGATCGAAGAAGATGAAGGGGCCGACCATCCGGCGATGCGCGGACGGCAATGCGCGGCGCACCGTGAAGCCGTCGCCCAGATCGCGGACCGGCGGCAGGATCACCATGTCGACGCCGTCGATGTCGGAAGTACGCAGGGTCATCGATCGTCTCCATTCAAGAGCCCGTCGCTCCAGCGAAGGCTGGAGCCCATGTCTATCGCCTCAAGCGGTATCGCCTGTTTGGAGAGAGATAGGCCCCAGCCTTCGCTGGGGCGACGGTGTTTTTTGGGAAAGGGGGGCTGCCGGACCCTGTAGGGGCTTGGGTCCGGCAGCCTGGCCGACGGGGAGGGGAGAGGGAGTCCCGTCGGCCCAGGGGTTAGGTTACGCCGCGTCGACGAGGACGATTTCGCTGTCCTCGATCGCCGTGACCTTCAGCACCTCGATCTCGCTGATCGCGGCGCCGTCGCGGGCGTTGATGGTGATGCCGTCGATCTCGATCTTGCCGGTGGCGGGGACGAGATAGCCGCGGCGGTCCTTGCCGAGCGGATATTCGACCGTTTCGCCGGCCTTGATCGTCGCCCCCACCACGCGGGCATCGGTGCGGATCGGCAGCGCATCATTGTCGTTCGCAAAGCCCGAAGCGAGCACCACGAATTGCCCGGCGCGTTCGCCCTTGGGGAAGGGCTTGGCGCCCCAGCTGGGCTTTTCGCCGCTGCGGGTCGGCGTGATCCAGATCTGGAAGATCCGGGTCTCGACGTCCTCCAGGTTATACTCGGCGTGGGTGATGCCGGTGCCAGCCGACATCACCTGGACGTCGCCGGCTTCGGTGCGGCCCTTGTTGCCCAGATTGTCCTGGTGGCTGATCGCGCCTTCGCGGACATAGGTGATGATTTCCATGTCGCGGTGCGGGTGCGGCGGGAAGCCCGACTTGGACGCGATGATATCATCGTTCCAGACGCGCAGATTGCCCCAGCCCATCCGGGCCGCATCATGATAGCCCGCGAAGGAGAAATGATGCTTGGCGTTCAGCCAGCCGTGATTTTCGCCGCCGAGGCTGTTGAAGGGACGCAGTTCGATCATCTTACTTACTCCTCGTGTTCGGTTCAGGCGGCGAGCAGGGCGAGCGCCGAAATTTGGGCGCGGTTGAAACCCTGCTCGATCAAGACGGGAACCAGCTCGGCCGCTTCCTTGCGGGTCGTGCGGGTCTGGCAGACGAAGCCACGCAGAGCCTCCAGCCGGGCGTCGGCCAGCGGCCGCTTCGGCTCGATCCCGGTCAGCGCGGTGAAGATCCGCGAGAACCGGCCCGGCGTTGCCGAAACCCCGCAACGCACATCCGCCGCGTCGTTGAAGGCCACCGAGACAGCGCGCCATTCGGCGGTGCTGAGCGTCGGCATCGTTGCTAGCTGCTGTCCCATCTCGTCCTCCTGATCCTTCGTGTTGAGAGCCTTCTACCGGCTCTCGACTTCTCGGATCAGACGGATAAAATCGTTCCAACTATTCGATGAAGTTGAAATGGGGGCAGTTGTGGCAAATCCGGGCATGCCGACCTTCGATCAGCTGCGGATCTTCCTCGCGGTGGTGGAAACCGGCAGCTTTGCGGGCGCGGGGCGCAAGCTCAATCGCGCGGTTTCGGTGATCAGCTACGGCATCGCCAATCTGGAGGCGCAGCTGGGCCTCAGCCTGTTCGATCGCGAGGGGACTCGCCGCCCCAAGCTGACGATCGCGGGCAAGGCGGTGCTGGCCGAGGCGCGCGCCGTCTCGCAGGGGATCGACGGGCTGCGCGCCAAGGTGAAGGGAATGCTCGACGGGCTGGAGGCGGAGGTGAGCATCGCCGTCGACGTCATGCTGCCGTCCGAACAACTGGGCCGCGTGCTGCGCGCCTTTTCGGCGCAATTCCCGACGGTGACCTTGCGGCTGCATGTCGAAGCGCTGGGCGCGATCGCGGCACTGGTGCTCGACAAGCAGGCGGTGGTGGGGATCAGCGGGCCGCTGTCGTTCGGGATGGAGGGGATCGATCATGTCGAGGCGGGCACGGTGCTGATGGTGCCGGTCGCCGCGCCCGATCATCCGTTGGCGCGCCAACATCCCTTGCCGCCCGGCGCGGGACGCGATCATATCCAGCTGGTGCTGACCGATCGTTCGCCGCTGACGGCTGGTCGGGATTTCGCGGTCTCATCCTCGCGCACCTGGCGGCTCGCCGATCTGGGCGCGAAGCATCAGCTGCTGCGGGAGGGGATCGGCTGGGGAAATATGCCGCTTCCCATGATCGAAGCCGATCTGGTCGCAGGCACGCTGGTGCGGTTGCAGATGCCCGATTCGACGGGCGGCAGCTACGGCTTTGCCGGCATCTGGCGGCGCGACACACCGCCCGGCCCGGCCGCCTCCTGGCTGCTCGACCAGTTCGTGTCGAGCGCCGAGGATGGCGGCGCGGGCTTCGCGACCGTCTGATTATTCCGGCAGGAAGTCGGGTACCGACAGGTAACGCTCACCGGTATCGTAGTTGAAGCCCAGGATGCGCTTGCCGGGGGCGTCGGGCAGCTTTTGCGCAATCGCAGCGAGCGTTGCGCCCGAGCTGATGCCGACCAGCAGCCCTTCCTCGCGCGCCGAACGGCGCGCATAATCCTTGGCATCCGCCGGATCGACCTGGATCACGCCGTCGAGCAGCTGGGTGTGCAGATTGGCGGGGACGAAGCCCGCGCCGATGCCCTGGATCGGGTGCGGGCCGGGCTGGCCGCCCGAGATGACCGGCGAAAGGGTCGGTTCGACCGCGAACACCTTCAGGCCGCTCCAGCGTTCCTTCAGCACCTGCGCGACGCCGGTGATGTGGCCGCCGGTGCCGACGCCGGTGATGATGATATCGATCGGGCTATCCTTGAAATCGGCGTAGATTTCCTCGGCCGTGGTGCGGACGTGGACGTCGATATTCGCGGGGTTTTCGAACTGCTGCGGGATCCACGCGCCCGGCGTCTGCGACTGTAGCTCCAGCGCGCGTTCGATCGCGCCCTTCATGCCCTTTTCGCGCGGCGTCAGATCGAAGGTCGCACCATAAGCCAGCATCAGCCGACGGCGCTCGATCGACATGCTTTCGGGCATGACGAGGACGAGCTTGTAACCCTTCACCGCGGCGACAAGCGCGAGGCCGATGCCGGTATTGCCGCTGGTCGGCTCGATGATCGTGCCGCCGGGCTTGAGCTTGCCGCTCTTTTCGGCGTCCTCGACCAGCGAAAGCGCGATGCGATCCTTGATCGAACCGCCGGGATTGGATCGTTCGGACTTCACCCACACTTCGGCATCGCCGAACAGGCGGTTGATCCGGATGTGCGGCGTGTTGCCGATGGTTTCGAGAACCGAAGCTGCCTTGGTCATGCGGCCTTCTCCGTAGGTGAATCGGTGGGAGCGAATTCGAGAGTTTCGGGCGGATCGAAGGTGCGCGCACGCAACAGTTCGGGGAACAGCTTCGACCACGTGATCGCGACCAGGATCGTGCCGACCCCACCCGCCACCACCGCGGCGACCGGCCCGATCGCGGCGGCGAGGAAGCCCGATTCCGCCTCGCCCAGTTCGTTCGATCCCGAAATGAACAGGGTGGAGACCGCGCCGACGCGGCCGCGCATCGAATCCGGTGTGTAAAGCTGGATCAATGTCTGGCGCACATAGACCGACACCATGTCCGCCGCGCCAAGCGCGGAGAGGCAGACCAGCGACAGCGGCAGGATGCGCGAATAGCCAAAGGCGATCGTCGCGACGCCGAACGCGCCGACCGCGATCAGCAGCTTCAGCCCGACATTGACCTTGAGCGGATGGCGGGCGAGCCACCATGCGGTCAGCACCGCGCCGACCGCCGGCGCCGCGCGCAACGCGCCCAGCCCTTCCGATCCGACGTGGAGGACGTCCTTCGCATAGACCGGTAGCATCGCCGTCGCGCCGCCCAGCAGCACCGCGAACAGATCGAGCGAGATCGCGCCCAGCACCAGCCGGTTGCGCCCGAGATAGGCGAAGCCGTCCATCATCTGCGCCCACGGATGCCGCCCGCGATCGAGCGCGGTGCGCGGCACCGGGCCGATCAGGAGCATCATCAGCAGGGTGACGCTGAACAAGATGGTGCTCGACGTATAAGGCGCGGCCGGCCCCAGCGCGTAGAGGAAGCCGCCGAGCGGAGGGCCGAGCACCGCGCCCGTCTGCCACGCCATCGAACTCATCGCGATCGCCGAGGGCAGGATCTCACGCGGGACGAGGTTGGGGGACAACGCCTGGAGCGCGGGCGCCGCGAAGGCGCGCGCGACGCCCAGCAAAGCGGCGATCGTGAACAAGGCGGGAAGCGTCGTCGTGCCCTGGAACGCCATCCACGCCAGCGAACCCGCGCAGAGGATTTCGAGGAAGGCTGTGGTCCGCGCGATGAAGCGGCGATCGATCCGGTCGGCCGTCCAGCCGGTGATGAGGGTCAGCGCCATCAGCGGCAGGAACTGGGCGACGCCGATCCAGCCGAGCTGGAGCGCGGCATCGCGCGGAGCCATCGTGCGGCGGGCAATATCATACGCCTGCCAGCCGATGATCACGACCATCCCGTTCTGCGCGAGCGTCGATGCAAGGCGGCCAAGCCAGTAATAGCGATAGGCCGGAATCGAAAAGGGGGAGGTCGACCGGAACATGGCGCCTGTCCTAGGCGCGCCTACGCCCCCGCCGCAAGCCCGCTGGTCGCGGGAGTGTGATAATTCTACTATATTGGTAGATTATAGAGATTGGCCGGGTTTGCCGAGCTTGATGCGGCCAAGGCTGAACAGGCCGCCGATCACCGCGAAGGCCGCCGCGATCAGCACGGGCGCGCGGCCATCGCCAATGCCTATCGCGAGCAGCGCGGCGACCATCGTCGCGCCCAGCGTCTGCCCGGTCATTCGCGTGGTCGATGTCAGCCCGCCCGCCGCCGCCGCGCGATCGCGCGGAGTTGCCGCCATCACGAGGCGGACGTTGGTCGGCAGATAGAGCGCGACCCCGACGCCGCAGACGGCCATCCGCCAGGCGACATCGAACGATGTCGGGTGGACGGGCAGGAAGGCCATCAGCAACAGGCCGATCACGAACACGAACATGCCCGAAGCGCCCAATATGCCGGCGTTGAGCTTGTCGGCCAGCGTCGCGGAGATCGGCGCCATCACCATCAGCGTCAGCGGCATCGGCGTCATCACCGCACCCACCTGTGCGGGCGTGAAGCCGTAAAGATGCTGGAGGCGGAAGGGCATCGACAAGGTCAGGCTGACATTCGCCATAAAGACGAGCAATGCGCCCGCGATCGACAGTGAGATCAGCTTGCTGGCGAACAGATCGACCGGAAGGATCGGCCGCTCCTCTTGCAATTCGTGCTTCACGAAACGGATCGCGACCAGCACGCCCACGCCCATTACCGCCAGCGACACGATCGGCGAATCGCCATGCACCAGCCCTTCGAGCCCGAAGATCAGCAGGCCGAAGACGATGACGTTATAGACCGATCCCACCAGATCGAACTTGCCCTCCGACGGCGGAATGTCCGGCAGCGCGTGACGCCCGAGGATCAGCGACAGGATCGCGAAGGGCACGGCGGCAGCGAACACCCAGGGCCATTGGCCGTATAGCAGGATGAAGCCGCCCAATGTCGGCGCGAGCGCCGCCGAACTCGACGCGACCACGCTGTTGACACCCAACCCGCGCCCCAGATGGCTCGACGGATAGATGTTGCGGATCATCGCCGCCATCATGCTGAGCGTCGCGGCGGCCCCCAGCCCCTGCATCGCGCGCACCACCAGCAGGAAGGGCAGGCTTTTTGCGAAGAAGCAGAGGATGGTCGAGATCGCGAACAGCATCTGCCCATATTGGTAGAAGCGTTTCAGCCCGATCCGATCGCCGATCCCCGCGCAGGGCAGCATCGTCATCAACAGGGTCAGCTGATAGACGGTGACGACCAGCACCGCCGCCGATCCGTCGACATGCAGATCGCGCGCGATCGTCGGCAGCGCGACCGTGGCGATCGCGCCGTCGATCGTGGTCAGCGCGGTGCCCATCGACAAGGCGATGATCGCCAGCAGTCGCCGGGGCTGGGGAAGGCCGTCTTCGTTCATGCCGGCGTATCGCCCCAATGCCAGAACCACGAAAAGACCCCGATCGTTATCGGCAGGCTCGCGTAGATGAAGGGTGCGAAGAAGGCCGGGCTGCCCCCTGCCATCGCGAGCGCGGTCGAGACGACGGCGGTTCCCGCGAGGATCGCATAGATGATCGCCTCTCCCTTCACGGGGGAGCGCAGCGCCGGATCAAGCTCGGTAGAGACGAAGGCGTCCCAGAACAGCAGCGAGGTCGTGGCCGACATCGCAAAGAAGCCGACGCCATAGACGGTGAACAGCATCCGCACGGACGGGCGATCGGGGTCCGGTTCGCCGAATATCAGCGATGACAGGTCGGTCGCCATCGCGCCCAGCGGGAAGATGTAGATCAGAACCACGAAGATCAGCAGGAAGGTGAGCAACACCGATCGCCAGTCCCCTTCGCCGCGGAACCGCCGCCAGCGGACATGCGCGAACCAGAACATGCCAACGATCACGTAGCCGATCCCGAAGGCCGGGATGCGGCGCACGATCGTCATGAGATCGGCATCGCTACCCTCGGTCGACATGCCGCCCGACACCATCAGCACGGTCACCGCAAAGGCGAAAGCGGCGTCGGTGAACGCGTCGAGACGGGCTGAGACGGAGGTCATCGTTGGCCAGCCTTAACGGCAGGGTGCATTGGCGCAAGCGTATGCCCTTGCCCAAGACGCGCGGAAATCAGCCCGGCACGCTCACGAAGCTGTCGAGGACGCGCTTGCGGCCGGACTGTTCGAAGTCGATCTCCAGCTTGTTGCCCTCGATCTCGACCACCGCGCCATAGCCGAACTTGGTGTGGAAGACGCGGGTGCCCAGCGCGATGTCCTTGCGTGAGGGCTGCGCGATGCTGACGGCCGAGGCGCGCGATTCGAGGACGCGGCCGCTGGCCCCCGGCGACTTGGGGATCGGCCCGACCGCCGCCGCCCGCTGCCAGCCGGGGCCGCGCCCCTGCGCGCGGGCGACATGCGCGAACGGATCGGACTGTTCGGACCATTGCGCGCGCCACAGCGATTCGCCGCCCGACATCGTCGTCTCGGCATCGACATGCTCCTTGGGCAGTTCGCCCACAAAGCGCGACGGGATCGACGAGGTCCACTGGCCGTAGATGCGGCGATTGGCGGCGTGGATGATCGTGCATTTCCGCCGTGCGCGCGTGATCGCGACATAAGCGAGGCGACGCTCCTCCTCGAGGCTGGCGAGCCCGCCTTCGTCGAGCGCGCGTTGCGAGGGGAAGACGCCCTCCTCCCAGCCCGCGAGGAACACGGTGCCGAACTCCAGCCCCTTGGCGGCGTGGATCGTCATGATCGTCACCTTCGCCGTATCGGCGTCGGCATCATTGTCCATGACCAGGCTGACATGTTCGAGGAAGGCGGGGAGGTTTTCATAATCCTCCATCGCGCGGGCGAGTTCGCTCAGATTGTCCAGCCGTCCGTCGGCCTCTGTCGATTTTTCGGCCTGGAGCATCGCGGTATAGCCCGATTCCTCCAGCACCAGCCGGGTCAGTTCGGCGTGCGGCAGATCGTTCATCCGATCGCGCCAGCGCGCGATATCGCCGACCAGATTGCCGAGTGCGCGGCGCGCCTGCGGGGTGAGTTCGTCGGTGCCGAGAATGCGCGCGGCGGCGAGCGTGAGGGGGATGCCCTCGGCGCGCGCGAGCATGTGGAGCTTGGACACCGCCTTGTCGCCCAGCCCGCGCTTGGGCGTGTTGACGATGCGTTCGAAGGCGAGGTCGTCGGCCGGCTGGCTGATGACGCGCAGATAAGCGAGCGCATCGCGGATTTCGGCGCGCTCGTAGAAGCGGAAGCCGCCGACGATGCGATAGGGCAGGCCGATCGCGATGAAGCGGTCTTCGAACTCGCGCGTCTGAAACTGCGCACGCACGAGGATCGCGACGTCGTCGAGCTTGCCGCCATTGCGTTGATAGGTCTCGATCTCCTCGCCGACGCGGCGGGCTTCTTCGGGGCCGTCCCAGACGCCGACGACGCGAACCTTCTCGCCGTCGGCCGCCTCGGTCCACAAAGACTTGCCCAGCCGCCCGCCATTGTTCGCGATCACGCCCGACGCGGCGGCCAGGATATGCGGCGTCGACCGGTAATTCTGTTCGAGGCGTATGACGGCGGCGCCCGGAAAGTCCCGCTCGAAGCGCAGGATGTTGGCGACTTCCGCACCGCGCCACGAATAGATCGACTGATCGTCGTCACCGACGCAGCAGATATTCTTGCGCCGCTGCGCGATCAGGCGGAGCCACAGATATTGGGCGCTGTTCGTGTCCTGATATTCGTCGACCATCACGTAGCGGAAGCGCTCCTGATACGCCTCCAGCACGTCGCGATGCGTCTTCAGGATGGTCAGCATGTGGAGCAGCAGATCGCCGAAGTCGCAGGCGTTCACCGCGCGCAGCCGATCCTGATATTGCTGATAGAGTTCGCCGCCGCGCCCGTTGGCGAACTGCTCGCTCTCGCCCGCGTCGATATCCGCCGGGGTGAGGCCGCGATTCTTCCAGCGATCGATCACGCCGGCGAACTGGCGCGCGGGCCATCGCTTCTCGTCGAGGTCGGCGGCGGCCAGGATCTGCTTGATCAGGCGCAACTGATCGTCGGTGTCGAGGATGGTGAAGCTGGGAGTCAGGCCCACCAGTTCGGCATGACGGCGCAGCATCCGCGCGGCGACCGCATGGAAGGTGCCGAGCCACGCCATCCCTTCGACCGCCTGCCCCAGCAGCCTGCCCACGCGCTCGCGCATTTCGCGCGCGGCCTTGTTGGTGAAGGTGACGGCGAGAATCTCGGATGGCCAGGCGCGGCGCGTGGCGACAAGATGTGCGAGACGGGCGGTGAGCGCGGCGGTCTTGCCCGTGCCCGCGCCGGCGAGGACGAGCACCGGGCCTTCGGTTGTCAGCACCGCCTCACGCTGGGGCGGGTTCAGGCCTTGCAGATAGCCGGGTTCGGAAATGGGCGCGTCACTGTTCACGCGCGAACAGGTAGGGAACGGAGCCGCTGCGGGCAACCCCGTCTTTCTATCAGAGGAAGGCGGCGCCGATCGCGAGCCACATGACGGTCGACAAGGCGAAACCGAAGGCGTGGCGAACGCTCAACACGAGTTGCGGCGCGATAGCGGCGGCGGGGGCAGTCGGCAGCATCCTGGACTCCGGGGAAATTGTTTTTTGAACGCTACGACGCAACGGCCTGTCTCAAATGTGAGACTTTCGCGACTTTTGCCAGTGCTAAGATCGAACGCTGCGCCGCGAGACAATTGCGTTACGCGCACGTTGCGGTGCGGTAACAAAATGGCGGGCGCTGTGGGGTGGGATGCTTGGTGAGCTCGATGGGATTCGAACCCATGACCTACAGATTAAAAGTCCGTTGCTCTACCGACTGAGCTACGAGCTCGACCAAGGCTGGCGTCTCTAGGAGCGAGGGCGGGCGCGGTCAAGGCGGGCGAGGGCATGGGCGACTTTGCCCGGCCCAAGGCGCCAGTGCGATGCGATCGTGGCGAGCGGTTTCAGCACGAAGGCGCGCTTCGCCGTTTCCCGGTGCGGGATCGACAGCCGACGGCTGCGGAAGGCGCCACCCGACCACAGGATGATATCGAGATCGAGCACGCGCGGACCCCAGCGCCGCCCACGCCGGCGGCCGAAGCTGCGCTCGATGCGCTTGAACAAGGCGAGCAGCTGGGGCGGATCGAGCGGCGTCTCGGCGAGCAGGGCGGCGTTCGCAAAGGCGCGGCCGGCGGGGCCAAGCGCGGGGGTGGCGAGGATCGGTGAGGTCACGATGATCGCCACGCCTTCGACCTCCAGCGCGGCGATCGCGGCGCGCAGCACCGCGGCCGGCGCGCCGTGGCGGCCGTGGCGCCGGTTCGATCCGAGCGCGATGGCGTAAGTCTGGATCATGCCTCCTTGAGGCGGAACAGGGTGCGGTCTTCCTTGGTAAAGCCGAAGCGCCAGATAACCGCGCCGAACGCCGCGAGGATCGCGGGGATGCCGAAGGCCAGCTCGACCCATTCGGGCAATTGCACCGCGACCATGCCGACCACGCCCGCCGCCAGCGCCGCCCAGATGAGCGGCCAGCGCCAGCCCGACACCGGCGCGCCGAGCAGTCGCGACAGGAGCGACGACTTCATCACCGATGCGATGCCCAGCGCGGTGGCCAGCGCCATTGCCGGCGCCGCCGCCTGCCACAATACGGGCAGGTGGAATTCGTCCCGCAGCACCAGCACGAAGGCGAAGCTCAGCGCGATCTGGATGCCGATCATGCCCAGCGAGATCATCAGGTTCAGGTGGCGCGCGACGTAGATCAGCGCCGATTCGGATACCGCCGCCGTTGCCGCGACGACTTCGGCGAGGAGGAGGAAGGACAAGGCCATCGCGCCGCCGACGAAGTTCGGGCCGACAAGACCCATCACGCCCTCGCCGGTGATGCCCAGCGCAAGGCCGATCCCCGCCTGCGCGGCGATGATCCAGAAGCCGACCTGCCGCACCTGCTGCGCAACCGCGGCCTTGTTGCCGGCTTCGAGGTTGCGGGTGATGACCGGGCCGAGGATCGGATCGAAGCTGGTCTTGAGCTTCTGTGGCAGCGAAGCGACCTGTTGCGCGACATAATAGATGCCGACGATCGCGGGCGAGAAGAACAGGCCGAGGATCGCGATGTCGAGCCGGCGCGAACCCCATTCGATCGCGTCGGCGGCGGCGAGCGGCACGTTGCGCTTCACGATGTAGAGCAGCCCTGCGAGCCGCGGTCGCCAGCCGCGCGGCCAGCCGAAGCTGCGGATCAGCGGGATGATCGAGGCGACCAGAGCCGCGCCCATCGACACGACATAGGCGATGATCAGTCCGTCGCGCAGCGAATAGAAGGCAAGGCCGAAGGCCGCGATGCTGATCGTCCACGGTTCGATGATCGATCGCGCGCGCACCGTCGCCGCGATATCGAGGCGGTAGGCGAGCGCGGCCAGCGAAATGTCCGACCAGGCGAGCGCAAAGATCGTCAGCGGTAGCAGCCATTCGAGCCCGTTGATGCCGCTGTTGGGGAACATCAGTTCGGGTAGATAGCCGAGCGTGGTCGCAGCGATGGCCGAGGCGATCGCGCCGAGCAGCAGCGCATCCCACACGACATGAACGTGCGGTCGATCGGTGGCCGACAATTGTTCGGCCAGCCCGCGCTTCAGGCCGAGCGTTGCCAGCGTCGCGACGAATTCGACGATGATGATCGCATAAGCGAAGCGACCCAGCGCCTCGGCCCCATACCAGCGGCCGGCGATGAACAGGAAAGGCAGCCGCGCGGCGAGACGCAGCAGGAAGCCGAAGAAATTGGTGCGCCCGCCTTTGGCGAGCGCCTGGATGTCGTCACCCTGCTTGGGCGGCGTCGCGCCATCCTGTGGCGCGGTCTCGGGCGGAAGGCTCAATGCGCGGCGCCCCAGCTCGAACCTGTGCCGATTTCGACACCCAGCGGCACTGACAGCGAGACATAGGGTTCGCATGCGCCCGCCATCACCTCACGGATCACCACGCTCGCGGCCTCGACCTGATCGGGGGCGAGTTCGAACACCAGTTCGTCGTGCACCTGCAGCAGCATGCGCACGTCGGCGAGACCTGCGGCAGCGAGCGCCGGCTCCATGCGCAGCATCGCGCGCTTGATGATGTCGGCGCTGGTGCCCTGGATCGGGGCGTTGATCGCCTGACGTTCGGCCGACTGGCGCTCGCCCTGCTTTGACGAACGGATCCACGGCAGATGGGTCTTGCGGCCGAACAATGTGGTGGTGAAGCCCTTCTCGCGCACTTCGGCGAGCGTCGCGGCGATATAGTGGTTGATGCCGGGGAAGCGCGCGAAATAGCGGTCGATCATCGCCTGCGCCTCGGCGCGCGGCACCTCCAGCCGGTTGGCGAGGCCGAAGGCGGAGATGCCGTAGAGGATCGAGAAGTTGATCGTCTTGGCGCGCGCGCGGGTGTCGCGCGTTACTTCGCCGAACACCTCCTGCGCGGTCAGCGAGTGGATGTCCTCGCCCTTGGCGAAAGCCTCCTTGAGCGCGGGCACATCGGCCATATGCGCGGCAAGGCGCAATTCGATCTGCGAATAGTCGGCCGACAGGATCACCTTGCCCGGTTCGGCCACGAAGGCATCGCGGATGCGGCGGCCCTGTTCGGTGCGGATCGGGATATTCTGCAGGTTCGGGTCGGTCGACGACAGGCGCCCGGTCTGCGCGACCGCCATCGAGAAGCTGGTGTGGACGCGCCCCGTCTTCGGGTTGATCTGCTCCTGCAGCGCCTCGGTATAGGTCGAGCGCAGCTTGGTGAGCTGGCGCCAGTCGAGCACCATGCGCGCGATCGTCACGCCTTCGCCGGCCAGCCGCTCCATCTCGTTAACGTCGGTCGAATAGACGCCCGACTTGCCCTTGCGCCCACCCTTCAGGCCCATGCGATCGAACAGGACGTCGCCCAGCTGCTTGGGGCTGCCGACGGTGAAGGGGCCGCCGGCCTCCTTGTGAATCTCGGCTTCGAGCCGCGATGCTTCGCCGGCGAATTCGGCGGAGAGGCGCGCCAGTTCCTCGCGATCGACCTTGATGCCGGCCGTCTCCATCCGCGCGAGGACGGGGACGAGCGGGCGATCGACCAGTTCATAGACCCGCGTCGCGCCTTCGCGCGCCAGCCGGCCTTTCAGCGTCTGCCACAGCCGCAGCGTGACGTCGGCATCCTCGGCCGCATATTCGGTCGCGCGGTCGAGCGTGACCTTGTCGAAGGTGATCTGCGCCTTGCCGGTGCCGCACACCGTCTTGAACTCGATACAGGCATGATCGAGGTGGCGCTGCGCCAGATCGTCCATGCCGTGCCCGCCAAGGCCCGCGTCGAGATCATAGCTGAGCAGCATCGTATCGTCATAAGGCGCGACCTGAATGCCTTCGCCCGCCAGAACGACCATGTCATATTTGATGTTCTGGCCGATCTTCAGGATCGACGGATCTTCGAGCAGCGGCTTCAGCTTCGCGATCGCGGTGGTCTTGGCGATCTGCTTCGGCGTTTCGGACAGCAGGCCGTCGCCGATATGCGCGAGCGGAATGTAGCAGGCCTTGCCCGGCGCGGTCGCGAGGCTGACGCCGACGAGGCGCGCGCGGACCGGATCAGTCGAATCGGTCTCGGTATCGACCGCGATCCGCCCGCATTTGAAACCCTCGGCGATCCAGCGATCGAGCGCTTCCTCATCGACGACGGTCTCATAATCCTTGTGGTTGAATGGCACCGCGTCGAGCTTGGGCGGCGGGGGCGGAGCCTCCTGCCCGGTCGGCGCGAGTGCGAGGACGGTCGGCCCGCCGGTCGACGTGCCGCCGACCTTAGCGAGCAGCGACTTGAACCCCATATCTTCCAGGAAGGCGCGCAGCGGCTCGGGCGGCAGGCCTTTCAGCGCCAGATCGTCGAGCGGCTCGGGCAGCGGCGCATCGCACTTCAGGCGGACGAGTTCGCGCGACAGGCGCGCATTGTCGGCATGGTCGATCAGCGACTGCTTGAGCTTCGGCTTGGTGATTGCGTCGGTCGAGGCGAGGACTGTGTCGAGATCGCCGAACTGCTGGATCAACTGGCTCGCGGTCTTCGGGCCGATGCCGGGAACGCCGGGCACATTGTCGACGCTGTCGCCCATCAGGGCCAGCACGTCGCCCAGCCGCTCGGGCTCGACCCCGAATTTCTCCAGGACATGCTCCGCGCCGAGACGGCGATTGTTCATCGTGTCGAGCAGGTCGAGACCGGGGCGGATCAGCTGCATCAGATCCTTGTCCGACGACACGATCGTCACCTGCCAACCCTGCGCCAAGGCGGCCTCGGCATAGCAGGCGATGATGTCGTCGGCTTCCAGCCCCAGTTCCTCGATGCACGGCACGGAAAAGGCGCGCACCGCATCGCGGATCAGCGGAAATTGCGGGACGAGATCTTCGGGCGGCGGCGGGCGATGCGCCTTATACTGATCGTACATCTCGTTGCGGAACGTCTTCGACGACGCATCGAGGATGACCGCGAGATGGGTCGGGCCGTCGGCCTTGTGCAGTTCGTCGACCAGCTTCCACAACATGGTGGTGAAGCCGAACACCGCGCCTGCGGGGGTGCCGTGCCGATTCGTGAGCGGCGGCAGGCGGTGATAGGCGCGGAAAATGTAGCCCGAGCCGTCGACCAGATAGAGATGGTTGGAAGACATAAGCGCGGGGGATAGCAGCCCCCGGAACGACTTGGAAGGTTAGCGCGGGCGGCTCAGCGCGCCGCGCTCGCCATCCCGCCGTCGACCCAGATCAGCGGATCGATATCCATATGGTTCTCGATCGATTCGACCTCCCCGATGAACAGGGTGTGGGTGCCGACGTCGACGGTCGACACCGTCTTGCACATCAGCGCCGACAGCGCGTCGGACAGGATCGGCAGGCCGCATTCGCCGGCGGTCCAGGCGCCATCCTCGAAACGCTCGCGGCCCTTCTTCTTGCCGCTGAAGATGCCGACCAGATCCTTGTGCCGTTCGGACAGCAGGTTCACGCAGAAACGCTGTTCGGCGTGGAGCGTGGGATAGAGGCTGGCCGAACGGTTCACCGCGACCAGAATCGTCGGCGGTTCGGCGCAGACCGAGACGACTGCGGTCGCCGCCATGCCCGCCCAATTATCGCCCTTGCCCGACGTGATCAGCGCGACCGTGGTGGCCAGGCGACGCATCGCCTGCTTGAACCCATTGCTCAGCGCCTCGTCGGTCACCATCTAATTCCTCTAACTGTTTCAGATGTGCGCTAGCCGCTCATCTGGCGTTCGCAAAGCCCCAAGCTTTTCTTTTTGCGGCCAGGAGCGTATGGGCGGCGCGACTTTTCGAACAATACCCCAAAAGATAGAGGCTTCGTTTGGCGAAAGAAGAACTGCTGGAGATGCGCGGCCAGGTGGTCGAGCTCCTGCCCAACGCGATGTTCCGCGTGCGTCTTGAAAATGATCACGAGATCCTTGGCCACACCGCGGGCAAGATGCGCAAGAACCGCATCCGCGTGCTGGTGGGCGATGAGGTGCTGGTCGAACTGACCCCCTACGACCTGACCAAGGGCCGTATCACCTATCGCTTCAAGTAAGCTGGCCGGACGCATGGCTGACACGCGTCCGCGCCTGATCCTCGCATCCTCGTCCCCGCGCCGCCGCGAACTGATCGGCCGGCTGGGGATCGAGCCTGACGCGATCGACCCCGCCGACATCGACGAAACCGAACGCAAGGGCGAGCTGCCGCTCGCTTATGCGAAGCGGATCGCGGCCGAAAAGGCGGCGCTCGTCGCCGCGCGCCATGAAGGTGCGGTGGTGCTGGGCGCCGACACGGTAGTCGCGGCGGGCCGGCGGCTGCTCCACAAGACCGATGACGAGGCCGAGGCGCGGGCTTTCTTGAAGCTGCTCGCCGGGCGGCGGCATCGCTGCCATTCGGCGGTGACGGTGATCGATGCGGCTGGCTTCGCGCGACACCGCATCTCGTCCAGCATCATCGCGTTCAAGCCGCTCTCCGATGCCGAGATCGATGCCTATCTCGCGGGTGGCGAGTGGCAGGGCAAGGCGGGCGCCTATGCGATCCAGGGCTATGCCGAAAGCTGGGTGCGGATGTTGTCGGGCAGCTATTCGGGGGTGATGGGCCTGCCGTTGTTCGAAACCCGTGCCTTGTTGACCGCGGCGGGCATTCTTGGCTGAGTGGCTCTACGAAGCCGGCATCGGCGAGGCGCGCGCCGCGCTCGTCGACAATGACATCATCATACAGGCGGCGATCGAGGCCGATGACGATGGCCTGCGCGCGGGCACGATCGCGCCCGCGCGACTGACACGGATCACAGCACCCGGTCGGCGCGGGATCGTCACGCTCGACGACGGGACCGAGGCGATGATCGAGCCGCTGCCGCGCGGCGTCACCGAAGGCGGGCGGCTGCTGGTAGAGATCGCCCGCGCCGCGATTGCCGAGCCGGGGCGCGGCAAGTTGGCGATCGCGCGGGCCGCGGCGGCCGACGCTGTCGTGGCGCCCGGCCGCGATCTGCGCGCGCGGATCGCGGCGGATAATGTGCTGGTGCGCGAACTGACGAGCTTCGGCCCCGATCGGCTCGAAGCGGCGGGCTGGTCCGAACTGATCGAGGAGGCGTCGAGCGGCCATGCCGATTTCGACGGCGGGGCGCTCCGCCTGTCGCTGACCCCGGCGATGACCCTGATCGACGTCGACGGCTGGCTGCCGATCGCCGATCTCGCGGTGGCGGGCGCAGGAGCAGCTGCGATGATGATCCGGCGGCATGACATCGGTGGATCGATCGGCATCGACCTGCCGACTGTCGAGGGCAAGGCCGCGCGGCTGTCGGCGGCGGAGGCGGTCGATGCGATCCTGCCCCAGCCGTTCGATCGCACCGCGGTCAACGGATTCGGTTTTCTCCAGATCGTGCGCCGGCGTGCGCGCCTGTCGATCCCGGAGCGGTTGCAGCAGGATCCCGTCGGATCGGCTGCCCGCGCTCTTATAAGGCGTGCGGAACGCGCACAGGGGATCGGGCCGCGCACGCTGACGGCCGCGCCCGCCGTGATCGCTGCGATCGAGCGCCGCCCCGACTGGATTGCAGAACTCGAACGGCGGATCGGCGCGCCGGTGCGCTTGCGGGGCGAGCCCGGCCTCGCCATATCGGCGGGACATGCCGAAGCCCAAAACCCCTAAGTGCCCGCTCTGCGGCCAGCCGAGCATGGCCGCGACCACGCCCTTCTGCAGCCAGGGCTGTCGCGACCGCGATCTGCTGCGCTGGCTCGACGACGGTTATCGCATCCCCGGCCCGCCCGCCGATCGGGGCGCGGGGGAGCGCGAAGAGGATTGATTTCCAACGTCTGAAAATCAGGCTGGACGTGCTGGAATGTGGTCCCTATAGGCACCGCTCCAACGCTTCCGTGCCCGGGTAGCTCAGTTGGTAGAGCATGCGATTGAAAATCGCAGTGTCGGCGGTTCGACCCCGTCCCCGGGCACCACTTTCCAAGATATCTCAATTGTTTGATGCCGGATTTTCCGCATCTGCGTGGCGATTCGCCTGATCCGGCGTCATTTACTTCGGGCTGTGACTGAAACGCCCGACAAAACCGGAAGTCGGGCGAAAAAGATTCGGGGTGTGGCAAGAATGCCGATGCTCTCCGACAGTGGCAAAAGACGCAGAAACCCAAGCTCTTTTCGGCGCTGCAGCATCGATGACGGAAATGTGACCTTGTCGCGTTCAATCGATGACGGTCACTGCAACAAAAGTGTCTCACAGCCTGTGTAGAGGCCGCCCCGAACGGGACACTAAAGTCTCGCCAAAAGGGAACTCTCTCATGCGATTTGATACCGGTCTTCGCCGGCAGCTGCTCATCGGTGGCGCCCTCGCCGCGATGCTCACCATGCCTGCCCTCGCTTCTGCGCAGGAAGCTGCCCCGGGCGCCGCTCCGGAAGACGTCACCGGCCTGAGCGACATCGTCGTCACCGCCACCAAGCGCGAAACGAGCCTGCAGAAGACCCCGATTTCGATCAGCGTCGTGAACCAGGAGATGATCAAGGATCGTCACGTTCAGAGCCTGTTCGACCTCGCCGATGGCGGCGTTCCTTCGCTGCGCGTGACGACGTTCGAAGCCCGCCAGTCGGCGCTCACGATCGGTATCCGCGGCATCGTTCCGCTCGACGCGAACCAGCCCGCCCGCGAACAGGGCGTCGGCGTCTATATCGACGGCGTCTATCTCGGCCGTCAGCATGGTCTGAACGCCGCTTTGTTCGACACCGAGCGCGTCGAAGTTCTGAAGGGTCCGCAGGGCACGCTGTTCGGTCGTAACACCGAAGGCGGCGCGCTCTCGATCGTCACCAAGGCGCCGAGTGGCAAGTTCGGTGGCCGCTTCGAAGGCGGCTTCGGCAACCTGGGCGCCTATTCGGGCGCCGCGCACGTCGACCTGCCCGAGTTCCACAACTTCTCGGTCAAGGTCGATGCTGTGAAGCAGTATCAGGGTCCGACGACCAAGAACCCGCTCGAAGGCCAGACCGGCTGGGGCTATTACGACCGCATCGGCGGCCGTATCGCCGTCCGCTGGCAGCCGTTCGAGGGCATCACCAACGACTTCGCCTTCGACAAGGCGAAGGACAAGAATTCGCCCTTCTACAGCCAGCTGCTGGCGTTCAACCCTTATGGTTGCGCCGCTGGCCCCCAGTCGGCTTCGCCGAACTGCGTCCTGCCCGGCACCAACTATACCAGCCTGACCGGCGCGGTGCGTCCGGTTCCGACCGGCGTCGTCACCAACGGCAAGACGCTGATGCGCAATGCCGACATCGGCGTGGTGCAGCAGCCCAGCGTCGACAAGACCTTCGGCGTCACCAACAACTTCAAGTGGAAGATCGCGCCGGAACTCGAACTGCGCTCGATCACCGCGTGGCGCGGCGTCAACGTGGAGCAGTGGGATAATGCTGGTGGCGCGCACCGTCCGCCGGTTTACACCCCCGGCAGCCTCTTCAGCCGTTACAGCCTTGCGAACCTGCGTCAGCGCCAGTTCAGCCAGGAACTGCAGGCTGTCGGCTCGATCAGCAACATCGATTATGTCGCGGGCCTGTTCTACTTCAACGAGCGCGTCAGCGATGACGCCGCGACGCCGAGCTCGAACCGCTGGAATGCCGACGCCAATGGCGACGGTCAGCCCGACGTCGGCGCCGATGGCCTGCGTTACACGATCAACCCGGCCGTGTTCACCAGCCCGTTCGCCACGATCGACCGCGCTTCGGCGGTCCGCTCGCGCAGCTACGCGGTCTATGGTCAGGCGACCTGGCATGCGACCGACGCGCTGCACATCACGGCTGGCGGCCGCTACACGAAGGACAAGAAGCACGGTGATCTTCTGATCGCCGGCGGCGTCAACTATCAGGCCAATCCGGCGCTGGGCGCGGCGCGTGGCTATGCGCCGCTCGATCGCACCTGGAACCGCTTCGATCCGATGGTCACGGTCGCCTACGACCTGAGCACCGACGTTCACGTCTATGCGAAATATGCCAGCGGCTACCGCGCCGGTGGCGCCAGCTCGCGCACCATCAACTACCTGCCGTTCGATCCGGAATCGGTGAAGTCGTATGAAGCCGGCATCAAGGCGGACTTCTGGGATCGCCGCGCCCGCTTCAACCTGACCGGTTACATCATGGACCGTAAGGACAGCCAGGTCGACATCAACAGCTTCCTGTATTTCGGCACCAGCACCTTCAACAACCTGGAGACGATCAATCTTCCGGGTAAGGCGAAGATCCGCGGTATCGAAGCCGACCTGACCGTCCGTCCGGTCGAAGGCCTGACGCTGAACGCCAGCTATGCCTACACCTACACCAAGCTGCCGCTGACGCCGATCACCTACTCGGTGCGCAACGCGGCTGGCGTGGTGACCGACTCGACCACCGTGAACCAGCAGTTCTACGTCGTGTTCACGCCGCGTAACGCGGCCAGCGGCTCGATCGATTATGCGGTGCCGGTCGGCAGTGGCGACACCACCATCCGGTTCCACTTCGATGGTAACTATGCCCAGGCGACGCAGACCTTCGACGCTTATGCGCGGAAGAACGACTCCTCGCTGGTGTTCAACGGCCGCATCTCGCTCGCCGACATCAACATGGGTGATGGCGATCAGAAGCTGACCGTCGGCGTCTGGGGTCGCAACCTGTTCAACACCGCCTACGTCTATCGTCGCGATCCGACCCAGGCTCTGCCGGCTGGTCCGACCTCGACCAACGTCCGCACGGGCAGCATCGCCAACGTGCTGGGTGAATATGGCAACTTCAACATGCCGCGCACCTACGGCGTCGAAGCGACCATCAAGTTCTGATAATCCCTTAAGCGAAAGCCCCCTAAGGCGCGGTGGACCCGTCCACCGCGCCCTTTTTTTATCAAGCAGGCGTGGCCGGCGCCGGCCAGGGCTTGTGCGCGGAAAGCGCGAACAAGGCGCGCTCCTCCTCCGGATCGGCGATGCCCAGCACGCGTTCGGCAATATACCGGCCGGTCATCGGCCCCATCTTGAACGCATGGCCCGATCCGCCGCCCGCGACCCACAGGTTGGCGAGGCCGGGGTGGCGATCGATGATGAAATGGCCGTTGTCGCTATTTTCCAGCGAGCAGACCCGGCTGGCCACCATCGGCTGGCCGACGAGGCCGGGGGTGCGCCGCGCGATGAAGCGGCGGGCGATATCCCACATGATCGGCGATACGATCCGCTCGTCGCGATCGGGGTCCATCGGCAGGCTCACCCCCATGCCGGGGGCGATCTTGTAGCCATAGTCGACGTCGGACAGCGAATAGCCGCCGCCACCGTGCCAGATGTTGGGGAAGCGCTCCCAATGATAGCTGAGATCCCCCGGCGGCGATCCGACGTAGAAGACCTCCGATCGGGTGCGGCGGACGAAGCCGGTCAGCACGTCGGGCAGCACCGTCGGCAGCCACGGACCGCAGGCGAAGATGGCGAGGCCGCACGACAGGCGGCTGCCGTCGGAGAGGGCCAGATCGGTGAGCCGTCCGCCCGCGCTCGCGCCGGGTTTCGCCATCGCGATCCTCGTCTGGCCGCCCTTGGCGACGAAGGTCTCGGTGACGGCAATAAGGCTCTCGCGCGCCTTCACCGTGCCCGCGCGCGGTTCGTATAGCGCGCGCTCGTCGCCGTCGAAGCCGCCCTGCGGCCAGCGCTTGCGGCACTCGTCGGGGCTGAGCACTTCGAAGGGGATGCCAAGCTTTGCGAAGATGCGCTTCTCCGCCTCGAACTGCGCGGCGGGTTCGTTGGGCGAAAGGACGCCATTGGCGAAGATCAGGCGACGACCGAACTCGGCCTGCCGCTCGTGCCACAAAGTGAAGGCGCGATCGGCCCAGCGGCTGTAGATTTCGCGATCGGCATAAGCCGACCGGATCTGCCGCGTCTCATCCCCCGATGTCGCGCGCGCATTGCCCGCACCATAGCTGTCGAGCAGGGTGACGCGCGCACCGCGTTCGCGCAGCTCCAGCGCGCTCCACGCGCCAAAGGCCCCGGCCCCGACGATCACAATATCGGGCAGCTTCTTGCTGATCTCCGGCGCACGCGATTTCGGCGCGGCCTGCGCGCGCTCTCCGGACAGGCTCGCGGCCACCGCGCCGCTCAAGCCCGCTGCCAACAGTCCCCGTCTGCCGATATCCGCCATGCCGCCTCGCTTTCCTGTTGCGATGCAACATGTCGCAACAGGAAAAAGCGGGCAAGCGATCAGACGGGCAATTTGCTCGCTTTTTCGCCGCTCAGGCGGGTGCCGTAGGCGTGCCAGGCGAAGACGGCGGCCGCGCCGCGATGCGGGCTCCAGGGTGCCGCCATCCGCCGCGTCTCCCGCTCGGACGGGCGCTCAGGCAGGCCGAACAGCACGCCCATCTCGATCTGCACGGCCAGGTCGCCCGCCGGCCAGATGTCGCCGCGCCCCTCGGCGAACAGCAGATAGATTTCGGCCGACCAGCGCCCGATCCCCTTGATCGCGGTCATCTGCGCGATCGCTTCCTCATCATCGGTGGGCAGATTGGCGAAGTCGATCGATCCGCTTGCCACATGTTCGGCCAGGCTTTTGGCATAGCTCGCCTTCTGGCGCGAAAGCCCTGCAGAGCGCAGCAGATCGTCAGGCGCGGCGGCCACCGCCTCGGGGACGAGATCGCACCCCACCGCATTTTCCAGCTTCGCCCAGATCGACGCGGCGGCGGCGACGCTCACCTGCTGGCCCACGATCGTGCGCAGCAGCGTCTGATAGCCGCGTTCGCGGATGCGCGGTTCGGGATAGCCGATTTCCGCCAATCGCCGTTCGATGACCGGCTCCATCCCGGCGATTGCGTCGAGACTGCGCTGCAATTGTTCGGCGGTCAGGCCCATGACGTCTCCGCTCCCTTGATTTCGCGCGGCGGGCACGATAGCCGCCACGTTATAAGGCATTGCGGGGAGCGTTTAATGGCAAAGTTGGTCGTGATCACGCGCGAAGGCGACGAATCGGTCTATGAGGCCGAGGACGGGCTTTCGGTGATGGAGGTCATTCGCGACAATGGCGTCGACGAACTGCTCGCTCTGTGCGGCGGCTGCTGCTCGTGCGCGACCTGCCACGTCATCATCGATCCGGCCTTCGCCAGCCTGCTGCCCGAAATGAGCGACGACGAGAACGAACTGCTCGACAGCTCGGATCACCGCACCGAAGGTTCGCGCCTGTCGTGCCAGGTGATCATGAAGGACGATCTCGACGGCATGATCGTTACCATTGCGCCCGAGGACTGAAGTCCTCGGGTTAATTTGATTAGCCCAAGTTTTTTGTTTGCCCTCAGGCGCCGGGCGGAGCGCATCCGCGCTCCTTGGCTTTCCGCGCAATAAGCGCGGGCGGCCGTTCGGCCTTGCGGGCCTGCGGCCCGTTGCCGGGCTCCAGATCAGCCCCTCGTTGCGATCGCGTAGAGGGCGATGGCGGCGGCGTTGGAGATGTTGAGGCTCTCGACGCGTGGGCTGATCGGCAGCTTCGCCAGTTCGTCGCAATGCGCTTCGGTATTCTGGCGCATCCCTTCGCCTTCGGCGCCCAGCACGATCGCGATCCGCGATTCGCCCATCACGTCCGACAGCGTGCCCTTGGCGTGGCCGGTGAGACCCACGCGCCAGAAGCCGGCTTCGGCGATCTCGTCGAGCGCGCGGGCCAGGTTCACCACGCGCACCCACGGCACCAGCTCCAGCGCGCCCGAGGCCGATCGCGCCAGCGCACCCGATTCGGGCGGGGAGTTGCGATCCTGCGTGACGATGCCCAGCGCGTCGAACGCAGCTGCCGACCGCAGCACCGCGCCCACATTGTGCGGATCGGTGACCTGATCGAGGACGACCAGCGGGCGGCGATCGTCGCGGCCGCGCTCCAGAAGGTCGCCCAGCCAGATATCGGGCAGCGGATCGACTTCGGCGATCAGGCCCTGGTGCGGCGCGTCCGCAGGCACCATCCGGCCAAGATCGGCGACATCGGCAAGCGTGACCGGGATGACCGGCGGGATATCGAGCGACGCCATCGCCTCGCGCGTCGCCCAGATCCGGCGCACGGTGCGTTCTGGATTGGCGAGCGCCGCGGTGACGGCATGGCGCCCCCAGAAGCGGGGTTTGCCGCTGGCGGGCTGGGACGGACGATGGCCTTTGCGCATGGCCGCGCTATCGGCGTTCGCGCTTCGCGATGCAAGCTGTGGCCTCAGCACAATTTATGCTGCGCACGCCGTTGACAGGTGGAGTTCGGGTTGCCAAAGACGCGCCTCGCTTTTGGCGCCTTTGGATGGGTGGCCGAGTGGTTAAAGGCAGCAGACTGTAAATCTGCCCGTGCAAGCGTACGCTGGTTCGAATCCAGCCCCATCCACCATTTCGACTTTCAGACCGATCGTGCGGGCCGCCAAGGCGGCCCCGATCGCGGCTATCGTTTCTCCGCATACATCCATTCGAGATAGGGCGCGCGATGCACCGTCGATGGCGGTTCGACGGTTTCGATCGTGACCAGCTTGAGAAGCCGTTCGATCCGATCGATGCCGCGCGACGACAGCAGGATCCACACCCGCCGCTGATCCTCGCTGTCGCGCTCGCGCTTCACGAGATCATAATGTTCGAGCGTCGCGAGGCATCGCAGCGCCGTCGTGGGCGGTATCGCGGCCTCAAGCCCCACGGCGGATGCGGCGAGTTTGCGTCCCTTCCACGCCGCCACATAGAGGCCGAGCAGGATGTCCCACGCCGGCTCGCCGAACAGATTGCCCAGTTGGGCGTCGCGGCGGCGGCGCAACTCCAGGATCGCGGCCGCCCGTTGTGCTAGCGGCGGCATGCGCGGCCTCCCGTCAGGGTTGCCGGCCGATCGCCTTGATCCGGGTTCGATTGTATCGCGCGGCGCCGATCACGATCACCAGCAAGGTCGGCCATGCCCAGAAGCCCTCGGCATGGGCATAGGCCCTGACGTCGCGATTGAGCTGCAGAAAGGTCATGATCGTCGCGATCAGGCCGGGCAGTTGCAGGCTGGCGGCCCAGATCGGCCAATAGCGATCGTAATGGAGCGTCAGCATCACGAAGCCCGCGAGCACCATCATGTCGATGATGAAGACGCCGATATTCACCTCGTGCCACGCCGGCCAGAAGGTGCCGTAGGCCACCGGCGTCAGCAGCGCGCCGCCCAGATAGATGGCGACCCCCCACCGTTCCGGCATATCGCCACGCCATAAGGCGTAGGCGCAGCCCACCAGCGTGAACACGAGAAACAGCAGGGGTATCAGGCCGGCGATCACGGCTTGACCGGATCATGTTTCGGTTGCCCCGGTCAAGCCGCATCATTCAGGCCGCCTTCACCAGTTCGACCGTTTCGGTCGACGCGCTCTTCTCGGGGAAGGAGCCGAAGCTGGTTTCGGGCACGCCGATTCGGCCGGACGTGACGAGGAAGGCGCCATGCGCGTCGACGCCCAGTTTGCGGCGGGCCTGGTTCAGGCCCAGCGCGGCTTCGAGAACGGCGTCGATCGCCTCCTGCCCTTCGGCGGCGGAAACTTTGCAGCTGCGGCGGGCGGCCGGGATCGCCTGGATGAGGCCACCCATCATTTCGAGCGCGACATCGATCGCGGCTTCGGTGTCGTTGATGTGATGGGCGATATCGACGGCAGACTTGATACGTTCGCGGCGCAATTGTGAGATAGGCATAGGGTCTCCTTTCGCGCCGACGGGGTCGGCACGCTGAAAAGCTGCGGTGAAAAATCGATTAGTTGATGAGGCGGCTCAGGGCGGCCAGCCCGAGGACCGAACCGATGGCCAGCATGGTCCAGATCAGCCCCAGAATCAGAAACCAGGCCATTCGCTGCGTGCTGCTCAGGTCATTGCGCTCTCTCCCTCGTTCCGGGAGCGGGAGGCGCCAGAGATGGGCGGGTCCGGCAGCGACCAGATATGGCTGCTGCGCTTCCCCCATCTCGTAAATCCCCTGGCGTTCTCGCCGCTCGACTGAGGACGAGAAACTGTCCGAATCGGCGTGATCGGCAAGGTTTTGCGGTATGATCCCCAGCGATTGGGGAGTTACATTGTCCGTAACATTGAGCTGACGGGCGGCATCGAACCGGTCCTTCGCGCCCAGCAATCGGATGGCGAAACGGACGTGCTGGTCGACAGTGTTGGGCGAAATGCCAAGTTCGCGGGCAATGTCTTTCGACGAAAGATGTTGCCAGACGAGACGAAGGATCTGCTTCTGACGTTCGCTGAGCGCGTCGATGCCGGATCGGTCCATAGCGGTTTTATGTAGCGCGGGAGCCGCGCCAGCAACCCGTATGAATGCGCCGCTTCGGACAAAATGGCGGGCGGTCAGCTTTCCTTCGAAAGCTCGACGACGATCACCTCGATCGGTTCGTTACCGACATTGACGTCCTGATGCGTCGTGCCCGGCACATTGGCGGGCAGCCAATAGGCCTGGCCCGCCTTCCATTCGTGCAGCTCGCTTTCGCCGGTCGCCTCGAGGATCTTCATCGTCCCGCCCTTGAGCGCGATCAGCGCGCGGGGATGTTCGTGGCGATGGAAGGGCAGGGGGCTGTTTGGCGCGATCACCGATTTCCACACCCGCGCCTGCGGATTCTGGAACAGGGGCGTGCGCCCGGTCTGCGCGGTTCCGGCCGCATTGCCGATGCCCGCAGCCCCAATGATCGCCAGCGCCGCGACCAGCCCGATCTTCCCGTTCATATGCTCGCCCCCTTCGAGATTGTAGGCGGAGCTTATCAGCGTGTCTGCGCCGCGCAAATCCGCCGATCGTGGCGTTGCGGGCGGGCATGCGCGCGGATAGCATTCGGGTCGGGCAGGCGATGGGGGGCGGCGCGATGCGGGCTGGTCGGGTTCGGAAGATGGGGCTTCTCGTGGCGGCCTCGCTGCTATCGGTCGGTGCATCGCCTCCGGCCTTCGACGTGACCGAGGCGTCGATCGCCGATCTCGATACGGCGCTGGCGGACGGCCGCGTCACTTCGCGCCACCTGGTCGAAGCCTATCTCGCGCGGATCGCGGCTTATGATCGTGCGGGGCCGCGCCTCAACGCGATTGTCCGCACCAATCCCAAGGCGCTGGCCGAGGCCGACGCGTTCGATCGCGAGCGGCGGACCAAGGGGCCGCGCGGGCCGCTCCACGGCGTGCCGATTCTGGTGAAGGACAATTACGATACTGCCGGCATGCCGACGAGCGGCGGCACGCTCGCGCTTGCCACGCTGCAGCCCACAGCCGATGCCGAACAGGTTGCGATGCTCCGCAAGGCCGGCGCGATCATCATCGGCAAGACGACCATGCACGAACTGGCGGCGGGCACGACCACCGTCTCCTCGCTGACCGGCTATAGCCGCAACCCTTATGATCCCGCGCGCTCGCCCGGCGGATCGAGCGGGGGCACGGGCGCTGCGGTCGCGGCCAGCTTCGCGGCGGCGGGGATGGGCAGCGATACGTGCGGGTCGATCCGCATCCCGTCGGCCTATCAGAACCTTGTCGGCCTGCGCGCGACCAGCGGGCTTTCGAGCACGAAGGGCGTGATGCCGCTGTCGCATACGCAGGACGTGGCGGGGCCGCTCGCCCGTTCGGTCGACGATCTCGCGATCATGCTCGACGCCACCGTGCCCGATCGCGTCGACGGCAAGTCGCGCGGCTCCTACCGCGCTGCGCTGCGCGGCGATGGGTTGAAGGGTGCGCGCATCGGCGTGCTGCGCGGCTATTTCGGGCCGGTGCCCGATTATAAGGAGGGGCAGGATCTGGTCGATCGCGCGCTCGGCCAGATGCGCGATGCGGGTGCGGACCTGACCGACGTGACGATCCCCGGCCTCGACGACATGCTGGCGGACAGCGCGCTGATCCTGCACGAGTTCAAATATGATCTGGCCGCCTATCTGGCGGCGCAGCCTTATCCGCCCGTCGCGTCGCTGTCGCAGATCCTGGCGCTGGGTCTCCAGCACGACGAACTCGATGCGCGCTTCCGCCAGCGTGACGCGCCCGCGCAGCGCGACGAGGCGGCCTATGCCAGGGCGATGGAGAAGCGCGCGGCGGTCCGCGCGGCGGTGCTCAAGCTGATGGCCGAACAGCATCTCGACGCGATCCTCTATCCCACAACGCTGCGCCGCCCGCCGCTGATCGGCGGGGATGAGAGCGGCATCCTGCCCAGTTGCCAGCTGAGCGCATCGGCGGGCCTGCCCGTCATCGCGATCCCCGCGGGCCTCACCGATCGCGCGCTGCCGATCGGCCTCGAACTGATGGGCGCGCCCTTTGCCGAGCCGACCCTGCTGCGCCTCGCTTACGGGTGGGAGCGGGTGGCGCATCCGCGCAAAGCCCCGTTCAGCACGCCGCCTTTGATCGACGGCAAGGGACCGGCGGTGCGGACCTTCGCAACCGCGGCCGGCTCCGCCTCGGCACGCTTTCGCTACGATCCGACGACAGGCGCGCTCGACGTGACCGCCGAAGCTGGCGTGGCCGCTCCGGACGTGATCGCACTGACGATCCACCGCGGGGCCGCAGACGGGGCTCCGGGGCCGGTCCTCGCCAATCTCATCCTGCCCGGAAGCGCCAACGGGACGGCGCATATGGTGCTGCCGGCGCGCGATCGTGCGGAGTTGCTTGGCGGCAGGCTTTACCTCGCGCTCTATACGCGCACGGCGCCGCTTGGCTCCGGACAGGCAGTTATTGTTCCGTATCCGTAAGGCAGCGCCGAGACGTCTCCGTCATAACGATGGCAATATGATGGAGGGAATGATGGGAACACTTCATACGATAACTTCAGGTATCGTTGCACTATTGGGGGCGGCCCCTACCATCGCAGCGCCCTTTTCTGGCCCACATGTCGGTATTCAACTGGGTGCGGTTGAGCGTTCCGCATCCGCGACGATCGCCGGCCGCACGTTGAGGGGGAGCGATACGGCGTTCTCCTATGGCGCGCTGGCGGGCTACGATCTGTCGCTCGGGCAGGCGGTCGTCGGCGTGCAGGTCGAAGTTAATGGCGCGACAGGCGCGGTTCGGGCGGATGACGGCGCCGGCACCTTCAGCGATTTCGATCCCAAATGGGGTTATGCGGTGTCGACGCGGGCCGGATTTCTCGCGACCCCCAACCTGCTTCTCTACGGTCGGCTGGGCTATTCGGCCGAGCGAGTCCGCGAAGTGTTCGGTGGGCCGACCATCCTGATCGTGGCCATCCCGCCCAAGGCGAGGTGGCTGAGCGGATCGCAATATGGCGGCGGGGCCGAGTTCGCGCTGTCGCCGACGACGTCGATCCGCGCCGAATATCGCCGGAACGACTATACGAGCCGCTACAAGGCGAACCAGTTTCTGACCGGTGGCATTTTCCGGTTCTGAGGAGGATCCTGATCGCCCGTCGACAGCGCAGCCATGCGGTGGCCTAAAGTCCGGCGGGCGATAAGGAGAGAAGAATGCCGCAGGATATTCAGCGCGTCGTGGACGAGCGCGCGATCGAGAAATTGGTGCTGGGTTATGCGCATGGCGTCGACACGCGCAGCCCGGAGAGCTTCACCGCGCAGTTCACGCCCGATGCCCGGCTGTTCGGTGCGGGCTTCGAATATAAGGGCGCCGATCTCGCGAAGATTCCGCCGCAGCTGAACCGCTATGTGCGCACCTATCACACCGTCCTGAACAAGCGGATTTCGGTGGAGGGCGATTCGGGCGCCGGCGAAATCTACTCGCTCGCGCATCACCTGACCCCGCGCGATGATGGCAAGCATGACGATTTCGTCATGCACATCACCTATCACGATCGCTACGCGCGCACCGCCGATGGCTGGCGGATCGCCGAGCGGCAGGTGGTGACCGAGTTTACCGAGGATCGGATCGTCGACCGGAAGATCTGACCGCCGCCTACCCCAGATCGGCTATCCGGAGCACTCTCCGTTTGCTAGGCCCGATTCGATAAAGACGAAAAAGCGGGGAGAGGCATGGCGAAGATCACCATCACCGACATCATCGATGCCGCGCCCGGCCGCGCGGCGGAGGTGCACAAGGCCTATATGGACGATTATGCGCCGACGGCGCGTGCGCGGGGCATGGAGCTGGAGCAGGCGCTGATCAGCCCGCCCATCTATCTGACCGGGCAATCGAACCGGCTGACCTTCGTGTGGAGCGTGCCCGACACGGCCGGCTTCTGGAAAGCGCGGCTGGGTGGTGCTGGCATGCCGGCGGTGCGGGGCTTCTGGGCGAAGATCGCGCCTTTGGTCGTCTGGCGCGATCGCCGCGCGCATGAGGAGGCCGCGGCCCATGTTTAAGCAGACCGCGCTCATCACCTTTACCCCCGATAGCGACGCCGCCGCGCGCGACGCGCTGATCGCCCGCGCGACCGAGCAGGTGAAGGCCGATCTCAGCTATGTGGGCGACGGCCTGCCCGTCAGCTTCATGGGCGGCGACAAGGTGTGGCACGCGCATTTCGCCGACGAGGCCGCCTGGGCCGCGAGCGGGATCGATGCGGTGCTGGACAGCATCGAGGCCGATCCGATCGTGCAGCAGCTCGACGCGGCGGCCTATGCCGTCTCGCGCTTCGCGGTGCCGCAGCCGGGCCTAACCGACGGCGTCTATCGCGCGCTGTTCCTCAGCTTCTTCAAAGAGGTCGATCCCGCGATCGAGAAGCAGTTCGCCGACGAGACCGCGGCGATGCCCGATTATATCGATACGATCGTCAACTGGGCGCTTAACCCGGTGGTGAAGGCGCGCGGGGCGAAGACGTGGCACTATGTCTGGGAACAGGAATATGCCTCGCTCGATGGCTTGCGCGGGCTCTACATGTCGAGCGCCTATCATTGGGGGCATGTCGATCGCTGGTTCGACTGCGAAATGCCCGAGTTCATGATCGACGACCGGCTGTGCCACAGCGCCAGCACGCTCACGAAAAGCGTGATGGCTGATTACGCGCGTTAAAGCCCCGTAAGGCCGTAGAACGCACCACGCAGGACGCGGGCGGGCGATCCCTGGTGGCGCTCGATCGCGCCCGCATCGCGGGTCGCCAGCAGCGTGAGCAGGCCGAGGGCGCGCAGGGCGCGCGGCCAGCGATGCGGATTGACTGTCGCCAGACGCTCGGCCGCCATCCGGCGGGCCTGTGGGCCGGCGTCATGGTCGCTGATGCGGTGGCCGAGATCGGCAAGCGCCCAGCCTTCGCCTGCCGCCGCGATATCTTCCGCATCGGCGCCCAGTGCGCGCGCTGCCAATGTGAACAGCACGGCGCCGCGTGAGGCGTGGAGGCGCATCATCTCCTCGTCGGGCATCTCGCTGTCGAGCAGCGCGGACCAACCTTCCTCCAGCGCCGATAGCGCCGCGCCGCTAACCCCTGTGGTCAGTAGCGTTGCGGCGACGCGGGCGAGCAGCGGTTCTGCGGGCGCCTCGCGCATGTCGAGCGCGGCCAGTGCGTCGCGCCACCAGACGAGCCGCATCGCGCCGATCGCCGGTTCGCGTGCGGCCGCGACGATCGCGCCCATCCGCTCATCGATCAGCCACAGCGTTTCGAGCGCGGGGCGGGCGGGGGCAGGGGCGTAGGCGAGCGCCAGCCGGCGCTCCGGATCGGCCAGGGCGAGAGGGGTCAAGCGGCGCCGTCGGCTTTCAGGTGGCGCGCAAGGCAGGCGATCAACTCGCGCCGCGAGAAGGGCTTGCGGATCAGTTCGAAGCCGCCGCTATAGCCGCCGATAATCTCGTCGCTATAGCCCGATGCGAGGATGATCGGCAGGCGCGGGTGCATCGACCGGATCTTCTTGGCGAGGCTGACCCCGCTGATCCCGCCCATGACGATATCGGTCATGATGATGTCAAACCCGTGCTTGTCGCGATCGAGGATCGACAGCGCCTCTTCGCCGCTCGGGGCGTGGGTCAGATCGAAGCCCAGATCCTCCAGCATGATGCCGATCACGTCGGCGATATGCTCGTCATCCTCGACGAACAGCATGCGGGAATCGAAGGTCAGATCGTCGAGCACGGAGGTTTCGCGCGCGCTCGGCACACCACCGACCGAAGCCCCCGTGCCGATCAGGCCCATCGAGGCGCGGACGGGCACAAGCCCGTCCGCAGTGCGCGCGAAATCGTAACCGCCGTACATCATCCGCGCGCCTCGTTACCTCGTGAGTCGTCCGGGTTGGTTAGTCCTTGTAACACACGGACTTGACCGCACCCACTACGTCACTGACCTTAATCAGCGCCGCCTTTTCCAGGTTCGCGGCATAGGGCATCGGCACGTCTTCGTTGGTGACGCGGCGGACCGGCGCGTCGAGATCGTCGAAGCCGTCTTCCATCGCGATCGCCATCAGTTCCGACGCGATCGAACAGACCGGCCAGCCTTCCTCGACGATGACCATGCGGTTGGTCTTCTTCAGGCTCTTGAGCACGGTCGCCTTGTCGAGCGGGCGGATCGTGCGCAGATCGATCACCTCGGCGTCGATGCCTTCGCCTTCCAGCTGCTTGGCGGCTTCCAGCGCCAGGCCAACGCCGATCGAATAGCTGACGATCGTGACGTCATTGCCGGCCTTGGCGACGCGCGCCTTCCCGATCGGCAGGACATAATCGTCGAGCTTCGGCACATCGAAACTCTGACCGTAGAGCAGCTCGTTCTCCAGGAACACGACCGGATCGGGCGATCGGATCGCGGCCTTGAGCAGGCCCTTCGCGTCCGCTGCCGAATAAGGCGCGATCACGATCAGACCGGGGACGGCGGCATACCAGGGGGCATAGTTCTGGCTGTGCTGCGCGCCGACGCGGGCGGCGGCGCCGTTCGGGCCACGGAACACGATCGGGCAACGCATCTGGCCACCCGACATATAATTGGTCTTGGCGGCCGAATTGATGATGTGATCGATCGCCTGCATGGCGAAGTTGAACGTCATGAATTCGATGATCGGCTTGAGACCGCCCATCGCCGCGCCCGAACCGATGCCGGCAAAGCCATATTCGGTAATCGGCGTGTCGATGACGCGCTTGTCGCCGAACTCGTCGAGCAGGCCCTGCGTGACCTTATAGGCGCCCTGATATTGCGCGACTTCCTCGCCCATCACGAAGACGTCGCCGTCGGCGCGCATTTCCTCGGCCATCGCGTCGCGCAGCGCTTCGCGGACCGTGGTCTTGACCAGCTCGGTACCCTCGGGAACTTCGGGCGCTTCGTTGGTGTCCACGACGGCGGCGACCATCGCGTGCGTGGCGCTTTCGGCCTTCTTGGGCTTTTCCTCTTCGGAAGCAGGCGCGGGGGCCTCCTTCGGCGCTTCGGCCTTGGGTTCTTCCTTCTTCGGTGCGGGCTTGGCGGCGGCGGATGCGTCCTCGCCTTCCTCGACCAAAGTCGCGATGACGGTGCCGACCTTCACGCCCTCGGTGCCCTCGGCCACCGCGATCGAAGCGATCGTGCCTTCGTCGATGGCTTCGAATTCCATCGTCGCCTTGTCGGTCTCGATCTCGGCCAGGATGTCACCCGACTTGACGGCGTCGCCTTCCTTGACGAGCCATTTGGCCAGCGTGCCCTCCTCCATCGTCGGGGAAAGGGCGGGCATCTTCAGTTCGATCGGCATCTCAGTAGCTTCCCACCAGCACGTCGGTATAGAGTTCGTCGGCCTCGGGCTCCGGCATTTCCTCGGCGAAATCGGCCGCCTCGGACACGATCGTGCGGATATCCTTTTCGAGCTTCTTCAGCTCGTCCTCGGTGACGCCGACGGCCTCCAGCTCCTTCTTGAGATGGTCGATCGGGTCGGATTTGTCGCGAACCGCCTGCACTTCGTCGCGCGAGCGATATTTGGCCGGATCGGACATCGAATGGCCACGATAGCGATAGGTCTTGAGTTCGAGCAGGATCGGGCCCTTGCCGGCGCGGACCCAGGCGACCGCTTCCTCAGCCGCGCCGCGCACCGCGAGCACGTCCATGCCGTCGACCTGGATGCCCGGAATGCGGAAGCTCTCGCCACGGCGATAGAGCTGATCTTCGGACGAGGCGCGATTGACGCTGGTGCCCATCGCATACTGGTTGTTCTCGATCACGAAGATGATCGGGAGTTTCCAGAGCTCCGCCATGTTGAAGCTCTCATACACCTGGCCCTGGTTCGCGGCGCCATCGCCGAAATAGGCCATCGCGATGCCGCCATCACCGGCATATTTATGCTTGAAGGCGAGGCCGGTGCCCAGCGAGACCTGCGCGCCGACGATGCCGTGGCCGCCGTAGAAGCGATGCTCCACGGAGAACATGTGCATCGATCCGCCCTTGCCCTTCGAGATGCCGGCGGCGCGGCCGGTCAGCTCGGCCATGATCACCTTCGGATCGATGCCGTAGGCGAGCATGTGGCCGTGATCGCGATAGCCGGTGATCACCGAATCCTTGCCGACTTCCAGCGCCGACTGCAGGCCGACGGCAACCGCCTCCTGGCCGATATAGAGGTGGCAGAAGCCGCCGATCAGGCCGAGGCCGTACAGCTGGCCGGCCTTTTCCTCGAAGCGGCGGATCAGGAGCATCTGCCGGTAGAATTCCAGCATCTCCGTCTTGGTCGCTTCATAGCGCGTCGGATCGGCGGGGCGCTCGCGGTTGGAGACGGCGGTGGCGGCCGGCGCAGCTTTCGCGGCGGGCGCTTTACGGGCGGGTGCTTTGCGCGCGGGGGAAGCTGCGCGCGGAGAGGCTGCTTTGGCCAAGTCGGGTTCCTTTGCCGGGGGGCGGTGGACTGCGGGGACTTATAGGCGGGCCGATCGCAATATCGCAACGCCCGATGATCAACCATGACACCGGTATCAATGCACGGCCGGCCTGTCTATGTTCGTCAGCCGATGATTAATCGACCAATTTAGTCGCGCGGGATGATGACTTCGTCGGGGCGGACCTGCCCTGTGGTGCGGCGTACGATCTCGTCGCCATAATCGGCATCGACATGGCGCGGATCGAGCAGTTCGGCCCGGTGGCGCAGCGTCGCGCGATAATCCTGCGCGGCCTTGAGCTGCGCCTGCTTGTCCTTCAGCTGCGCACGATAGCCGCCCAGCGCGAACAGCCCGTTGGGGCCGATCAGCGCGGCGCTGGCGAAATAGCCGATGATCAGGATCGCCGCCGCGGGGATCGCAGCGGATTTGACCATCTGAAGGATTGGCGCACGGTTCATGATCGCAAAGGAGAATCACGAAATCGTCGCCGCATCAACCCCTTGTGGCGATGCGGCGACTCGATTCGTCGAATCGTGTCCGTAATAATCCTCCCCCGCCAGGGGGAGGTGGCGCCGAAGGCGACGGAGGGGGCGGGTTCGACCAACTCGAATTGGCCACCATCCTCCCCCTCCGTCAGCTTGCGCTGACACCTCCCCCTGGCGGGGGAGGATTTAAGAGGTCAGGCCAGCGCCTTCAGCGCGGCGCGGCCGGCATAGGTGGCGATCGGGCCAAGCTGCTCCTCGATGCGGATCAGCTGGTTATACTTGGCAAGCCGGTCCGAACGCGCGAGCGAGCCGGTCTTGATCTGGCCGCAGTTGGTGGCGACGGCGAGGTCGGCGATCGTCGAATCCTCGGTCTCACCCGAACGGTGCGACATGACGGCGGTGTAGCCCGCGCGCTGCGCCATCGTGACGGCTTCCAGCGTTTCGGTGAGCGTGCCGATCTGGTTGACCTTCACGAGCAGCGAGTTGGCGAGGCCGTCCTTGATGCCCTGCGCCAGACGCTTCGGGTTGGTGACGAACAGATCGTCGCCGACCAGCTGCACCTTGCCGCCGATCTTGTCGGTCAGGATTTTCCAGCCTTCGAAATCGTCCTCACCCATGCCGTCCTCGATCGAGACGATCGGGTAACGGGCGCACAGTTCGGCCAGATAATCGGCCATTTCGGCGGGCGAACGCTTCACGCCTTCGCCGTGGAAATCATAGACGCCGTTCTTGAAGAATTCGGTCGCCGCGCAATCTAGCGCCAGCACCACGTCCTCGCCGGGCTTGTAGCCGGCCTTTTCGATCGACGACATGATGAAGTCGAGCGCGTCGGGGGCCGAGGCGAGGTTGGGGGCGAAGCCGCCTTCGTCGCCGACCGCGGTGGCCAGACCCTTTTCGTGCAGCGCCTTCTTGAGCGTGTGGAAGATTTCCGAGCCGCAGCGGACCGCGTCGAACAGGCTGTCCACGCCCACCGGCATGATCATGAATTCCTGGAAGTCGATCGGGTTGTCGGCATGCGCGCCGCCGTTGATGATGTTCATCATCGGCACCGGCAGCACCTGCGCCTGGACGCCGCCGACATAGCGATAGAGCGGCAGGCCGCGCGCATCGGCGGCGGCGCGGGCGACCGCAAGGCTCGCGCCCAGGATCGCGTTCGCGCCCAGGCGGCTCTTGTTTGCGGTGCCGTCCAGCTCGATCATGCGCAGATCGACCTCGGACTGGTCCTCGGCCTCCATGCCGACGATCGCTTCGGCGATCTCGCCGTTCACGGCCTCGACCGCTTCGGACACGCCCTTGCCGAGCCAAAGCTTGCCGCCGTCGCGCTTTTCGACCGCTTCATAGGCGCCGGTCGACGCCCCCGACGGGACCGCCGCGCGGCCGAAGCTGCCGTCCTCCAGCAGCACGTCGACCTCGACGGTCGGATTGCCGCGGCTGTCGATGATCTGGCGGCCATGAACCTCGATGATTGCGGTCATTTCGGGGACGAACCTTTCTGCTGGGCGTGGGCTTGCCGGGCCTGTATCGGTGGTAAGGATATTAGGCAAATATGAAGTCGTTTCGGGTCTGGAAACGGAACGCTATCGTCCACACATGGTTTGTTGAACGATGGTTTGAACCACCCGACAGGGAGATCGAAGATGGCGGCGGAAGACGGCAAGGGTTCGGCATTCGACGACGCGAAGGATGCGTTCACCTCGACGATGTCGGGCTTCGCCGACACGGCCAATACGAAGGCCAAGGAATTCACGGTGCAGGGCAAGGACCGCACCACCGAGGCGCTCGACAATGTCGCGACGCTGATCGGCGACGCGGCCAATGCGGTCGATGAGAAGCTGGGCGCGCAATATGCGGGCTATGTCCGCCAGGCGGCCGAGGCGGTGACGGGCTTTTCGGACAATCTGAAGGCCAAGGACGCCGAGCAGCTGTTCGAAGATGCCAAGGGCATGATCCGCAGCAGCCCGGCGATCGCGATCGCCGCTGCCGCCGCAATCGGCTTCGCGGTGGCGCGCGTCGTGAAGGCAGGTTTCCCCGAAGGCACGGAGACGGGCCACGGGTCGCCTGCGGCTGACTCTACCCCTCCGGCGTCGGAGCCTGATGCCGCGCCGAAGGGCTGATTTTGGCGGATCGGGGCGAAGGCGAAGCTGCAGCGGGCGGCGGTGATGAGCCGATCCGCGCGCTGTTCACGCGGTTAACGGCCGATATCCGGACGCTGATCGAGGCGGAGGTCGCGCTCCTCCGCATCGATTTCTACCGGCGGATCGCGCGCGCCAAGCTGGCGATCATCCTGATCGTCGGCGCGCTATTGCTGGGCCAGGCGGCGGCGGTGGTGCTGCTGATGTCGTTGGCTTTCGCGTTGTCGCCTTATCTGACGCCGTTCGGCGGGGCGATGGTGGCGGCGCTGATCGGCGCGATCGCCGCCGGGCTGTGCGCGAAGATGGGCATGAAGCGCCTCGTCTCGATGATCGAGGATGACGATCGCGACGATAAGCCGCAGGGTGCGATCGAGCCGTTGATCGAGCGCGCCCGCGCCCGCAGCCGCACGGCGCGCGCCGCGGTGCTCGATGCGATCGGCGATACGCAGGCGCGGCTCCACCCGCGCGCCCTGCTCGAGGATCTGACCGAAGAGGTTCTCGATCACGCGCAGTCGCTGGCGCATCGCGTCGTCGAAAAGGCCCGGCGTCAGCCGATCCGCACGATCCTGTGGATCGCGGGCGGGGCGCTGTTGGTCCTGCGGCCGCGACTGGGTAAATTTGCTTTCAAGGTGGCGGATCGTCTCGGTGCAACCCGAACGGGCGCCGTTGGTTACAGGGGCGAGGGCGCCGTTACGCCGGCGCAACCGCCCGCTTCCGAGGAGACTGGTCGATGACGAAGGTCAAGGATAGCGCCGAGCGTGCCGCGACGCTGGCGAGCGCGAAGCTGAATGAATCGGCCGAGGCCGTGAAGGCCGGCTATGAAACCGCCAAGGCCAAGGTGGGCGAAGGCGTCGACAGCTTTCCGGTCGTGGCGCTGGCCGCCGGCGTCGCGGTCGGCGCGGTCGTGGGCGCGCTGCTGCCCAAGACGAAGAAGGAAGGCGAACTGCTCGGCCAATATGGCGGCGAGATCGTCGATCGCGCCAAGGCGGCGCTGACCGCCGGCAAGGATGCGGGCAGGGCCGAACTCGACGCGGCGGGCTTCAGCACCGATGCGGCGGGTAAACAGGTCGGCAAGCTGATCGAATCGATCGCGAAGGTCGCCGAGACGGCGGGCAGCGCGGCCGCCGGCGCGATCCGCAAATAACAGGTTCAAGCCGGGTTCACCGCCCGGCCGCTAACGCAATGCTCAAGCGGATGGCACGCGCCATCCGATCACGGAGATTCGAATGAAGAAGATTCTGCTTTCCATCGGCACCGCCGCGATGCTGGCGACCGGCATTGTCGTGCCGATGGCCGCCCCGGCTTCGGCCGCGGTGATCGCGAACAAGGATGCCGCCACCTTCGTCAGCACGCTGGGCGACGAAAGCTTCGCCGTGCTCAAGACGGGCAACAAGGCCGCCGTGCGCACCAAGTTCCGCGAGCTGCTGTCGCAGCATTTCGCGATCGATGCGATCGGCGACCGCTTGATCCGCCGCTGGGCGAACCAGATCACCCCGGCGCAGAAGGCCGCGTACAAGGCTGCGATCCCGAACTTCATCATCGGCACCTATTCGGACAATCTCTACGATTATTCGAAGGCGACGATGAAGGTCGTGCGCACCGCGCCCGCAGGTAGCGGCTTCAACGTGACGACGACCGTGGCCAAGCCCGGTTCGCAGCCGATCACGGCGGTCTGGTCGGTCGGCCAGGTCGGCGGCGTCTTCAAGATCACGAACCTGACCGTCGCCAATATCAACCTGGCGATGACGCAGGCGCAGGATTTCGATGCGATCATCCAGCGCAAGGGTTTTGACGCACTCGTTGCGATGATGAAGGCGCGCGGCTAAACGCGCCGTCATAAGAGGATCGCCCTGCAGGCGCGCAGGAGATTTGAATATGAGCAAGATGCATCTGGTGTTCGGCGGTCGGGTCACCGATCCGCGCGGGCTCGATTATGGGGATCTGTCCAAGATCGACGTCGTCGGTTTCTTCCCCGACTATAAGTCGGCGGAAAATGCGTGGCGGGGCGCGGCACAGCGCACCGTCGACGATGCTGAGATGAAATATGTGATCGTCCATCTCCACAAGCTGCTGGAGCCGGATCTGGACTGAACCGAATGAACCCTCCCCGATCGGGGAGGGTTTTTTCATGCGCTGCGATATTTGAGTAGCAGCAGCGGGCGTGCGAGGAGAAGGCCGGCGAGGAAGCCGCCGATATGTGCCCAGATCGCGACGGTGAAGCCCGCGCCGGGCATCGCGAAGCCGATCATCAGCTGGATGCCGACCCACGCCACCGCCAGCCATACGACGTTGAGCGCATAAGCGACGCGCGGCGGCATGTTGCTGTCGCGCGGGCGGCCGAACAGCAAGGCATAGGCGCCGAACAGGGCCGAGATCGCCCCGCTCGCCCCGATCATCGGCGACATATCGAGCGGGGAGGCGAGATATTGCGCGAGTGCCGCCGCATAGGCGCCGATCAGGTAGAGCAGCAGCGTGCCGAACGTCCCCACCGCGGCTTCCACCGAGCGCCCGCAATAGACGAGGATCAGCAGGTTGAAGCCGAGATGGACGATGCCCGCGTGCAGCAGGGTCGCGCTCAGCGGCGTGATCCAGACGGGCAGCGCGCCTTCGAGTTCGATCCCGCCCAGACGCGCCGGAATGAAACCGCCGATGAAGTCGGCGGTTTCGGAAAGGCCGGCGACCGCCAGGATGAAATAGCTGGCGATCGTCGCGACGGCGATCATGGTGGTGGCCCGTGCGGGCGGCATTTTCATGGGCAGCCCATTACCTTCAAAAGGCGGCCCGCGATCAGATGAACTCGATCTTCGAGACGAGGTAGAACCGCTCGCCCGACGGCACCGTCACCTCGACCTCGTCATCGACCTTCTTGCCGATGAGCGCGCGGCCCAGCGGCGAATTGTAGCTGATCTTGCCGTCCTTGGCGTTCGCCTCGGTCTGGCCGACGATCTGATACTTTACCGGCTTGTCGTCCTCGTCGAGCATCGTCACGGTCGCGCCGAAGACGATGCGATCGCCCGAAAGATCGCGCGGATCGATCACCTGCGCGCGGCTCAGCCGATCCTCGATATCGCTGATCGTCGCTTCGATCTGGCCCTGGCGCTCCTTGGCGGCGTGATATTCGGCATTTTCCGAAAGGTCGCCATGCGCGCGCGCTTCTTCGATCGCGTCGACGATCTGCGGCCGCTCGATTTTGAGACGCGCGAGCTCTTCGGTCAGCATGCGATAGCCTTCCTGGAGCATCGGCAACTTCTCAACGCTGGCCATCTGCCTTCAACCCTTTCGTCCGATAAGCCCGCCCCCCAGACGACCCTTGCGGGCCGCCCACACTGTCTTCCTGCATTGCGGGGGATCAGGCGTGAGGGGCAGAATAATAGGATTGGAGCGCCCGTACTTCAAGCTTGCGCTCGCGAAGTGCCGCGATCGCCTCGACCGCGGCGACCGAAGCGGCCGCTGTCGTGAAGTAGGGAACCTTGCCGTAGAGCGCCGTCGTACGGATCGATTGCGAGTCCTGCAGCGACTGCCAGCCCTCGGTCGTGTTGAAGATCAGGTCGACGTCGCCGTCCTTGATCTTGTCGACGATGTTCGGGCGGCCCTGCTGCACCTTCAGGACATTTTCGACCTGCAGGCCGGCATTCTGGAGGTAATCCGCCGTGCCGCTGGTCGCGATCACGCGGAAGCCCATGTCGAGCAATTTGCCGATCGCGGGCAGGATCTGCGGCTTGTCACCATCCTTGACCGATACGAACACGGTCCCGGCCAGCGGCAGCTTCGTGAAGGCGCCCAGCTGCGCCTTGGCGAAGGCGGTAGCGAAATCGCTGTCGATGCCCATCACCTCGCCGGTCGACTTCATTTCCGGCGAAAGCACCGGATCGACGCCGGGGAAGCGCGCCCACGGGAACACCGCTTCCTTCACCGCGATATGCTTGATGTCCAAATCGATCTTGGGCAGCGCGGCCAGCTTCTCGCCCGCCATCACCCGCGCCGCGATCTTGGCGACGGGGGTGCCGATCGCCTTGGCGACGAAGGGCACGGTGCGGCTGGCGCGCGGATTGACCTCGATCAGATAGACCTTGCCGTCCTTCACCGCGAACTGGACGTTCATCAGGCCGCGGACCATCAGCGCGCGGGCCATTGCATCGGCCTGGCGCTTGATCTCGTCGATGATGTCGGTGGGCAGCGAATAGGGGGGCAGGGTGCACGCGCTGTCGCCCGAATGGACGCCTGCTTCCTCGATATGCTGCATCACGCCTGCGATCACGACATCGTCGCCATCGCAGATCGCATCGAGATCGACCTCGATCGCGTCGCGCAGATATTGGTCGATCAGCACGGGCGAGTCGCCCGACACCAGCACAGCGGTGGTGATATACTGCTCCAGCTGCGCGGGATCCTCGACGATCTCCATCGCGCGGCCGCCCAGCACGTAAGACGGGCGCATGAGGACCGGATAGCCGACCCGTTCGGCGACGCTCAGCGCCTCTTCGCGGCTGCGCGCGATGCCGTTGCGCGGCTGATGCAGGCCCAGATCGGAGACGAGCGCGGCGAAACGCTCGCGATCCTCGGCCAGATCGATCGCGTCGGGCGAGGTGCCCAGGATCGGGATGCCCGCATCCTCCAGCTCCTGCGCGAGCTTGAGCGGCGTTTGCCCGCCGAACTGGACGATGACGCCCTTCAGCGTGCCGTTCGACATCTCGACATGCAGGATTTCCAGCACGTCCTCGGCGGTCAGCGGCTCGAAATAGAGGCGGTCCGACGTGTCGTAATCGGTCGAGACGGTCTCGGGATTGCAGTTGACCATGATCGTCTCATAGCCCGCCTCGGCCAGCGCGAAGCAGGCGTGGACGCAGCAATAGTCGAACTCGATCCCCTGACCGATCCGGTTGGGGCCGCCGCCAAGGATCACGATCTTTTCGCGGTCGGTCGGGTTGCTCTCGCACTCGGGCTCGCCGAAGCTTGGCGCTTCGTAGGTCGAATACATGTAGGGCGTCTTGGCCTCGAACTCGGCCGCGCAGGTGTCGATCCGCTTGAAGACCGGGCGGACGCCCAGCTTGTGGCGATGCGCGCGCACCTCCTTCTCGGTGATGCCGCCGGTCATGGCCTTGAGCGCATCATGGACGATGCCGCCGCCGCGCGCCTGCCCGGTCGCATTGCCGGCAAGGTTGGCCGACTGGAGCGCCAGCCAGGCGAGCCGCTTGTCGGAGAAGCCCATCGCCTTGAGCTTACGCATGCCATCGGCATCGTTGGGCAGGCCGTCACGGCACGCACTCTCCTCGGCCGCGACGATCTCGGCGAGGCGATCGAGGAACCACGGTTCGAACTTGGCGATCTTGTGGATTTCGTCGACGGTAAGACCTTCGCGCAGAGCCTGCGCGGCGATCAGCAGGCGATCCGGCGTCGCGCGGGCCAGCTCGGCCTCGATGCGCGACTTGGGGGCGCCCTTCAGCTCGTCGACTACGTTGAAGCCGACGAGGCCGGTTTCGAGGCCGCGCAGCGCCTTCTGCATCGATTCGTGGATGTTGCGGCCGATCGCCATCGTCTCGCCGACCGACTTCATCGCGGTGTGGAGCAGCGGCTCGGCGCCCTTGAACTTTTCGAAGGCGAAGCGCGGAATCTTCGTGACCACGTAATCGATGGTCGGTTCGAACGACGCCGGGGTTGCGCCCGTAATGTCGTTCATGATCTCGTCGAGCGTGTAGCCGACCGCGAGCTTCGCGGCGACGCTGGCGATCGGGAAGCCGGTCGCCTTCGATGCGAGCGCCGAGGAGCGCGACACGCGCGGATTCATCTCGATCACGACCAGACGGCCGTCGGCGGGGTTCACCGCGAACTGGACGTTCGAACCGCCCGTCTCGACGCCGATCTCACGCAGCACCGCGATGCTCGCGTTGCGCATGATCTGATATTCTTTGTCGGTCAGCGTCAGCGCGGGCGCGACGGTGATCGAATCGCCCGTATGGACGCCCATCGGATCGACATTCTCGATCGAACAGATGATGATGGCGTTGTCAGCGCGATCGCGCACGACCTCCATCTCATATTCCTTCCAGCCGAGCACTGATTCCTCGATCAGCACTTCGGTGGTCGGGCTGGCATCGAGACCGCCGGTCACGATGCGGATGAACTCGTCCTTGTTATAGGCGATGCCGCCGCCGGTGCCGCCCATCGTGAAGCTGGGGCGGATGATGGTGGGCAGCCCCACGAAATCGAGCGCGCGCAGCGCCTCCTCGACCGTGTGGGCGACTTCGGAACGCGGGCTTTCGAGGCCGATCTTGTCCATCGCCTGACGGAACTTCAGCCGGTCCTCGGCCTTGTCGATCGCCTCGGCGTCCGCGCCGATCATCTGGCAGCCATATTTTTCCAGCGTGCCGTCGTTGAACAGCGCGAGCGCGGTGTTCAGCGCGGTCTGCCCGCCCATCGTCGGCAGGACGGCGTCGGGCCGTTCCTTCTCGATGATCTTGGCGACGATCTCGGGCGTGATCGGCTCGACATAGGTCGCGTCGGCCATGTCCGGATCGGTCATGATCGTCGCGGGGTTCGAGTTGACGAGGATGATGCGATAGCCCTCCTCGCGCAGCGCCTTGCACGCCTGCGTCCCCGAATAATCGAACTCGCACGCCTGCCCGATGACGATCGGACCGGCACCGATGATGAGGATGGAGGAGATGTCAGTGCGTTTGGGCATTAGAAGTGCTTGCCTGCGATTTCGCTCAGTTTCTTGAATGCAGCTTCGGAGAGCCGCAGACTCTGAGAGGTTTTTCCGGGGATGGCTCGATCCTTCGAGCCGTACGTGTCGATCTGAACAAACTTCTCGCCATCGCATTCCACGAGGCTCACCGTCGCTTCGACCTCTGAATGGCTAGTGATCCGGTCGAGATCCTTAATCTCAAAATCGCGGACAACTGCCATCTCAAGCCCTCGTCGGTTGACGAAGCTGCCCCACGAACTGCTCGAACAGATAGTGGCTGTCCTGCGGGCCGGGGCTGGCTTCGGGGTGGTATTGGACGCTGAAGGCTGGTTTGTCGGTGAGGCGCAAGCCCGCGAGGCTGCCGTCGAACAGCGAGATGTGGGTCGCCTCGGCATTCGCGGGCAGGCTGTCGGTGTCGACCGCGAAGCCGTGGTTCATCGACGTGATCTCGACCCGGCCGTCATCGGTGCGCTTGACCGGGTGGTTCGCGCCGCGATGGCCCTGGTGCATCTTGAAGGTCTTGGCGCCCACGGCGAGGCCGAGCATCTGGTGGCCAAGGCAGATGCCGAACAGCGGCTTGCCGACCTCGAGCAGCTTCTTGATCACCGGCACCGCATATTCGCCGGTCGCAGCCGGGTCGCCCGGGCCGTTCGACAGGAACACGCCGTCGGGATTGTGCGCCATCACGTCGTCGAAGGTTGCGGTCGCGGGGACCACCGTCACCCGCGCGCCGGCGGCGACGAGGTTGCGCAGGATGTTGCGCTTCAGGCCGTAGTCGATCGCGACGACATGCGGCGCATCCGGCCCCGCGGCGTCGACATCATAGCCCTGGCCGAGCGTCCAGAGACCATCGCGCCACTGATAGCTTTGCGTCGCCGAAACGTCCTTCGCCAGATCCATGCCTTCGAGGCCGGGCCAGCTCTTGGCCTTGTCGATCAGCGCGGCAACGTCGAACTCGCCCTTGGCATTATGCGCGATCACGCCGTTGGGCGCGCCGCCGATGCGGATCGCGCGGGTCAGCGCGCGGGTGTCGACGCCCGAAATGCCGATGCGCCCGTTCGCCTTCAACCAGGCGTCGAGATGCTGGGTGTTCCGGAAGTTCGCCGGATCGGTCACGTCCTCGCGCACGATCATGCCCAGCGCGTGGGGGTTGATCGCCTCGATATCCTCGGGGTTGGTGCCGACATTGCCGATATGCGGGAAGGTGAAGGCGATGATCTGCCCGGCATAAGACGGGTCGGTCATGACCTCCTGATAGCCGGTCATCGCGGTGTTGAAGCACACCTCACCCACCGCATCGCCCTCGGCGCCGAAGCCGCGGCCCCAAATGACGGTCCCGTCGCCTAGAACCAATACGCCGGTGGCACCCTTGGGTGGTGTCAGACGCGCGTGATCGGTTTCGGCCACTTTGGGCTCCTTTTGTTGGGGTCGGCGGGCGGGCAAACGGCGGCGTAACTAGGTGGGGGATCGGGGCGGGTCAATTCTATTAAAATGCGGCCAAACGTGCTAGCGGTCCCGCTTTACGATCCTGAACAGGCATCCCCATGATTCGAGACGATATCAAGACGGCGCTCGTCGCCGCGATGAAGGCGCGTGACGCGGGCGCAACGGCGGCGATCCGCCTGATCCAGTCGGCGATCAAGAATCGCGACATCGAACTGCGCACCGCGACGACGCAGCCCGACGATGATCTGCTCGTCACCGAAGTCCTGCAGAAGATGATCAAGCAGCGCCGCGAATCGATCGAGATGTTCGAAAAGGGCGGCCGCCAGGAACTCGCCGACGCCGAAGCGGCCGAAGTCGCGGTGATCGAACGCTTCCTCCCCGCCCAGATGTCCGAAGACGAAGCCAAGGCCGCGATCGACGCGATCGCGACCGAGCTTGGTGCGACGTCGGTCAAGGACATGGGCAGGGTGATGGCCGCGCTCAAGGAGCGGCATGCGGGCCAGATGGATATGGCGAAGGCCAGCGGCCTGGTGAAGGCGCGGCTGGGCTGAACTTAATAGCCCCCTCCCTGACAAGGGAGGGGGTTGGGGGTGGGTCATTCCGCGCAGAATAAACCCGAGACTTGCCGGCTTCGCCCGCGACATGCGGGCCGAACCCACGCCCTTCGAAGACCGGCTCTGGCAGCATTTGCGCGGATCGCGCCTGAACGATCTCAAATTCAGCCGCCAGATCGCGATCGGGGGCTTCATCTGCGACTTCGTCTGCCGCAATCTTCGACTCGTGATCGAAGTGGACGGTGACACCCATGATGCCGCGCGCGATGCGGATCGGGACCATGCGCTCGGGCGGATGGGCTATCGGGTGCTGCGCGTCCGGAACGAGGATGTGGCGGGCAATCTCGATGGTGTGTTGAGGGCGATCGTTGAAGTGGCGGCGGGGCGGCCGACGAAGGTGGAGTTGTTGGGGCGCGATACGCGCTCTTCCGGCGTGACCCACCCCCCGACCCCCTCCCTTGGCAGGGAGGGGGAGTAGATGTCGCTCTCCCCCCAATTCCTCGACGAGATCCGCGCGCGCACGACGCTGTCGACCCTCATCGGCAAGTCGGTCAAACTCACCAAGGCCGGGCGCGAGTACAAAGCCTGCTGCCCGTTCCATAATGAGAAGTCGCCCAGCTTCTACGTCAACGACGACAAGGGCTTTTACCACTGCTTCGGCTGCGGCGCGCATGGCGATGCGATCCGTTTCCTGACTGAATCGCAGGGGCTGCCCTTCATCGATGCGGTCAAGGAACTGGTCGCCGCCGCGGGCATGGAGATGCCCGCACCCGATCCGCGCGCGGCCGAACGGCACGAGCGCGAACTCGGGCTGCACGAGGTGACGGCGGCGGCAGAGCGTTTCTTCATCGACCAGCTTGGCGGGATCGAGGGTGCCGAGGCGCGCGCCTATCTCAAGCGGCGCGGGATCGATGAGGGGCTGCAGAAGGCGTTCGGGATCGGCTTCGCCCCCGATTCGCGGGGCAAGCTCAAGGCCGCGCTCAAGCAGTTCGGTGACGGGCCGCTGGTCGAAACCGGCATGTTGATCTCGGTCGAGGGCAAGGAGCCGTATGATCGCTTCCGCGGCCGCGTGATGATTCCGATCCGCGATCAGCGCGGGCGGACAATCGCCTTCGGCGGGCGCATCCTCGACACCGGCGAGCCCAAATATCTGAACAGCCCGGAAACCCCCTTGTTCGACAAGGGGCGCAGCCTGTTCAACATCGATCGCGCCTCGCCCGCGTCACGCAAGTCCAACCGCGTCGTCGTGGTCGAAGGTTATATGGACGTGATCGCGCTGGCGAAGGCGGGGATCGACGAAGCCGTCGCCCCGCTCGGCACCGCGCTGACCGAAGGGCAGATGGAGCGGCTCTGGCGCCTCGCCGACGCGCCGATCCTGTGCTTCGACGGCGACAAGGCCGGGCAGAAGGCGGCGTTGCGCGCGGCCGAACGCGCGCTGCCGGTGATGGCCGTGGGCAAGACGCTGCGCTTCGCGCTGCTGCCCGCGGGCAAGGATCCCGACGATGTCGTCAAGGAAGGCGGCCGCGCTGCGATCGAGACGATTCTCTCCGCGCCAAAGCCGCTGATGCGCCTGCTCTACGATTCGCAGGTGTCGGCGATCGATGCGACCAATCCGGAGGAGCGCGCCGGCGTCCGTCACCATCTCAACACGCTGGCGGGCAGCTTCGCCGACAAATTGCTGCAGGACGAATATCGCCGCAGCTTCAACGATCTGTTCTTCGACGATTTCGGCTGGAAGAAGCGCGATCGCGAAGCGGTGGGGGAGGCGGTGCGCCTGTCCGGTCCGCGCGGCGATATCCGGCTCTATCACAGCCTCGCACGCTCTGCGCTCTACGGCTTCTTCCGATTCCCGCGCCTGATCGTCGATTCGGCGGACGCGCTCTACCGGGTCGATTTCGGCGACGATCTGTTGAAACAGTGGCGCGATCGCATCGTAAATGCGGTGATCGACAGGCCAGAGCTTGAATATGACGGCGTAAAATCCATATTGGAGGCCAGCGACCTCGCCAAGGCGCTCCAACACGATATGCGACGGGACCTGCGCTTCCCGTGGATCATCGATCCGAATGGCGCGACAGATCGGTTGACCACGCTGGTCCGGTTCCTTGTCGAGGAGCAGGAGCTGGCGGCGGAGCTTGATCGATTGAATCGGCGGGCCATCGAAGATACAGGCCTCGATGACTATGCTATAATCGAAGAGTTGCGCGCCGAAATCCGGCATCGAATGCAACTTCTTCGGGAACACGGATATCAACTCGGCTCGGGCGAGCCGGCGGCGGCGAACGGATAACAATGGCGAAGACGAACGGTAGCGAAGCGGCTGAGCGTAACGAGAGCGGCGATGCGCCCCTGATCGACCTCAACGAAGCCTCGCTCAAGAAGCTCATCGCGCGGGCGAAGCGCAAGGGCTACATCACCTACGACCAGCTCAACGAAGCGCTGCCGCAGGACCAGATGTCTTCGGATCAGCTCGAAGACGTCATGGCCGCGCTCAACGAAATGGGCGTCAACATCGTCGAGAACGAGGATGCCGGCGAAGATGCCGAGCCTGAGGACGATGGCGCCGATGATGTCGCCGCAGCCGATGAGGGCGATGCCGCCCCGCAGCTGACGACCATCACCAAGAAGGAAACGGTCGATCGCACCGACGATCCCGTCCGCATGTACCTGCGCGAGATGGGGGCCGTCGAGCTGCTGTCGCGCGAGGGCGAAATCGCGATCGCCAAGCGGATCGAGGCCGGCCGCGACACGATGATCCTGGGCCTGTGCGAATCGCCGATCACCTTCAACGCGATCATCGACTGGTCGACCCAGCTCAACGAAGGCACGATGCAGCTGCGCGAGATCCTCGATCTCGACGCGATGCTCTCGAAGGGGCCGACCGCCGAGCAGGTCGAGGGTGCCGAAGAGGGCGGCGAAATCTCCGCCGAAACCGCCGGCCCCAGCTTCAAGGAAGAAGAAGAGCCCGAGGAAGAGGCGGCGCCCGACGGCGACGACGAGGATTCGATGACCGAGCGCCGCGCGCCGCGTCCGTCGGACGACGAGGAAGAGGACAACACCCTCAGCCTCGCGCAGATGGAAGAGCAGTTGAAGCCGCTCGCGCTCGAAAAGTTCGCGACGATCACCGATCTCTACAAGACCTTCTCGGCCGTGCAGGAAGCCCGCCTCAACGCGCTGGGCGTCGGCAACGACTTCGCCGCGGCCGAGGAAGAGCGGTATCAGGAGCTGCGCGAGCAGCTGACCGCCGAGGTCGAGAGCGTCCAGTTCCACGGCGCGAAGATCGAATATCTCGTCGATCAGCTTTATTCGTTCAATCGTCGCCTGACGACCTTGGGCGGCCAGATGCTGCGCCTTGCCGAGCGCCACAAGGTGCCGCGCAAGGACTTCCTCGATCGCTACATCAACCATGAGATGGAAGAGGGCTGGCTGGAAAAGGTCGCCGGCATCGACAAGAAGTGGGCGGCGTTCGCGGCCAACGAAGTCGACGCGGTCGAGCGTATCCGTGGCGAGATCGCCGAAATCGGCCAGGCGACTGGCATGGCGCTGGTCGAGTTCCGCCGCATCGTCAACATGGTCCAGAAGGGCGAGCGCGAGGCGCGTATCGCCAAGAAGGAAATGGTCGAGGCGAACCTGCGCCTCGTGATCTCGATCGCCAAGAAGTACACGAACCGCGGCCTGCAGTTCCTCGACCTCATTCAGGAAGGCAATATCGGCCTGATGAAGGCGGTCGATAAGTTCGAATATCGCCGCGGCTATAAGTTCTCGACCTACGCGACATGGTGGATCCGTCAGGCGATCACCCGCTCGATCGCGGATCAGGCGCGCACGATCCGTATCCCGGTCCACATGATCGAGACGATCAACAAGCTGGTGCGCACCTCGCGCCAGATCCTCCACGAAATCGGCCGCGAGCCGACGCCGGAGGAACTGGCGGAGCGGCTTTCGATGCCACTCGAAAAGGTTCGCAAGGTGATGAAGATCGCCAAGGAGCCGATCTCCCTCGAAACGCCGATCGGCGACGAGGAGGATTCGCACCTGGGCGATTTCATCGAGGACAAGAACGCGATCATTCCGGTCGACGCCGCGATCCAGGCGAACCTCAAGGAAACCGTCACGCGGGTTCTGGCGTCGCTCACCCCGCGCGAGGAACGCGTCCTGCGCATGCGCTTCGGCATCGGCATGAACACCGATCACACGCTCGAGGAAGTCGGCCAGCAATTCTCGGTCACCCGCGAACGCATCCGCCAGATTGAGGCGAAGGCGCTGCGCAAGCTCAAGCATCCGAGCCGCAGCCGCAAGATGCGCTCGTTCCTGGATCAGTAAGTCTCAAAGCCCCGCTCCGGCGGGGCTTTTTCTTGGAAGCCTCAGCGGCTCAGCAGAAAAACCGCCTGCTCTGCCCGCAGGTTCGCCGCCGCCGCGCCGCGGCGGCGGTCGCCGGTCAGGAACCAGGCGTTTTCCACCGTGATCCCGCGTTCGGCGACGAAGGCGCGGAAATCCTCGATCGTCAGCTGGTGGATATTCTCGGTCTCGTACCAGCTGACCGGCAAAGCCGCCGTCACCGGCATCCGGCCGCTCCACATCAGCGACCAGCGCACGCGCCAATAAGCGAAGTTGGGGAAGGAGACGAAGGCGCGCCGGCCGATGCGCAGCAGATCGTCGAGCACGCGATCGGGCGAGCGCGCGGTCTGGAGCGTCTGGCTCAGGATCGCATAGTCGTAGGTGTCGTCGGGATAATTGATCAGGTCGGTATCGGCATCGCCCTGGATCACGGAGAGGCCACGCGCGACCGCCGCGCTGACGTTCGCGCCGTCGATCTCGATCCCGCGCGCGTCGCATCCCTTGGCATCGCGCAGCACCGCCATCAGCTCGCCGTCGCCGCAGCCGATGTCGAGCACGCGCGATCCGCCCGCGACATTGTTCGCGATGATCGCAAGGTCGGGGCGCAGGCTCATGTCATTGCCTTCAGCGAAGCGGCGAAATCGGGCGAGAGCCGCTCCATATAATTTTGCGGGCGGATCGGCGCGTGGAAGCCCAGCGGCTCATAGACGCCATGCGCATCTTTGGTGACGAGGCCGATGCGGCGCAGATCGGCATAATCGGGATGCTCGACGAACCAGCGGACCATGTGCCGGCCGAGGCCCTGTCCGCGCTCGCTTTCTTCGATCCACACGTCGGCGATCCAGCCGAAGGTCGCGCGATCGGTGACCATCCGCGCATAGCCAATCTGCTCGACCCCACGATAGGCGCCCAGGCAGTGCGATCCTGCGGCGGCCTTCTCGACCAGCTCGCGCTCGATCCCCGGCGACCAGTAGCTCGATGCGAGCCACGCATGAATCCGGTCGAACTGGAGCCGCGCGGGATCGTCCGAGAGGAGGATGTTCTCGCTCATTCGCCGGCCCTCAGGAAGCCGTCGACCACGCGGTTGAGTTCGGGCACGTCGAGCAGGAAGGCGTCGTGGCCGAAGGGCGAGGAGAGTTCGACGAAGCTCACCGCCGCGCCTGCCGCATTGAGCGCATGAACCACGGCGCGCGATTCCGATGTCGGATAGAGCCAGTCGGTGTCGAAGCTCACCACGCAGAAGCGCGTGTTCGTTCCCCGGAAGGCGTTGGCGAGCAGGCCGCCATGCTCCTCGGCCAGATCGAAATAATCCATCGCGCGGGTGATGTAGAGGTAGGAATTGGCATCGAAGCGATCGACGAAACTGATCCCCTGATGTCGCAGATAGGATTCGATCTGGAAGTCGGCATCGAAGCCGAAGCTCTTGGCGTCGCGCTTCTGGAGGCGGCGGCCGAATTTCTCGGTCAACCCCGCTTCGGACAGATAGGTGATGTGCGCCGCCATCCGCGCGACGGCCAGGCCGGCGGCGGGGGGCTTCCCATCGGCATAATAATCGCCGCCGCGCCATTGCGGATCGGCCATGATTGCCTGCCGCCCGACCTCGTGGAATGCGATGTTCTGCGCACTGTGCCGCGCTGCCGATGCGATGACGACGGCGCTGCGCACGCGATCGGGATAGGTCGCCGCCCATTCGAGCACCTGCATCCCGCCCATCGATCCGCCGACCACGGCCTCCAGCGTGCCGATGCCGAGGTGATCGACCAGCATCGCCTGCGCGCGGACCATGTCGCGGATCGTGATGACCGGGAAGCGCATCGCATAAGGCGCGCCGCTGGGGTCTTTCGACGCGGGGCCGGAGGAGCCGAGGCAGGAACCCAGCACGTTCGAACAGATGATGAAGTGCCGCGCCGGATCGATCGGCTTGCCCGCGCCGACCATGCGGGTCCACCAGCCGGGCTTGCCGGTGATCGGGTGGGTCGATGCGACATGATGATCGCCGGTCAGCGCGTGGCAGATCAGGATCGCGTTCGATCCGTCGGCGTTCAGCGTGCCATAGGTTTCGTAGGCGATCTCGACCGGCGACAGCTGTGCGCCGCCATCCAGCGCCAGCGGGCCGGGCAGCGAGACGGTGCGGGCTAGGCCGAAGCGGACGTCGTCGGACATGGGAAGCGGGGGCTATGACCCGCCCGCCGCCTTGTCAATCGGGACAGGGCCGCATAGAGCGCCGAGCCATGTCCAAGCCCGCTCCCAAACCCTGGATCGACGCGATCGCGCCTTATGTGCCGGGCCGCTCGACCACCGATGACGGCCGCAAGGTCTCGAAGCTCTCGTCGAACGAAAATCCGCTCGGCACCAGCGATCAGGCACGCGCGGCCTATGCGGCAGCGGCCACCACGCTCGATCGCTATCCCGATGCATCGGCGGCGGCGCTGCGCGAGGCGATTGCCGCGCAGCACGGGCTCGATCCCGCGCGGATCATCTACGGCACCGGATCGGACGAGATTCTCCACCTCGCGACCGGCGCCTTCGCCGGGCTGGGCGATGAAGTGCTGTTCGTCCGTTATGGCTTTTCGGTCTATCCGATCGCGGCGCGGCGCGTCGGCGCGGAGCCGATCGAGGCCGACGACAAGGATTATGCGACCGACGTCGACGCGCTGATCGCGAAGATCACGCCGAAGACGCGGGTGATCTTCGTCGCCAATCCGAACAACCCGACCGGCACCTTCGCGGGCAAGGCGGAGATTGCGCGCCTCCACGCGGCGATCCCGGCCGATTGCCTGCTGGTGCTCGATCAGGCCTATGCCGAATATCTGGAGGTCGGGGAGGATGATGGCGGCCTCGCGCTCGCGATGAGCGCGCCCAATGTCCTCGTCACGCGCACCTTCTCGAAGATTTATGGTCTGGCCGCCGAGCGGATCGGCTGGGGCTATGGCTCGGCCGAGGTGATCGACGCGCTCCACAAGATCCGCGCGCCGTTCAACGTGACGACGGGTGGCCAGTCCGCTGCGATCGCCGCCGTCGCCGACACCGCCTTCGTCGACAAGAGCCGCGCGCATAATGCGAAGTGGCTGCGCTGGTTCGAGGATCAGATTGCCGGCCTCGGCAATGCCGGCCTGCGCGCGGTGCCCAGCAAGGCGAACTTCTCGCTGGTGCTGTTCGACGGCAAGCTGACCGCCGAAGCCGCGCTGAAGGGGCTGATGGATGCGGGCTATATCGTCCGCTGGCTGCCGGGGCAGGGCCTGCCCAATGCGCTGCGCATCACGATCGGCACCGAGGACGAATGCCGCGGCATGGTCGCGGCGCTCCGCAAGCTCGTGGACAACGCAGGCTGATGCTGCCCTTCGCGCGCGTCACGATCATCGGCCTCGGGCTGATCGGCTCCTCGGTCGCGCGCGCCGTGCGGGCGACGATGCCGACGGTGCGCGTCACCGGCTATGACGGCGATGCCGATGTCCGCGCGCGCGCCGACGCGCTCGATTTCCTCGACGATATCGCCGACACGGCGGGCGTGGCGGTGATCGACGCCGATCTGGTGATCCTGTGCGTGCCCGTCGGCGCGATGGGCGCGGTCGGTGCGGAGATTGCCGCCGATCTGCCCGCCGATGCGATCGTCAGTGATGTGGGGTCGTCGAAGGAGACGATCCTCAACGCGCTCACCGCCGCACTTCCCGGCGCGACGATCATCCCCGCGCACCCCGTTGCGGGCACCGAGAATAGCGGGCCGGAGGCGGGCTTTGCGACCCTGTTCAACGGCCGCTGGTGCATCGTCACCCCGCCCGAGGGCGCCGATCCGACCGCAGTCGAGCGCGTGATCGCCTTCTGGAAGCGGCTCGGCGCCAATGTCGAGACGATGGATGCGAAGCACCACGATCTCGTTCTCGCCGTCACCAGCCACCTGCCACACCTGATCGCCTATACGATCGTCGGCACCGCTTCCGATATGGAAGAGGTGACGCGCAGCGAGGTGATCAAATTCTCGGCAGGCGGCTTCCGCGATTTCACCCGCATCGCGGCGTCTGACCCGACGATGTGGCGCGACGTCTTCCTGTCGAACAAGGATGCGGTGCTGGAAATGCTCCAGCGTTTCTCGGAGGATCTGACCGCGCTACAGCGTGCGATCCGCTGGGGCGACGGCGATCAGCTGTTCGATCTGTTCACCCGCACCCGCGCGATCCGCCGTTCGATCATCGAACAGGGTCAGGACGATGCCGCGCCCGACTTTGGCCGCTCGCACTAAGCCACCCCGTCATCCCGGCGGAGGTCGGGATCTCAGGAGGCTCTTGTGGCGAACTTGCGCCGGGATGCTCGCTGAGATCCCGGCCTCCGCCGGGATGACGGTTAGGGGTTAGGGTTGGTCTCCAAAGCGTTGATCCCCGCGTGCACCCGCGCCTCGATCTCGTCGCGCGGCAGGCCCGGCGGGATCACCTCGCCGAGCCGCATCGTGACGATGCCCGGGCGCTTCACGAAGCGACGGCGCGGGGCGACGACCCCGCTGTCGAGCGCGATCGGGATCACAGGCAGGCCGAATGCCTTGTAGAGGCCGGCAAAGCCCGATTGCAGCGGCGGTTGCTCGCCGGGCGTCACGCGCGTGCCTTCGGGAAAAATCATGATCGATCGGCCCGTCTTCTTGGCCGCCGCTGCCGCCTTCAGCATGGCGCGTAGCGCGCTGGCCGAACCGGTGCGATCGACCGGGATCGTGCCATATTGGCGGGTGACGCGGCCGAACAGCGGGATCGTGTCGAGTTCGCGCTTGAGCACCGCGATCGGCTTGTCGCCGACCAAGATGATTTCCATCGTTTCGTACATCGACTGGTGCTTGGAGGCGATGAAGTATTGGCCGGGGGGCAGCGTGCCTTCCACGCGGGTCCGGATACCCAATATGTAGCGGGCGCACCACCGGTGGAAACGCGCCCAATAATAGCCCGACACGGTCCGTTCGGCATGGACGAAGGGCAGCAGCACGATCGCCCACAGCACCATCAGCGCGGTGCCGACATAGAAGATCAGTGCGAACAAAGCGGAGCGCAGGAAGGCGATCATATGCCGATCAGCGCCGCCACGCGCCGCAGCAGATATTTGTCATATTCGCGCACCAGCAGGACGAGGCCCGGCTCGCTCGGCACCGCATCGGACAGGATCGTGACCCCGTCGGTCGCGTCGCTCAGGTCGAAGCGGCCGCGCGACATGTGCCAGTCGGACGTGATGAGGCGGATCGACTTGTAGCGGTTCGCCTTCACCCAATCGGCCGCCTCGGTTGCGTTCGATCGGGTGTCGACCGATTCCTGGCCCAGGTCGATGCAGCAATCCATCAGCCGCACCGGCGCCTTGAACTGCTTGGCGAACTCATGCGGCTTCACCCGCCGATCGACGCCCGAGACGAGCAACCGCTTCGCGCGCTTGGCCTCGATCAGCTCGATGCCCCGCTCTATCCGCCCCGACGCGCCCGTCATCACGACGATGCCGTCGGTCACGGCGTCGTCGGGCGCGGGCTGCGGCAGGAACAGCGCGAAGATCAGGAATCCGGCCATCCACAGCACCGCGCCCAGGCCGATGATCCGCATGATCATAGCCGTCGCCTCAACGATGCGAGAATGGTGAGCCGCGCTGCGATCATCGCCAGGATCGTGCCCGCGATCGGCAGCAAAGCCAAGAGACCCCAGGCCGCGATCGGCAGCCCGATCGTGCCGAGCAGATCGGATCCGACCGCGACGATCCGTTCGCCTACTGTCACGATGACGAGGCTGGCGAGCAGCAGGCCCACCATCCCGCCGGTCAGCGCGTCGAGCGCGATGCGCCGCTGGAACAGCGAGGCGATCTGCCCGTCGGTCGATCCCAGCAGGTGCAGAACCTCGATCGTCGCGCGATGCGTGTTGAGCGCGGCGCGCGCGGCCAGCACGACGGTGAACGCCGCCGCCGCCGCCATCATCAGGACGAGAACGCCCGCCAGCCAGCGCAGCGACCCCATCAGCCCGGCGAGCGGGCGCAGCCATTGCGCATGATCGTCGATCCGCGCGGCCGGGCTGATCTTCTTCGTCATCCAGCGGACCGCCGTGGGCGCGTTGCCCGGTTCGGGCGCAAAGGCGATGTCGATCATCGCGGGCACGGGCAGGTCGGTATCGGCGAGGCCACCGCCCAGCCACGGGCGCAACAGTTCGCCCATCGCCGCATCGCTCACCCGCTCGACCCGCGCGACGCCGGGCAGGGCCTTGGCCCCCGCGATGATCCGCGCGGCGGCGGCATCACGGCGCGCCTGGTTGGCATCGACGATCTGGATCGTGACCTGTGCGGTCAGGCTTCGGTCGAGCGAGCTGGCGGCGAGACCGAGCGCGAGGCCTGCGGCGGCCGCCAGCACCATCAGGAACATCATGATCGCGATCACCCAGGGCATCGGCCCCGATGGCCAGCCTTCGGGCAATAGCCGCCGTGCGGCGCGCCCGCCGACCCATTGATCGCGTTCGCGCGCCATCAGCCGCGCCTCGGCGGATAGCGCAGCGTGCCGGTGGGATCGGCGATATAGCCTTTATCGAGCCGCATCAGCTGCGCGCTCGGCACGCGGGGAACGAGGTGGAGATCGTGGGTCGCGACGAGGATCGTCGTGCCCAGCTTGTTGAGCGCTTCGAACAGGTAGAGCAGCCGTTCGGCCATCTCCGGATCGACGTTGCCGGTCGGCTCGTCGGCGACCAGGATTTCGGGGCGGCCGATCACCGCGCGGGCGATCGCGACGCGCTGCTGCTCGCCGCCCGACAAAGTGGGGGGCTTGGCGTTGGCGCGGCCAGACAGGCCGACCCATTCCAGCATCTCGCGCACCGGCTGGTCGATATCGGCCTCGGCCACGCCATTCACGCGCAGGGGCAGGGCGATATTCTCATAGGCCGACAGATGCGGGACCAAGCGGAAGTCCTGAAACACCACGCCGATCCGTCGGCGGAAGCCTGGCATGCGCTGGCGTGGCAGCGTGACGACATCCTCGCCGAACATGCGGATCACGCCGCGGCTGGGCCGCTGCGCCAGATAGATCAGGCGCAGCAGGCTGCTCTTGCCCGCACCCGAAGGGCCGGTCAGGAAATAGAAGGCGCCCGCCGCCAGGCTGAAGCTCAGATCGGACAGCGTCTCGGCCCCGCTGCCATAGCGCAGGCCGACATTGTCGAACTGGACGATGTTGCCGGCATCCGCCGAAACCATAAGGGAGGGTGCCTCGTTCCTGTGCCGCCCAGCCCATGACATAGCGGTTGCGGCGCGACAATCCTTGCGGACGAGTCAATGGCAGGTCTAGGAAGGTGCGCAGATGATCATTTCCTGCCCGGCGTGCAACACGCGCTATCTCGTTCCCGATACCGCCGTCGGCCCGACCGGCCGGCAGGTTCGCTGCGCCAATTGCCGTAACAGCTGGTTCCAGGAGCCGCCCGAGCTCGATCTCCCGCAGCCCGCCGCGCCGTTGCCTGTGGCTCCCGCGCCGGAACCAGAGCCCACCGTCGCCCCGCCGCCCCCGCCTGTACCCCCGAGCATCCCCGAGCCGGAGGTTGTCGCCAATTATGGCGGGGAGGCCGTCACCACGCCCGATCCGGTCACCACCGCGATCGCGCATCGCCGCCCGCGCCGCAACACGACGAAGCTGTTCACGATCATGGCGGCGATCATCGCGCTGCTGCTGCTCGCCGCGATCGGCGCGGTCTTCGCGATCGGGCCGAACATGCTGGCGAAGACGGTGGGCATCACGCCTGCGCCCGAGCCGCTGTTCATCAAGATGACGCGCAATCCCGATCGGCGCGAAACCGCCAGCGGCAACGAATTGCTCGTCGTCGCCGGCCGCATCGTCAATCCGACGCAGGAAACGCAGACGGTGCGCGATATCCGCGCTGAACTGCGCGATACGCAGGGCAAGACCGTCTATAGCTGGACGATCACACGCCCCGTCGCGACCATCCCGGCGGGCGGTTCGGCCGATTTCGACAGCGCCGCCGTCGATATTCCGCGCGGCGCCAAGAACCTGCACCTGAGCTTCGTAAGCCCCACCGGCGACTGAACCGGATCGCTTTTCGCCGGTTAGAAACATCGGACAAGGCGAAGGAGCGAGCATGCGGATCGGAATCCTCACGGGCGGCGGCGACGTGCCGGGGCTCAATGCCTGTATAAGGTCGGTCGTCCTTTCCGCGCTCGATCGGCAGTGGGACGTGGTCGGTTTCCGACGCGGCTGGCAGGGTTTTCTGGAGATCGATCCCGCCGATCCGAACAGTGTCGCGACCCACACGATCGCGCTGGATCGGGAGGCCGTCCGCGGGATCGACCGGGTCGGCGGCACGATGCTCCACACCTCGCGCACCGATCCGCGCACCGTGAAGGGCGGCGATCGTACCGCGCATGTCCTCGACGTGCTCGACAAGCTGGGCATCGACGCGATGATCACGCTGGGCGGGGATGGCACGTTGCGTTTCTCGGCGCATCTCTCGGCGCAGGGCTTTCCTGTCATCTCGATCCCCAAGACGATGGATAATGACGTGTTCGGGACCGATTATTGCATCGGCTTCTCGACCGCGATCACCCGATCGGTCACCGCGATCAACGCGCTGCGCACCACCGCCGAAAGCCATGAGCGGATCGCGGTGGTCGAACTGTTCGGCCGGCGCAGCGGCGAGACGGCCCTGCTCTCGGGCTTTCTTGCGCAGGTCGATCGCACCGTGATCTCCGAAGTGCCGATTGATCCCGACCGATTGATCCCGCTGCTGGTCGAGGATCGGTTGAGCCGCCCCGGCCGCTACGCGATGTGCGTCATTTCCGAAGGCGCCACGATTGCGGGGGCTGAGGTGGCCGCCGACGATCGCTCGCTGTCCAATACGCAGCGCCAGGCGGAGGCGATCGGCGGCCGCCTGGCGCGTGCGATCGAGGAGAAGACCGGGCAGGGCACGATCGTCCAGCAACTCGCCTATCTGATGCGCGCGGGTGAACCCGACGCGCTCGACCGGATGGTCGGCTTCGCCTTCGGTGCGATGGCGATCCAGATGATCGGCAGCGGGGAGACGGGGCGCATGCTCGCCCTGCGCGACGGCAATTATTGCGACGTCCCGATCGACACGCTTTTGAGCGGCACCAAGACCGTCGATGTCGCGGGTCTCTACGATCCCGAGACCTATCGCCCCAAGCTCATTCACATCCGCGGCATGCCGATGTTTTTATATTGATCGGAATCGGTGTTGCGTCCCCCCGAACGCTTTGCTAGGGGCACCCGCCTACCAGCATCCCGGCCCGCCGGGATCCTACTCGGTGTGCGGTCGTGGCGGAACTGGTAGACGCGCAACGTTGAGGTCGTTGTGGCCGAAAGGCCGTGGAAGTTCGAGTCTTCTCGACCGCACCAAGCCCTTTGATTTAAAAGGGTTTTTCGTAATTTGGCACAGCCAGAAGTTTGGTGCACCCAAGGGGTGCACCAAACTTACGGAATCCCACCAAATTGCGCGTCACGAGTGGCTGTTCTGCGCGCAATCTCGGTCATAGCGGTGGCCCACACTCATTCCCGAAAGCTGCCATTGGGCTAGAGTCGAACAATTTGAACGTCGTTGAGGCGATTGTTCGATCTTATTGGGAGGATAGTTGCCTGCTCGATCGTTCGGTTGAAAACGCCACCCGATCAAGGATTTCCGTTGATCGGGTCGTCAACGATGGCAGGAAAAGCCATTCGTTGCTGGCGGCGTTGCGGGTCAGGTTGGTGACCATATAGCCGCGACGGCTGGTGTCGCACCATTTGAGCTTCGGATTCGTTGCGATGAAATCCGCCGCGATCGTCTGCGGATCGCCGCCGAAGCGCTTGTCGATGCCCAGTGACGAGACGCTGTGCCCGGCGAACTCGACGCCCACGGGCGCGCCGTCATGGATAAGATCGGATGCCCACGCATTGTGGCTGTCGCCGCTAAGCACCACCAGATTGGCGCGGGCGTGGGCGGCGGCACCCAACAGGCGGTCGCGCGCGGCGGGATAGCCGTCCCAGCGGTCCATTCCTTCCGCTATGCCCATCTGCGTGAGCATCGCCGCGAAGCGCAGTTCGGCCTCGGCATTCGGCCCCGGCCTGACGGTCGGCGCGTACCAGGACGATGTGACCTTGGGCAGCAGGATGGGCGCCATCACCGTCTGTTGCGCCAATATCTGCCAGCGCGTTCCGTCCCGCGTCGATCGCGCTATCGCGTCAGTCAGCCATTTCTCCTGCTTCGCGCCCATCATCGTGCGCGCGGGATCGGCGAGCGGGCCCTTCCGAAACGCCTCGGCCGCTACACGCGGATCGCCGCCGGCGCGCAGGATATCGCTGAGTTCGAGTTGCTTGGTGCGGGCGATCAGCCGGGTTTCGAGACGGAACAACGTCGCGAGATCGCCGATCTGATAACTGGCATAATCGGCGTCGCCCATCGGCAGCCATTCGCGGAAGGCGCGAACACCGGCCGCCTTGCGAACATCCCAATTGCCGTCTTCGGGCCCGTGGTTCTTCGCGCCTTCGGTCCAGCTGTTGTTCGCCGTTTCGTGATCATCCCACATCACAATCATCGGGAAACGGCGGTGCAGTTCCTGCAGCGCGGGATCGGCGCGATAGCTGGCATAGCGAAGTCGATAATCGGCCAGCGATATGGCCTCCCCAGTCGGCATGATCGCGCGCGACGTCGCCAACTCGGCGATCGCATCGGACCGGTCGGTCGGCGATTCGTAAATATAGTCACCGAGATGGACGATCAGGTCGAGATCGTCGCGCGCGGCGGCATGGGCATAAGCGTTGAACCAGCCCGACGTGGCATTGGCGCAGGAAAAGACGCCGATGCGGAATGCATCGATCGATCCGGCCGGCAGCGTGCGGGTGCGGCCGATCGGCGAGATGCTGCCGTCGGGGGCGATGAAGCGATAATGATACCAGCGGCCCGGCCGCAATCCGCTTGGCCGCGCATGGGCGCAATGATCGTTGATCGGCGATGCGGTCGCGGTGCCGCGGGCGGCGATCCGTCGGAAGCCTTCATCCTCGGCCACCTCGACCTTCAGTCGGGCTTCCGCGCCATCCGCCGTGACGAAACGTGTCCACAGCGTGACGCCGTCGCGCGAAGGATCGCCACTTGCCACCGAATGGGTGAAGCCGGTTGCGGGCGCCGCGCCGAGCCGCGTCGGCGCAAACAGCGATAGGGCCGGCGCCAGTGCGGCGGCCTGAAGAAGCGTGCGGCGATCCCAGAGAGCAGGCATGGCGACTCCTATTTTCGCGCCGCCTACCACGCGCTTTGTGACAGCGCGGTGACGCCCTTCGGCGCGAAATTCCGGGGTTCGCGCATGTCATCGATCGGTCATGCCGGGGCAATATGAGAGTCTTAACTCTCGTTTAGGCGCTCCTCCGGTGACGCGATGCAACATCGCTTTCCGGGGGACGGTTCAATGCAGAATTTCGCATCGAAGATGGCGCATGTCGGCGGCTTTGCGCTCCGCTTCGCGATGCTGGCGGGCGCCAGCATTCCGACGATCGCTTTCGCGCAGGACGCGGCGAGCACCGCGCCGGCCGCAGCCGATGATATTCAGGGCGACGAGATCATCGTCACCGGCGCCCGCGCCCAGCGTCAGCTGGCAATCGAGCGCAAGCGCGATCAGGTGACGATTTCGGACGTCGTCGCCTCCGACGGCATCGGCAAGCTGCCCGATTACAACACCGCCGAAGCGCTCCAGCGCCTGCCGGGCGTGTCGGTCCAGATTGACCAAGGCGAACCGCGTTACGTCGTGGTGCGCGGTATCGATCCGAATCTCAATCAGGTGACGGTCGACGGCAATCTGGTCGGCATTCCCGAAGCCGAGGGGCGCCGCGTCGCGCTCGACACCATCCCGTCCGATCTGGTCGCCGCGATCGAGGTCGTGAAGGCGGTCACCCCCGATTATGATGCCAATGCGATCGGCGGCAGCATCAACCTCGTCACGCCGACAGCCTTCGACAAGAGCAAGCCCTTCACCTACGGCACGCTGCGCGGATCCTATAACAACAAGTCCGAAAAACTGGGCTATGGCGGCAGCCTGACGCACGGCGGCACGTTCGGCGCCGACAAGGAATTCGGCATCGTCGTCGCGGCCAGCTATTCGAAGCGTTACATCGACAGCGATCTGGTCGAACCGACCAACTGGGCGACGTTCACCACCGCCGGCACCTCGATCAACGCGCCGACCAATCTGGTGATGTTCGATTATCGGATCATGCGCGAACGCATTGGCGGGATCGTCAATCTGGATTGGCGGCCGAACGACGATACCCGCGTCTATCTGCGCACGATCTACAACGAGTTCACCGATCATGAGGAGCGCGATCAGTTCAACTTCGTGCTGCTCAACGGCGGCACGCCGACGGTGCTGAGCCCGACCTCGATCCGCTTCCCCAATGGCCGCGCCACCCGCCAGTTCCGCCAGAACAACCAGACGCAGAAGCTCTACAATATCTCGCCGGGCGTCGAATGGACCTTCGGCGCGGTCGAGGCGGAGCTGAACTACACCTACGCGCATGCGCAGGAACATACGCCGATCCGCGACGACCTGGAGTTCCGCACGGCCGCGAACCGCACCGCCACGTTGGATCTGTCGGGCAAGCGCCCGGCCTTCGCCGCGATCGATCCGACGCTCTACGATCCCGCGGCCTATCCGCTGCGGCGTATCCGCGAACGGCGCGAACAGATTGACGAGGATCTGCACACCGCCCGCGCCGACTTCAAGATCGCACTCGATGGCGGTGCGACCAACACCTTCGTGAAGGTCGGCGCCAAGTTCATCGATCGCGTGAAGGATCGTGACAATCAGCAGTCGCAGCGCGACGCCGTCGGCAATTCGACCTTCGCTCAGACGGGGCAGGTGCTGTCGCCGCCGGACGATTTCTACAACGGCGAATATATGTTCGGCCCACGCATGAACTATCAGGGCGTGCTCGATTTCTACAATCGCAACCCGCAGCTGATCGCGCTCAATGCCGCGCAGACCGCGATCAACAATGCGTCGCTCGATTATCGCATCCATGAAAAGATCTACGCTGGCTACGTCATGGCCAATGTCGAGCTGGGCGATCTGACCGCGATCGGCGGCGTGCGCATTGAGCGGACCGAGGGGCGATACAACGCCAACCAGCTGCGCACGACCACGGGCATCACGCCGCTGCGCTTCGGCAAGAACTACACCCACGTCCTGCCGAGCCTGCACCTGAACTACAATGTCGCGCCCGACTTCAAGCTGCGCGCGGCATGGACCAACACGCTCGGCCGCCCGAACTATGACGCGGTCGTGCCGACCTTCACCGAAGACAATGGCGCAGGCACGGCGGGTAATCCGAACCTCAAGCCCTACACGTCGATGGGGCTCGATGCCTCGGCCGAATATTATCCGGGCAGCGACAGCATCGTCGCGGTCGGCATGTTCTACAAGCGGCTGAAGAACCCGATCTTCACCCAGACGATCCAGAACACCAGCTTCGCCGGCGTGCCGCTCACCTCGCTGTCGCAGCCGCTGAATGCCGATCGTGGCGAACTGTTCGGGATCGAGGCGAACGTGCAGAAGCGCTTCACCTTCCTGCCCGCGCCGTTCGACGGCTTCGGCATGTCGGCCAACGCAACCTATGTGAAATCGAACGTCGATGTGCCCGGCCGGACGAGCGAGGATCTGCCTTTCTTCCGCCAGTCGGACTGGATCGCCAACGCGACGCTCTTCTTCGAAAAGGGGCCGTTCGAGGCGCGCGTGGCGCTCGCCTATCGGTCGTCCTACATCGAAAATGTCGGCAGCGCGGCGCAAGGCACGACGGCGGATATCTATGCCGGCCCGCGCACTGTGCTCGATGCGCGCGTCAGCTACCGCGTGATGAAGGGGGTCGAACTGTTCGCCGCCGCCTCCAACCTCAGCGAAGCGCCGATGACCTTCTATCAGACGACCAAGCGCCAGACCTATTCGCGCGAAGTCTATTCGTGGAATGGCGACTTTGGCGTCAGCGTGAAGTTCTGATCGCGTAGATCCAGGCCCCCGCGCGGCATTGTCGTCGCGTGGGGGCCTAGTCCCTGTGGAGCCTTCATCGCCTATTGGATCGACTTTGCCGGCGACGCATGCAAACGATGAAGCATCCTTCACGATCGGATGCCGAAGAGAGGATCGCTAATGCCGACCGCGGGCGGGCGCGCGAAACCGCAGCAGGGGCGTTCGCAGCAGACCTATGAACGCTTGCTCGACGTCGCAGGCGAACTCGTTGCCGAACAGGGCTTCGAACGCATCTCCACCAATCTGATCTGCGCGCGCGCCGGGCTCGCCCCCTCGGCGCTCTACCGCTATTTCGAGGACAAATATGCCGTGCTCGAAGCGCTGGGCGAGCGGCTGATGGTGCGGCAGAACGAGGCGCTCGAGGCGTGGATCGCGCGGCATCAGGGCGGCGGGATCGATCAGATGCGTGGCCATATCGGCGAGTTGCTGCACGACACGGCGGTGGCGACCAACAGCGTGCCCGGCGCGGTGTGGATATTGCGCGCGTTGCACGCCTCACCCCGCATGGTGCGCATCCGTCTGGAATCGCATCGCTATGTCACGGACAGGCTGGCGGATGCTTATGCGCCCTATCTTCCTCACGTCGATCGGCAGGAATTGTGGAGCCGCCTGCGGCTGTCGGTCGAAATCGGCTTCGCGGTCGATGAGATGCTGCAGGAGGAGGATCGCGTCTCGCCCGAAGCAGTGACGCGCCAGACCGCCCAGATGTTACGCGCCGGCGCGATCGAATAGGGCGCGCGGCGGGCTGGCCGCGTCCAGCGGCCAGGTCGGCTCAGTCAGTCGAATATTTCCTATAATTCTACAATCTCTCTCCTTGGAAACCTTTGCCATTCGATATTGACGCTCCTGAAAAATATTTGACGCGATATCGTAGCCGAATTGTCATCGACGGATGGAATAGCCGCCCCGCAAGTTGCAGGGTGTCAGGGAAAAAATCCCGCGCCCTCGTCATAAGGGGGCGTGAATGTCGAAGAAATCCATTTTGATGCTGTCTGTTGCTGGCTGTTTCGCCTTCGCTTCTCAGGCGAATGCCCAAGTGGCTCCCTCCGCCGATGCAGACATGAGCGATGCGCACGATATCGTGGTGGTCGGCAGCGGCCAGACCCGCTCGGTTTCGAGCTTGACGCCGGCCAGCCTTGATGTCCTGCCGCCGGGCACCAGCGTGCAGAAGGCGCTGAATTTCCTGCCGGGTGTGATGGCGCAATCGATCGACGCACTGGGCGTCAACGAACAGTCGCTGACGCTGCAGGTCCGTGGCTTCAACACCACCCATCTCGGCTACACGCTCGACGGCATTCCGCTGGGCGATGGCGCCTACAACAACTATAACGGCCTCACGATCAGCCGCGCGCTGATCTCCGAAAATCTCGGCCGTGCCGAATTGGCGACCGGCATTGCCGGCCTCGGCATTCCGTCGACCAGCAATCTCGGCGGTGCTTTGCTCTATACGTCGAGCGATCCGCGCAAGAATCTGGGCATCGAGGCGAGCCAGACGATCGGCGAGGAGAAATCGTACCGCACCTTCGTCCGCATCGACACCGGCGAATATAATGGCTTCTCGGCCTATCTGTCGGGCCATTATGCGCAGCAGGATCTGTTCGTCGATCAGGGCGCCTACAAGAAGTCGACCGGCAAGCAGCTCAACGCCAAGGCCAAATACGAATTTACCGGCGGCACGATCACGGCCTTCGTCGACGTGTCGCGCACCAACCAGGCCGACGACGCCTATCTGTCGAAGGATATGCTCAACCGCTTGGGCTATGATTGGGCCGGTTATGCACCGAACTGGCAAGCCTATCTGGGCGTGGCCGCCTGCACGGTGACGACGACGCCGACCCGCTGTGCCGCCGCCCCTGCACCGCAGAAGAATGCCGACGTCACCTTCACGAACGGCCAGATCCTTCGCAACGACGAACTCTATTATCTGTCGGGCGATTTCGATCTCACCAAATCGCTGAAGATCGGCGCGAAGGTGTACCACCACAAGGACAAGGGCGCCGGCAACAACTTCATCACCGGCCTGTCCAATCAGGGTACGACGACGACGACCGACGACGTCCCCGTCCAGATTCGCGACACGCGTTACACGATCGATCGCACCGGCGGCCTGGGCACCATCACCTGGGACATCGGGATCAACCGCCTCCAGGCGGGTTTCTGGTATGAAGGCAATACCAGCAGCGCGGCGCGCTACATCCGTCAGGACGTCACCGGCCCGTTCAGCCTGGCGAAGTTCCTGAAGGGCCAGCCGGCCAGCGCCCAGTGGGTGCAGGAAACCAAGTGGAAGACCCGCCAGTTCTTCGTCGAAGACACGGTGAAGCTGTTCGACGACGCGCTGAGCATCGATTTCGGTTTCAAGGGCACCTATTCGAAGTCCGCCGCCACCGCGCTGCCCGGCATCGCCAGGACGCCGCCGCCGGCCTCGAGCCAGTTCGCGACCGGCACGCTGGTGGCCGAGGACAATTTCCTTCCCGAAATCGGCGCGCGCTGGAAGATCGCGGAAGGGCATGAACTGTACGCCAGCTATGCCGAAAACATCGCCATGTATCAGGGCGGCTTCAAGCTAGGGCCGCAGTCGGTCAGCCAGGCGATCTGGGATCTGCAGGGCAAGACGCTGAAACCCGAAACATCGAAGAGCTTCGACGGCGGCTATCGCTTCGTGAGCAACCAGGTGCAGGTTTCGCTCGCGGGCTATCACGTCAAGTTCAACGATCGTCTGCTGCAGTACAATCCGTGCCCGACCAACCAGCAGCAGAATCCGGGTTGCGGCAATTCCTTCCACAATGCCGGCAGCGTCACCAGCAAGGGTGTCGAACTGGGCGTCCTGTGGCGGCCGCTGCCGTGGCTGAACTGGTACAACTCCGCCTCGCTCAACGAGACCGAATATAATGACGACCTGAACTTCTGCACGACCACCTGCATCCTCTACGCCACCAAGGGCAAGCAGCAGGTGGATACACCGAAGAAGATGTTCGCCAGCACGCTGAGCGTGAAGAGCAACGGTTTCTTCGCCTCGGTCCAGGGCAAATATACCGGCGAGCGTTTCTACACCTATACCAACGATCAGGGCTTTGGCGGCTACACCACGGTCGATCTGGGCTTCGGTTATGATTTCGGTGAGTTCGGGGCGCTCAAGCGCGCCAAGCTGTCGCTGAACGTGACCAACCTGACCAACAAGCGTTATGCGTCGAACTTCGACAGCAGCGTGTTCGCCCCGAACGATCCCACCGGCACGATCGTGGTGTTCCACTCGTCGGCGCCACGGCAGATCTTCGGGACGCTCAGCGCCGCTTTCTAAGGGAATGGCGGGGAGGCGGCCCGGTCGCCTCCCCGTACCCGATATTATAGAGACTGCTCCATGAAGATCGCCGCCATCCTCGCCTTGTCCTGCGTGCTGGCGGCGCCGGCCGACGCGGAATCGCCGGCCTTCACCACCCCGCATCTCGAAACCCGGCCGGGCGACCATGTCGTGACGCTGGACGGACGGCGCTTCGTCAATCACGGGCTCGTTGGCGTCGGCCGGCTGAGCGCCGATACCCGCGACTTCGCGGGGGAGACGCTGGGCTCATTCTCGGCAATGGCGGTCGACAAGGCGGGCTGGAAGCGGCTGCGCGACGGCAGCTATACGGGCACGATCTGGACGATGCCCGATCGCGGGCCGAACGACGTCGGCTCGGTCGCCGGCACGCTCGATTATCGCAATCGGATCAACCGGTTCACGATCCGCTTCAAACCCTACACCGGCAAGGCGGATCTGCCACAGGCAACCGCATCGCAAAGCCAGCTTCGCCTGACGCCAGCCGGCGGCTTCTTCCTGACCGATGCCGATGGCCAGCCGATGACCGGCAAGGAGCCTGGCAGCAATGTCGTGATGCGCGATGGCGTTGCAATGCCCAGCCCCGCGAGCGGCGACGGCGCGGGCCGCATCAGCCTCGATTCCGAAGGTCTGGTCATGGCTCCGGACGGGAGCCTCTACGTTTCCGACGAATATGCCGCCAGCATCTATCATTTCGACGCGCGCGGGCGGCTGATCGGCGCGATCCCCGCCGTGCCGGCGCTGATGCCGCGCACCGACGGCAGGATCGACTTCAACAGCATCAAGCCCGGCGACAGCGGCCGGCGCAACAATCAGGGGCTGGAGGCGCTGTCGATCACCCCCGACGGCCGGCATCTCGTCACCATCCTCCAGTCCGCAACGGTGCAGGACAGCGACGGCAAGGCGGCACAGATGCGCAACGCCACCCGCATCCTCCTCTACGATGTCGGCAAGGAGCCGACGCCCCGCGCACCGGTGGGGCACTATGTCCTTGAACTGCCGACCTACACCGAAGCGGGGGATGGCGGCGCCGTGGACCGGACCGCCGCGCAATCGGAAGTGGTCGCGCTCAACGATCATCAGTTTCTGGTGCTGGCGCGCGACGCCATCGGCCGCGGGGCGACCGTGTCGCCATCTAAGACGCCGGTGGTGAAGACCATCCTGCTCGTCGACACGACAGGCGCAACCAATCTGGCGGGCTCGATCTACGAAACCGGCGTCGAACCGGTCGCACACAAGGGCCAAGTCATCGCCGGCATAATTCCGGTCCGCGCGGTAGAGTTGATCAACATGCTGAACCCGGCCCAGCTTCGCCGCTTCGGTATGAACATCGATACCCTGCCATCGACACCGACCAGCTTGTCCGAGAAGCAGGAAGCTATGAGCCTGCTCCCCGCGCTCGATCCGAAGGCGCCCGACGACTATTTCCTGCTGGTCGGCAATGACAACGACTTCGAGGCCCACGACGGCCTGGCCGCCGGCATCCCGTTTGACGCCTCGCTGCACGGCCAGCACGGAGCCGACAACAACGACAATGTCGTCTTGGTTTACCGTCTTACGCTCTCACGATAGCTGCGCGGCCAAAGACATTTTTAAGAGGTAGATTCAATGCCATATCCGGTCTGCGTGCAATATGGATATGGTTATTCAATTCAATAAAATGCCTGCTTAGCGCCTCCCTTTCGGACATCCAACACCATTCGCCTTTACTTCAAAAGCGGACGCCAGTCCGTAAGGGTCAGAATGGCTAAGATGCATGGTAATGCTAAATGACTGTTTTGACCGAGGCACATGGCAAAGGCTGCCCTTCGTTCAGCCTTTTAGCGCATCTGCTTTGGGTCCAATGGGTCGCAGGTCCGAATTCTCTCCCCCCGACCATTTATATAAAATTGGGTAATTTCAATATTTTGATTATTTTTTTCGGCGAAGAATATACATAAAATATACAGCCTCGCGTGGCGCTGCGGTCGTTGATTTCAGAATGAAAAGCGCGTGGGCCTGCCTTGAGCACATGGCGCTGTGCTGCCGCTTATCTAAAGACGGGATCGCCCTGTATGACGCGCCGCGCCGCTGTCATAGCCTCGTCTGCGGGGCCTTCGATGTAGACGAAGCGGACGTTGGATATGCCCAGGGTTGCAAGCACATCGCGAAGGTAGTCGGTCAGATGATCGGGTTGTAGCGCGCCCGGCTGAGCCACCGCTCCGCCAGATGTCACGATGACCAGCGTAGGACGATCTTGCAGCAGGCCGAACTTGACCCCGTCGCGGTTGCCGAAGGTGCGGCCGTGCCGAAGCACATAGTCGATCCACAGCTTCAGCGCGGCGGGAACGGTGAAATTGTGCATGGGCGTCGTGATGATGAGGTGGTCGCTGTCCTCCAGCTCGCGGATCAGGCTTTCCGAGAGGGTGAAAGCGGGGACACCGTGATCCTGCCGGCCGATGATCGCGTCTGCATAATCGCGGATGATCGGCTGATGCGACATCGGGCCGAGATCGCGTTCGATCAGGCTGGTGGCGGGATCTCGTGCAAGGAGGGTTGAGCAGACCTCCATCGCCAAGGCGTGGCCGCGTGATCGATCGCCATAGGGAGAGGCGTTGAGCAGAAGGATTTTGGACATGGGGCAGGCTTCCAAATTGCGTCGGGATCAGGCGAGGTCGACCTTGTCCAGGCCGAAGAGTTTGTCGGACGATCCCGGTACGGCCGCGAAGGCGATCCCCTGACGGTTCAAGGCGTTGATCGCCATGATCGCGAAGGTGAGATCGGCCATTTCGTGATCGGAGAATTCCGCGCGAACCTCGTTGAAGATCGCATCGGGAACGCCACCTTCGGGTAGCCGCGTCAGCACCTCGGTCCACGCGAGCGCGGCCCGTTCACGCGCGTTGAACAGCGGGGATTCACGCCACACCGGCAGATGATGGACGCGCAATTCACGTTCGCCGTGCAGCTTTGCCTCCTTGACGTGCATATCGAGGCAGAAAGCGCATCCGTTGATCTGTGACGCGCGGATCTCGATCAGCGTGCGGATATTCGCATCGAGGCTGCCGCCGCGGACCGCCACTGCGAAAGCGACCAGCTTGCGATAGGTGTCGGGAGACTGCTGGGCAGGGTCCATTCGTTGGGTCATGGCGCTTCTCTTCTTGTGCGAAGCCGGGAGCGGGTGATGCCCCCGGCTTCCGGATGTCACTTGCGGATGAAGGCGAGGATGTCGGCGTTGATCCGATCGGCGTGGGTGGTGAGCATGCCGTGGGGGAAACCCTTGTAGATCTTCAGCTCGCCCTTCTGTAGGAGCTTGATCGACAGTTCGGCGCTGTCGCCGATCGGCACGACCTGATCATCGTCGCCGTGCATGACCAAGGTCGGCACGGTGATGGCCTTCAGATCCTCGGTCTGATCGGTTTCCGAGAAGGCCTTGATCCCGAGATAATGGGCGTTGGCGGCGCCCATCATGCTCTGGCGCCACCAATTGTAGATCATGCCCTCGACCGGTTTCACGCCGGGACGGTTGAAGCCGTAGAACGGGCCGCTGGGGACATCGAGGTAGAATTGCGACCGGTTGGCGGCCAGTGCCGTGCGGAAGCCGTCGAACACCTCGATCGGGGTTCCGCCGGGATTGCTGGCGGTCTTGACCATCAGCGGCGGGATCGCGCTCATCAGCACGGCCTTGGCGACGCGGCCATTGCCATATTTCGCGACATAGCGGGTGACTTCGCCACCCCCGGTCGAATGGCCGATATGTACCGCGTTACGCAGGTTCAGGTGATCGGCGACGGCCGCAGCATCCTGCGCATAGGTGTCGATATCATGGCCGCCCGTAACCTGCGCCGAACGGCCGTGGCCACGGCGATCATGCGCGATCACGCGGAAGCCCTTGTCGAGGAAGAACAGCATCTGATTGTCCCAATCGTCGGACGAGAGGGGCCAGCCGTGGTGGAAGCAGATGGGCTGGGCATCCTTGGGGCCCCAGTCCTTGTAGAAGATCTCGGTTCCGTCCTTGGTCTTGATCGTAGCCATCGTCATATCTCCTGTCTCGTGAAGTTGGGCGAGCGCCGGGGCGGCAACGGGGCCGGCGGCAAGCAGCAGGCCGGTGAACGTCATTCCGCCCAGAACCTGGCGGCGGCCCGCTTCGAACATCATCGGATTGTCGGCTTCGTTGGGGGGAGGCATCGGCATTGCTCCTGTCCCGAGAGTTGGCCGCCCGATCTGGGTGAGGCCCTGGCTCAAGCCCGTCGCGCTCTCGGACGCGGGGCCATCGAACTGCTCGATGTGTGAAAATTAGCGCCGCAGCATGGTTGCCCTCCATCAGATGGAGGGTGGGGAGCGGTCATACGAAGGGGTAGGGAGGCCGGCGGGTCGTGATGGAGCCCGCCGGCGCATCTTGGTCAGAAGTGATAGGCCACGCCGAACAGCGCCTGATGGCGTTCGAACTTCGAAGACCCCTCGCCAAGGTCGCTGTAACGATATTCGAGGCGGGCGGAGATGCGATCGTTGATCGCGCGCTCGACCCCGCCGCCCAGCGACCAGCCGTCAAAGACGTCCTTGCCGTAACGTGCGCCGGCGGCGTTGGTCAGCCGGACGGCGGCGCGCATGTTTTCGTAGCCGCCGCGAACATAGAGCAGCGTATTGTCGGTCACGAGATAACCGGCGCGGGCGCCCAGATCGAAGGCATATTCGGGATCGATGCTGGCGAGGTTTGCGCCGCGGATGCGTGTGACCTGATCATCGAAGCCCATGCTGAAGCCGGCCTCGGCCGACAGCACGATCCGGTCGGTCGCCTTGTAGTTATAGCCCGCGAACACGCCGGCGGTGGTGGCGTCGCGCGAGCGGCCGATGTCGGCGCGGCCGATGTCGGTCTGCGCGCCGCCGATCTTGTTCTTGCTCCAGCCGGCCTGCACGCCGGCATAGGGGCCGGCAAAAGTCTCGGCCGCCGCCGGGGCGGAGACGGACAGCAGCGCGGCTGCCGCGATGAAGGGCGAGGCGGTGAGTTTCATGGGATCTACCTTTCGTAATGACGCCGACCACGACGCCGGACGAGACACAGGTAGAAGGTGGGCGCGCGCCGGTTTATTGCCCGAACCGCTATCGGCCTAACGCGTTCGACGCGGGTGCCCATTTCCAAAGTATAGGTTTTTCATACCCTTGGGGCAGGGGAAGAGCTGCCCCAAGGGATTGATCATGCAGCAGGCGTCGGTTCCATGTTCATCAACGATCTGGCGGTCGCTATTATGGCGTCACGCGCGGGCCGGGGCTGCCAGCCGAGCAGTCGTTCGGCTTTGCCTGCGGTCGCTTCCCGCAAAATGCCGAGCTGCGGGACCATCGCCTCAAGAGCAGGCGCGCGTTCGGCGAGGCGGCGAACCTCAGCATCGGGCATTTCTTCCAGTGGAACCTTGGCAGCTGAGACACCCAGTTCTTCGCGCAGGATGTGGGCGGCCTCAATGAGCCACAGCGCTTTGCCAGCAACCGCAATGAAGCGTTCGCCTCTCGCGGCAGGAGCCGTCATGGCGCGGATATGCAAGTCTGCGACATCGCGCACATCCACGGCGCCGAAAGAGATACGCGGTACCTTTGGCATCGCGCCGGCCAGCAGCCCCTGGATCAGGCCAACCGATGTGGAAACGTCGCTACCCAGAACCGGACCGAAGATTCCCGTTGGATTGATGACGGAGAGTTCGAGTTCTCCGCCTTCGCGATCGATGAAATCCCATGCTGCGCGTTCGGCGTAGAATTTGGATTGCATATAAGCCTGGACCGAGGGCTCCGACGGATCGGTCCAGTCGCGTTCATCGAAAGGCTGCTCGCGTTGTGGGATGCCGTAGCCCACCGCCGCGAAGGACGACGTCATCACCACGCGCTTCACACCGGCATCCCGCGCGGCCCGCAACACCCGAAGCGCGCCATCGCGAGCGGGAATTATGAGTTCATCGGCATTGGCCGGCGCATCGCTGGGAAAGGGCGATGCCACATGGAGGATATAGTCGGCACCCTCAGCAGCTTCCGCCCATCCGGCATCATTCAGAAGATCGGCGGTGACGATATCGACCCTGGAAGAATCTTCCCCGTTTGAGCCTGCAGCGCGCCGCACTTCTTCGGCGCGTGACATGTCTCGCACAGTCGTGCGCACATCATGACCCGCGGCAATCAACTGTGCGATGCAATGCCCGCCCACGAAGCCGCTTCCACCGGTTACAACCACCTTGCTCATCGTCTGTCGATCTCCTTGCCGACAGCAATATGGCGAGAGGGATAGTTATGATAATAGCGACAGTATCATATAGATCGTTGCAGAAATCCGAATTATGAAACCCCTCAATCTTCGCGAACTCGAAGCGATCCGGCTGTTGGGGATACGCAGAAATTTTCGGGTGGCAGCACTGGAACTGGGCGTCTCTCCACCGACCTTGAGCCATATGATTGCCTCGGTCGAAGAGCGTGTCGGGATCCGCTTATTCAACCGCACCACGCGCAGCGTTGCCCCACCGAAGCCGGCGATGAGTTGATCGCGCGGATGGCACCCGCATTGTCCTCGATTTCGGAAGCGCTCGAGATCGTCGAAGGGCTGCGCGCCACTCCATCGGGGCGCATCCGCCTGAACAGCTCGGAAGTCGCGGCGGCGCGCCTGCTCCCCGCGCTCGCTGATTTCATGGCGCGTTATCCGCAGATCGACGTCGAACTGCGGAGTGACGGACTTCTCAGTGACGTTGTCGCCGACGGTTTCGATGCCGGCATCCGTCTTGCCGAAGCTGTCCCGCAGGACATGGTCGCCGTTTCGCTCAGCGACGAAGAGCAACTGATCGTTGTCGCGTCCCCAGTCTACTTGGCCGCGCGCAAGGCGCCACAACGACCGGAAGATCTAGCGGATCACGACTGTATCCCGGCGCGGCTGCCGAGCGGTCGTGTCATGGCCTGGGAGTTCGAGCGCGATGGCGCGACTTTCGCGGTTCCGGTGCGAGGGCGAGCGCAAATGGGATCGGTCGCTCTTGCCTATCAGGCAGCGGTGCTGGGCCTTGGCATCGCCTATGTCAGTCGCTGCGAAGCCGATCAGGCGCTCGCGCAGGGCAGGCTCGTGCAACTGCTCGGCGATTGGACGCCGCCCTTTCCGGGTTTGCGCCTTTATTACCCCCGTCAGCGACATCATTCGGCGGCGTTTCGTCTCTTTCTGGATTTCGTTCGGGGAGGACGCATCAGGATCTGACCCCTCTGGCTATACGTTCGGATGATATCGCTGTGCCTTGGGTCTGATCGATCGAGGGGGCTGCGGCTGCTAATCAGGTTTTGCGAGACGGAACTGCCCTGTCAGCCCCTCCCCTTCCGGCTCGCGATGCTAGACGCATCCTTGACGGGCCGATCTCCCCCCTAAGATCGGCCCGTCTTCTTTTCGCCAGACTGTCTCAGGCCATCAGGCCGGTGGCGAGGGCGCCTTCGTCATAAGGCATGGGCCGACACGGCAGTGAGATGCGGACGATGGCGCCGCCCGATGGTTGATTGCCTGCCTCGATCGTTCCACCATGCGCCTGCACGATCGAACGGCACAAGGTCAGGCCGATGCCGAAGCCGGATGGCTTGGTGGTGTAGAAGCCGCTGAAAACGCGGTGCAGGTCCGCCTCTGGAAAGCCGGGGCCGTTGTCCAGGACGCTTATCGTGGCGCCGGCTTCATCGTTCTCGACGATGATGCTGACGCGTGGGGGCGACGTTGCGGGATCGATCGCCTGCAGGCTGTTCATCGTCAGATTGACGATGACCTGTTGGAGCAGCATCGGATCGCCGACGATCGGGCCGGGGGCGCCGCTTTGTCGCCAGGACAGATCGGCGCCATCCGCCTGGCCACCATCGCGGACGAGGTGCAACGCGCGATCGACCAGTTCGGCGATATCGACGGGGATGTGGCGCGGCTTGCCGGGTGCCGCCGCGGCCTGAATCCCATCGATAATGTCGGACGCCCGGATCGCGGCTTCGACCGCGCGGTCGCTGAGTTGGCGGACCTTGGGAATATTGGGTTCCGCGCGCGTCAGCCAGCGCAGACTCGCCTCGCAATTGGTGACGATCGCCCCCAGCGGCTGGCGCAACTCGTGCGCGATCGATGTCACCACCTCGCCCATCGTCGTATGTGCCGTGGCGCGCGCGAAATCGGCGCGGGCGTCGTGCAATGCCCGCTCCGCGCGCAGCCGATCGCCAATGTCGAACATGGCAAGGAATGCCACGGTCATGTCTTCAGGCGGCCGGGGGTAGGTCGCGAGGAACAGAACGTCGATTTCCCCACCATCATGCCGTCGCAGTCGGATTTCTTCGGCGTGATTTCGCGCACCGAGATAATGGGCTTCGGTGATGCGCAGCGCGGCGTCCGGCGACAGTTCGAAAAGCGGGCGGACTGGTCCAAGACATGCATCGCTGTCGCGCGCGCCGATCAAATCCGCAGCCGCACGGTTGACGCGGATGATGGTGACGGTCTCGCAGATGAAATCGATGAGCGTGGGGCGCTCCGCAAGATAAGCGGGCAGATCGGTGACATTCTCCCCGCGCAGCCGATCGAAGATGTTCGTCACGCTGCGAATATCGACCTGCCACAAGGCAATCGGCATATGTTCGAGCAATATATCGAAGCGTTCAGGCACCTGCGCGCCGCGCCCAAGGGGCGACGGTTCCGCGGCCTTGCCGGGAATATCCACGTCTAAATCCAGCGGTTCGCAAAACTCGATCACTGCAAGTTCAGGGCGTCCGATCGCTGCGCCCTGATGTCGCCAGAGGCGGACGTCGATCGCCTCGCCGTTCCGCATTCGGCGGCGCACATGGGGCTGAAAGGCGCAATCCGCCTCCGTCGCGCCAAACCATTCGTCGCGGAGTAGGGGGGAAGCGGCCCCGCCGCTGGTCGCTTCGGCGGCCGACCAGCCGAAGATACGTTCTGCGCCGACATTCCAGAAGCGGATGCCACCATCCGGGCCATAGATGATGATGGCCTGATCGGAGCGATCGGCCCAGGCCATCGGTTCGGGATGGCTGCCCGCGATATCGGCGATCATAAAGCGGGGAGGCGAAACCGCACGCACGCACCGCCCTCCGGCCTGTTCTCCACGTCGATCGAACCGCGATGGGCGTGCAATATGCTGCGACAGATCGACAGGCCGAGCCCCATCGCGCCCGGACGTGACGACACGAAGCTTGCGAAAATCCGTTCTATATCGTCGTCGAGTATGCCGATGCCGCTGTCGCGCACCTCGACGATGATCGTGCCGTCTTGCTGGCTTGTTTCGATCACGATGTCCCGAGGGGTGACATCATGGTCCGCAATGGCGTGGATCGCGTTCAGCAGCAGGTTCACCATCACCTGCTGCAACTGGACTGCATCGCCCTCCACATCGGCAAGATCGGGCGCGAGCCTGCCGGCCAGGGTGATCGCGTTCTCGCGGCAATTCTGATCGACGATCAGCATCGCGGCGCGGCTGACCGCGTTCAGATCGACGGGGCGGATCTCGGGCGTCCGCTTCACCGTCATCGCGCGCACGCGCGATATGGTTTCGTTCGCGCCCAGCGCCTGCGCCATCAGATGTTCGATCTGAGGAACAAGAAGTGCGGGCTGCGTGACGCCACGGTCGATATCTCGGCCGATCGCACGGGCGGTCTGTTCGGCGGCGCGCAACGGCCGCTCCAGTTCATGCCGGATCGAGCTGACCAGTTCGCCAAGGGTTGCGATCCGGTCGATATGGGCGAAGTTCGCCTGCAGCGCCGCCAGTTCCGCCTCGGTGCGGACCCTGTCCGATATGTCGACCAACATTAGGAAGGTCGTGGCGACGTCTTCGTCAAGCTGAAGGAAGGTGACGAGAAACAGAACGTCGAGCACGCGGCCTTCACAGGTTCTGACCTTCATTTCCTCGACATGATGGCGCTGCCCGTTCCAGTGTGCGCACATGATCCGGTTCGCGGTGGAAGGGGTCTCCGTGTAAAGATAGCGGATCGGCCCCAGAAGCGGCTCGGCCGACGAGACGCCGAACATCTGGATCGCGGCCCGATTGACCTTGCTGATCAGGACCGTGTCGCAGGTGAAATCGACGACGTCGGGATGGGCATCGAGATAGGAAGCCAGATCGCGAACGCCGTCATCATGCAGCCGCGCGAAATTCTGGCCAGCGGCGCGGGCGTCGATCTCCCACAAGGCGATCGGCAAATGATCGAGCAGTTGTTCGAAGCGTCCGGCTTGCTGCTGTTCGATGGCAACCGAGAGGTTTCGCGCGTCTGCCGGTTTGACAGGGGTGAGCGTTTTTCGCCCGAATTCGATCAGTTCGGCCGCCTGCCCTTTCTCGTCGTGGCGAACCGTAACGGTGATCTGCGTAGTGATATCGGAACCATGAATCGTGCGGCGGACAATTTCGCCCCGCCAATGGCCAGTGGCCAGAATCTCGTCGAGCGGCAGCCAGTCGCCTTTCGCCAGCGGATCGAGCCGGTGCCCGACGGCCGTGGTCGCAGGCCAGCCGTAAAGCCGCTGCGATGCGGCGTTCCAATTGCGCACGACACCGTCGACATCATAGATGATGATGCTTTCGGGCGAGAGGTCGAACAGGTCGGGCGGCAGATCGAATGCCATGTTCATATGACCGACCATCTCCCTGCCTCCACCCCATGCGCAATGTGCGCCAGGGGCTGTCCGGTGCGGGCAATGTGCCATGCTGGTGCGATGAAGTGTAGGAGGCTAGACTTTTGTATGGCTGTCGCGTTGCATCCAAACTGTCGAGTGTGGGTTGAGTAGAGACCAGTGCATGGCACCCCAAGGATCATCCGTGTTGCAGCCCGTAATCGCCGTTGTTGATGATGATGTCGGAATGCGCGACGCGCTGTCCGAACTCATTGAGGTGCTCGATTTTCAGAGCCGCACCTTCGATGGCGGACGCAGCCTGCTGGCCAGCTATCAGCCAGGCGCGTTCGACTGCGTGGTTTCCGACATGCGGATGCCGGGCATGGACGGGCTGGAACTGCAGCGACGGTTGCGCGAACTCGACGACAATCTGCCGCTGATCTTCGTGACGTCCTATGATGACGACATCACGCGCGCACGGGCTTTGGAACTGGGCGCGAGGAATGTGCTGGTAAAGCCGGTCAATGCGGATCGGTTGCTCGACGAACTTGTCGCGGCATTGGAAAGCCGACCACCGAAAGCGTGACGAGGCATGACGGCCTGCACCTTTGGATAGGGCGGCCTGATCCAGCGTAGAATGATATCGCGGCCGCCCATATGCGATGCGGGTACCAGCTCAATCATGCTGGAATCATGCGATGTGGCCCGAACTGCAATCGATCTTCGCAAAGCTGTCGGATGGAGCGCCGAGGCTCTATCCCGTCGCGGGCATCCTGCTGGCGATCTTGATCTATCTCAAGCTCGTCGCCGTTTTCGACGATCGTCTGCCGGCGTTGATCATCACGCTGGTTGCGTCGGTCGCGTGGGTATCGGTGAGTTCGTCCTTCACGGATCCGCGCCATCATCGCTGAAGACGGCGAGACGGTTTACCGCCCCGCCGTCGTCCAGGATTTCAACGCCGATCGATGCTGAACGGTCCGCCGCCGAACGCCACGACGTGAAGCAGGCCGCCGGTGATCGCCAGATTTTTGAAGAAGAACAGGAATTCGGTCTGATCGGCGAGGTTCGTGTGGAATACGAGCGCCGTCGCCAGCGTGAAGCCCGCGATGATCGCGGCGACATATCGCGTCTTATATCCCACCACCAGAAGGGCGCCGCCGAGCAATTCGACGAGGATGGCGATGCCGAGAGCGAGAGTCGGGAAGGGCAGGCCGACCGAAGCGATATAGGCAAGGAATGGCGCAGGATCGCTCAGCTTCGCAATGCCGCTGAGCAGGAATAGTGGGGCGGTGAGCAGTCGTCCGACCGCCGGACCATAGGTCGCCACGATCGGCGAAGGTGCCGTCGTCGTGTTGCGGGCTTTAGCGGGGCGGGTGGCGGTGAGCATCTCATGTCTCCCTGATGATTGGCCTGTAATGGTACCGGGGCCGCACGGGATATGTGGCCCCGGCGCATCGGATCAGCTGAGGTCGACGACGTTGGCCGGCACCGCATAGGCGAAGACCTCCGCCTTGTTGGGGCGCGGCGGGTAGATCCACACCTGGTTGATCTCCTGCTTCATCTTCTTGGCCTGTTCGCCGGTCATCTGGATCTGCCGATCCCAGCCGGTCGTGAACAATGCACCTGCGGCACCGAGATCGAGGCAGGTGACATAGGGGCGCTGGTGATAGGCCTCAGTCGCGACGCCCAGCAGTTCGGCAGCGGCGTTGTTGCCCGCAAAGGCACCCATGCGCTTGGCATGCTGGCACGACATGGCGGCGAAGTTGCCTTCATCGTCGGATGCCGCCTTGGCGACGTCGCCGGTTGCGAAAACACCGGCCACGCCCGGCACGCGCAGATCGCGATCGACGATGAGGCGGCCCAGATTGTCGCGTTCGCCGGGTATCTGGGTGGTGATAGGGTTCGCCTTCATGCCCGCCGACCAGACGACCGTAGCGGCCTCGATCCGTTCGCCGCTGGACAGGGTCGCGCCGCCGGCGTCGAGCGATGCGATGCCCGAACCGACCTTGGTCTCGATGCCGAGTTCCTCCAGCGCGGCGAGGATGGCAGGACGCGGGCCATCGCCGATGTCGGGGCCGATCGCGGCGGCGCGTTCGACGATGACGATCCGGGGCGTCACGTCCGCGCCCAGAATCTCGCGCAGGCGGCCCGGCATTTCGGTCGCCACCTCAAGCCCGGTGAAGCCGCCGCCGCCGACCACGATCGTGTTGCGCGCGATGCTGTCCGGCTTGTCGGCTAGCGCGTGCAGATGCTTGTCCAGCGCCACCGCATCCTCGACGCTGTCGACACTGAAGCCGTAATCCGAGAGGCCGGGCAGATCCGGGCGGAACAGGCGACTGCCCGCGGCGAGGACGAGGCGGTCGTAGTCGAGCGTGCCAACCGTGCCTTCGGCATCGACATAATCGACCGTCCGGGCACCGGTATCGATCCGTTCGACCACGCCCTGCACATAGCGGATCTCGATCGCATCGAAGAGTTCGGTGAGCGAGGGGGAGAGCGTTTCGGGCTTCGCTTCGTAGAGGCGCGGGCGCATCCCCAATATGGGAGCGGGGGACACGACCGCGATCTCGAGCGCGTCAGCGCTCACCCCCTGCAGATCACGCAGGCGCGCCGCGGACAAAGCTGCGTCCACCCCGGCGAAACCGGAACCGATGATAAGTATCTTCTGCATGCCAACTCTCCTCAACGACGTAGGAAAAGGTCTATGTCGCCGAGGCTAAGGGGTGGCCTGCCCACCGACGATCAGATGAGAGGCGCGGCAGGATCATACAAAGGGATAGGGTGCGGCATGGCGCGCGTCTTCCCGCTTGCGCCGGGGCAAACGGCGCGGGAAGCTGTCTGACTTCCTGACAGGATGCCTGCGTGCCCGACCTTGATTTCCCTTCGGACGAAAAGCCGCTCGTCCTGATCTGTGATGACGACCGCGATCATGTTGATGCGATGGTCGAACTGCTCCTGTCCGTCGGCATCGAAAGCCTCGCCTTCGGTTCGTCCGCCGAGTTGCTGGCGGCAGAATTGCCCGACCGGCCCGGCTGCATGGTGCTGGACGTGCGTATGCCCGGCATCAGCGGACTGGAACTTCAATCGACCCTGGCCGGCCGCGCCGTTCGAACGCCCGTGATCTTCCTGACGGGGCATGGCGATGTCCCGATGACGATCCAGGCCATGAAGGCCGGCGCCTGCGATTTTCTGACCAAGCCTGTGCGAAGCCAGACGTTGCTCGATGCCGTTCTGGGCGCGATCGCGATCGACCGCGCGCAGCGTCGCGCCTCGCTGGCGGAGCGACGGAACCGCGCGCTTTTCGCCAAGCTGACGCCGCGCGAACGGCAGATATTCAAGGCCGTCGCGCTTGGGCAACTGAACAAGCAGATCGCCTACGATCTCAACATTTCGGAAGTGACGGTGAAGCTTCATCGCGGGGGCATGATGAAGAAGCTGGCGGCATCGACTGTCGCCGATGTGGTCCATATCTGGGAGTCGCTGCCGCCTGCGGTGAGGAAGGACGACTGAGGCGGCTAGATGGCCGGCAGGAACTTCTGCAGTTCATGATCGATCCGCACGAGCTCCTGCGTATTCCGCGCGCCCATTTTCCGCATGGCGGACGCGCGGTGGATCTTGATCGTGATCTCGCTGAGCGAAAGCGCGGTGGCGATGTCCCGGTTCCGCTTGCCTGCGGAAATCAGTGCCATCACCTCGCGCTCGCGCGACGACAAGGTTGCGTAGCTGGCGGTCAGTCGCGCCTTTTCCTGCGATTGGCTTCGGCGTTCGGAATTGGACGAAAGGGCTGTGCCAATTGCCTGTAATATATCCTGCTCACGCAACGGCTTGGTCAGGAAGTCCACCGCGCCGGCCTTCATCGCCTGCACGGTCATCGGAATGTCGGCGTGGCCGGTCATCAGGATGACGGGCAGGGTGCAGCCTTCGCTGGCGAGCTTGGCCTGCAGTTCCAGCCCGCCCATGCGCGGCAAGCGGACATCGACCAGAATGCAGCCGGGTGCGTCGAGTGGGGCGGTTTCCAGGAAATCGAGCGCGCTGGCATAGCCGCGGGCGGGCTGATCGATCGACAGAAGCAGTTCCTCGATCGAATCACGGATCAAGGGATCGTCGTCCACGATATGGACCGTGCCCGCTTCGCTCACTGTCAGGCCGCTTCCGAGGCCGCCTGCACCGCGACATAAGCGGGAATGGTGAAGCGCACCCAGCCGCCGCCATCCGCATTATCGCCTGCTTCGATCGTGCCGCCATAGATGGTGAGGATGGTCCGGCAGATAGTAAGGCCCATGCCGAGCGCCGCCGGCTTCGTCGAATAGAGTGCTTCGAACGCGAAGCCATGATGTCCGCCGAAGCCCCCGCCATTGTCGCGCACTTCGACGCTGACGCCGGCGGAGTCGACTTGGGTGGCCACTTCGATCCGGCGCTGCTTTGTCTCGCTGGTTGCGAGCGCCTGAATGCTGTTGGCGAGGAGATTGGACAGGATCAGACGGAAATGGCGATCATAGCCGCGCACATGGGGGAGGTCGGGGGCCAGAAATTCGATCACGCCCACGCGATTGGCGGAGACATCCTGCGTGAGATCGAGCACCGCTTCGCGCACGATATCGTTCATGTCGAAAAGGCCGGGGACGGCTTCCCTGATATCGGTGACGCTACGATAACGCTCGATCATCGCCGTCGCCTGGCTTGCGCTGCGAAGGATCGTGTCGACCAGCCGATTGAGGCGCTGGCCGTCCAGATCGGGCCGTTCCAGCCACAACATGCCGGCCTGGGCGCTCGTGACGATCGTCGCGAGTGGGCGCTTCACCTCGACCGCCAGCGAGTCGACAAGTTGCTGCACCACCGTCAGCCCCATCCTGATGGGGTCCAGCGTCAGATCCGGATATTGGCGAGACGTTTCCATTGTGCGGTGCCCGACCGATGCCGCAGACGCCGCGTCCGTGGAGGGGCAGCCGGCTTGCTCGCCATTTTCGAGTGCCTGCTGAGCATCCGCTTCACGGTCCACAACCCTACCCCTCTCGCCAGCGATAGCGGAAAGCGCCTGAGGCCACGTCCCTATCGCCGTCACCGCACGCTGCGAACATTGCGACGCGCCGCTCCACTTTCATCGGCAAGTGAAGCCTTGGAAATCCCCATGTGGGTGGCGAAACAAAATATTAATTCATCGCCTCTGCGGCCGCGCGCGGCTAGATTAGGGGCGCCGAACCCAGGAGGGGGTGTCGTAACGATGGCAAGTGGAGATCGGCCAATAAAAGTATTGGTCGTCGATGATCACCCGCTTCTGCGGGACGGTATTTCAGCACTTATTGAGCATCAGTCCGATATCGAGCTGTGCGGCGAAGCGTCGAATGGCGCGGAAGCCTTGATCCGCTATCGCGATCTTGCGCCGGATATCACGCTGATGGACTTGCAGATGCCCGGCATGAACGGGCTGGACGCGGTCGTGGCCATCCGCGGCGAGTTCCCCGACGCGCGGATCATCGTGCTGACGACCTATAAAGGCGACGTGCCCGCAAGCGCGCTGCTGCGGGCGGGCGCGAGCGGCTATTTGCTGAAAAGCGGGGTTCGCACCCAATTGTTGGACGCGATCCGGCGCGTACATGCGGGCAATCGGTTCATCCAGGCGGAGGTGCTCAGGGAGTTGGAGGAAAACCCCGCCAGCGATCACCTCAATGCGCGTGAGGTAGAGGTCATGCGTCTCGTCGCCGCAGGCTTCACCAACAAGGAGATTGCGGCCGATCTGGGCATCTCGTCAGAAACCGTCAAGGTGGTGTTGAAGAGTGCTTTCCTGAAGCTCGATGCTTCGGATCGAACCCAGGCCGCCATGATCGCAACGCGCCGGGGTTTCCTCGACATCTAGAGGCGACCACGGAGCGCAAGAATGCGCCGCCAGAGCGCGGTGCGGCGCGAACTGCGCTCATAGGCGATCTTACTCGGCACCTCGATGATCACCTCGGTGCCTCCGCCCAATTCGCTGCGAACGATCAGCCGCCCGCCGATCGCCTCCGCACGTTCGCGCATGCCCAACAGGCCGTAATGGCCGTCCTTGCCGCCCTTCTGGATGATGTCGGCGTCGATGCCGCGCCCGTTATCGTGGATCCGGAGCCGGAGCATGCGCCGACCATAAGTGGTGGCTACCTCGATCGCGGACGCGCCTGCATGACGGCCGATATTGAACAGCGCCTCGCCCGTGATGAATTTGATCTCGGACAGCGCTAGCGGATGGATCGGCCGGGGCAGGCCCGCCTCGACGAAGCGAACCGCGATCGCTTCGTCGAGCAATGCGCCATCGGCCGCCGTCTGCATCACGCGTCGAAGGTCGTTGCCGTCGCCGTTCATGCGAAGATCGCGCACGCTGTCTCGCCCACGTATCACCAGCTCGTCCGCCCGGTCCAGTGCGGTGTCGAGCAGGCGCCGATCGTCACCGCCCGGCGTCATGCGATCCGCGACCGCCTGGATGCGGAAGATCAGGCCCTGAATTCCCTGCAGCAGAGTATCGTGCAGATCGCGGGCGATGCGTTCGCGTTCGATCAGCCGCTGTTCCAGAGAAGTGCGGGTCTGGGCCGCGACTTGCGCTGATCGCAAACGCAACAAGGCCCACAGCAGGCCGAGCGCTACCAGCGCGAGGATGAAGAGAAACCATATCGACTGGAAGAAGGTCGGCGGTACCTCGATCAGGACACTGGCCTCATCGGGGCTGCGGACGCCATCTTCGTTTGCGGCCCTCAGCCTGAAGCGATACTGGCCAGGCGGGAGGTTGGTGTAAAAAGCCTGGCGCCGTCCTTCGCTGTCGATCCAGCGGTCATCCTGACCCTCCATCCTATATTCAGCGCTGACGCGACCGGGGTTGGAGAGGCTGAGAACCGCGAAGTCGATTTCCACTTTGCCCTGCCCCGCAGGCAGCCGGACATGGGTTGGATCGCGGTAAAGCTGGCTGTCGGTTCGCACCATGCCGATCGCGAGCTTGGGCGGGTGGGGATTGCGGACGACATTGTCGGGATCGATCCAGACACTACCGGCCTGCGTAGCGATCCAGAGCCGGCCGTCGCCCCCCTGCACGATCGCGTGACGGCTTCGGCTGTGCGGAAGGCTTTTCAGGCCCGAATCCTCGTCGAATATCTCGGCCTTCGGGCGGTAGGCGGGATCGGCGAAGGCGCGTTCGGCCTCCGCCTTCTTCAGATGGATTATACCGCCGCTTGCTGTGAACCAGTGATCGCCATTGGCCGTAACGATGATGCCGTTCACGCCGATGAGCTGGGGCAGCCGATCCTTCCGAATGATCTGCCAGTGCCCGTCTATCATCCGGGCGACGCCATCGGGGCCGCCGGCGTAGAAGTGCGCACGGCTTAGCACGGCGGGCGGCGCGTAGAGGCTGACCGGCTCGGGATCGTCGATGCGGAAAGGGTGGAGGATGGCGGGGCCGGGGCGATCGCCCACGAAGCGCAGTTCGCGGTTGTTCCACTGGATCAGGATCTTGCCCTGCGCGTCGGCGATCATCGATCGGGGACGAAATTGCGGCGAGGTTTCGCCGAACATCCGCTCCCAATGCTGGCCGCGTAGCCGAAACAGTCCGCCCCTTGCCGCGCTGATCCAGTAATTGCCTGCGGCATCGAAGGCGCAGTCATAGACGGTGATATCGGTCGGAATATCCGGTCGTGATCCGATGTTGCGTCCATTCCGCCATATCGAGATGCGTGTGTGGACGGCTATCCAGATGTCGCCATTGGGCGCTTCGCACACCGTTGTCGGCTTAACCCTGGTCGTCAGGAAGGCGGTGGGGTTGCCGTTGGAAGCGACGCTGTAAACGGTTCGCGACTGCAGGATGAAGACGGTGCCGTCGCGTGCCGCCAGCAACTGATCGCCGAAGACATGCGGATCGTTCAGCCCCGGCTCGTTCGTCACCGTTGCCGGTCGAAATTTGTCCAAGCCCTTTTCGGTGCCGATCCAGACATTGCCCTCCCGGTCCTGGAAAGCGCGTTCGGTAACGTCGGAAGACAGGCCTTCACGCGTCGTGAAGCTTTCGATCGCGGCTGCCGCAGCCTCGGGATTTGGCGCGCCGCGCGGATCGGGTTTCGCCACGCGTTGAACCCCGCGATATTCGGTCGCCATCCAGAGGTTGCCCGCACGATCGAACAGCGAGAAACCTCGTATCTGGGGACGATCGGTTTGATAGGCGTGGCGAAGGGGCGGCGGGGCACCGCGACCGTTCGGCCCGGTGATCGGATAGCTGCCAAAAGTCTCGCTGATCCAGATGCGCCCGGCCGGATCGATCGCCAGCCGGGCGATCGAATTATCCCGGCTAAAATATCGTTCGAAGCGGGTGCCGCCTGGGGGCAGCCGAAAGACGGCAAGGCCATGCGACAGCCAGAGCGTGCCATCCTGCGCGATCACCAGATCGAAAGGGTTGTCGACCGGAATTCCCTGGCGTGATCCATAGACTGTCCAACGTCCGTCCTTGAGCCGCAACAGGGGATCATCCTCGCCATCGTTCAGAACCCAGATGGTGCCATCGGGCGCCTCCGCCATCTTGACCACGCGGTGCGTGACCGGCGCGGGCGGGGCGAGCGTCAGCCGGCCGCCACGATAGATGGCGAACCGATGCGACTGATCATAATTGGTCCAGACATCGCCGTTGCGGGTGGCGAGGACCGCAGATGGAGCGCCGTGAATGGCCGGGCCGGAAGGCTGTATTCTGTCAAAACGGACGCCATCGAAGCGGTACAAACCCTCACCACTTGCGAGCCAGAGATAGCCGTCCTTCCCTTGGGCGATGCCGAAAATCTGTTTCGGCGCACCGCGCTCGCGGTTCCATTTCTGATGCGTGTAAGCCGTGGCGATGGTCGGCGTCGTGCTGGCGGCGATGGTGGAAAAGCACGGGGCGAGGAACGTCGACAGACATAAGACGAGCGCAAGCCGCGCTATCGAACATCGATCCGCCAGATCACCTGAAACCACCCCGGTCCTCTTGCTCGCACTCGCCAGATTTGGCGCCATCGGCTGTGCAGCATGGATCACCGATGCTCCGCTTCACATGCACGCGTTCAATAGCATGGGTTCCCGGATGCGTCATGCGATCGAGCGGCAGGAGAGCCGTTCAGATTAATGACCCTAACCTTTCGTATGATCGGTATCTTGCTGACCCAGTTACATGCGGACGGCCGGGTGTTCCCGTCAGGCGAAACGGGTGGTCGCCTGATCCTTGGTCTGGATGGCGCGCTGCACGGCTTCGGCGATTTCGCGTTCGAGCAGCTTGCGGCTGTCCTCCGGCATTTCCGCATAGGACTTCTCGTCGAGCCCGTGGCGCTTGAGCACAGCGTCGCGGGCACGTTCCGCCGGGGTCTTGCTGGCCAATTCCTTGAGTTCCGCCAGGGCGAGGTCGAAACCGCTTTCGTCGCTCTTCTGCCGGGCGGGGCCGCTATATCCGGTGGGAAAGGCTATGTTGCGCATCGCACTGATGGAAAGAGACATTTTCTGCTCCAATCGGTTCGTTGCGTGCCTAAAACGAGAAAGCTTCCAGAGGGTTAACCATCTTCGAGAAGCGTCGGCTCGTGGTCGAAAAAGTCGACCCGCATCCGCATAGGTCCCATCAGTTCGACATGATGAGGTTCATCCGGCCGGACGATACCCGGTCGGCCGGGCAGGAGGATGCGCGGCGGGCTGCCATCCTCCAGGCAATAGAGCAGCGCGCCTTCGAGCACGCGGATGACGCCCCATACGCCGCGTTTCGTGCGGTGATCGTGCTGGAGCGCCAGCGGCAGGGTCGCCTCGGTGAAGACCGGCGACGACCGATAGGGCTGCGATGGCGGGGCGGTGTCACTGCCGGGAATGTGGCGTTGGGTGGCCGCTTTTTCGATCTGAGCCATTGTTCGTCTCCTATGCCGCGAGCAGTTCGTCGGCGGGGCCGAAGAATTCGTAGTGGATGCGGGCTGCCGGCACGCCCGCCAGTGCAAGGCCGCTGACGAAGGCGCGCAGGAACGGCTTGGGTCCGCACAGGAAGATGTCGGCATCGAGCAGCGGCGTGTTGGCCTGGAGCCATTCGATCGGCACGAAACCCTGCCCGTCGTGATTTTCGCCGATCACATCGGACGGTAGCGGATCGCTGTAGAAGGTCGCGACACGCAGCGAAGGGCAGGTGGTGGTCAGCGCCCGCACATGATCGTCGAGCGCGTGCGTCTCGCTGCTGATCGTGCCGTGAATATAGTGCGCCTCCAGCCCCGAGTGGTCGCGCGCGACCGCGTCCACCATGCTGACCATCGGGGTCAGCCCGACGCCGCCCGACAGCAGGATGATCGGCCGCTGCTGATCTTCGGGCAGGAAGAAATCGCCGGCCGGCGGCGTGGTCTCCAGAACGTCGCCGACATGGACGTGGTCGTGGAGGAAGCGCGACCCGCCTTGCCCATCGGCCTCACGCTTCACCGAGATACGATAATATTCGCCGTTCGGCCCGCACGAGATCGAATAGTTGCGCTTGAGATCGGGCGCGGAAGCCGGCTTCAGGCGGAAGGTGAGATATTGGCCGGGCTTGTGCCGCAAAACGGGGCCGCCATCTTCGGGACGCAGGATGAACGAGGTGATCGTGCTGCTTTCCCGGATCTTGTCAGCGACGACGAAGCGGCGCCATCCGTTCCACCCGCCCTGCGCGGCCTGAATCTCGTCGCGCAACACCACCTCGCGCGCTTTGAGGACGTCCGCCAGGAACCAGTAGGCTTCGCCCCACGCGGCCAGAACCTCATCGGTGGCTGCGTCGCCCAGCACATCCTTGATCGCGGCGAGCAGTGCGTTCGCCACATAGGGATAATGTTCGGGCAGGATGTGGTAGCCGACATGTTTGTAGGCGATCCGTTCGACCACCGGCGCGAGCGCCCCGAGATTGTCGATGTTGCGCGCATAGCCCAGGATCGCGGCAGCAAGCGCATGAACCTGCATCCCGCTTTCGCCCTGATTGGCGTGGTTGAACAGCGCCTTGATATGTTCGTCCTGAAACAGACGGGCGTACATAGCCGATGTGATGGCGGTGCCATGTTCGGCGATGGCGGGCGTGGTCGCCTTGACGATGGCGATCGTGGCAGGCGTGAGCGGCTGGGGCATCAGAGTCTCCTTTGGGAATGATCAGGCGGCGGCGGGGCGCCGGTACTGAATGGCGAGTTGCAGGCTTTCGGCGATGCGGGCGGCCTTGGCCTGCACCGCGGCCGCCGCGGCGGGAGAGAGCAGTTCCTCGCTCGTCTCGCGCCACAGGCTGAGCCAGCGCGCGAAGCGATCGGGCGTCATGGCGTCGGCGTGGAGCATGTGCAGCGCGACGGGATTGCCCTTGTAACGGCCGGTGGTGAGCATCACCGACGACCAGAAATCGGTCAGCCGCGCGTGATGATCGGTCCAGTCGTGGACGGCGCCGCCGAACACCGGGCCGAGAAGCGGATCGGCGCGAACCCGTTCGTAAAAAGCTTCAACCAGCGCGCGGATCGCGCCTTCCTCGATGATCGGACTCATGGCCGACTCCAAAGATGCATTTTCAATGCCTGTTAATTCGGATTCTAAAATATGTATGTCAACTGCATCTTTTATGTTGTGGCGGTTCCGGTGAAGGAGTATTTGGAGTGCATCTTTTCCGCGACTCGCCGCTGTGACGCGCCGCTGATCAGGGAGACGCAAGATGATTGACCATGTCGCCGTGAGCATCGAACATCGCCGCCCGCAGGATGCGGGCGATCGCATCGCCTGGGGTTTCACCAAGACGATGCGCTTCTTCGCCGACCTGCTGTTCCAGCAGCGTCACGGCCACCGTGCCATCGTGATCGAGACGGTCGCCGCTGTGCCGGGCATGGTGGGGGCGACGCTGACCCACCTGAAATGCCTGCGCCGGATGACCGACGACAATGGCTGGATCCGCACCCTGATGGAGGAGGCGGAGAATGAGCGGATGCACCTGATGACCTTCATCAAGGTGGCGCAGCCCAATGCCTTCGAACGGCTGCTGATCCTGCTGGTGCAGGCAGGTTTCTACTGCGCGTTCTTCGGCCTCTACCTGGTCGCCCCGCGCGTCGCGCACCGCGTCGTCGGCTATTTCGAGGAAGAGGCAGTGATCAGCTACACCCACTTCCTGCAGGCGATCGATGCGGGCAAGATTGCGAATGGCCCCGCGCCTGCGATAGCGCTCCATTATTGGAAGCTGCCCGCCGATGCGACGCTGCGCGACGTGGTGCTGGTGGTGCGTGCCGACGAAGCGCATCATCGCGACGTCAATCATGGCTTCGCAGACGAGCTGAACGGGCAGACTGCCGGCACCATCGCGCCCTATCCCGAACATGCCGCGGACGTCAGGATCGCGGCCTGATACGGATTGACCTATATCCTGAAGCCAGGGCGGTTCGGCATCAGCCGGGCCGCCTTGTCCGTGCCATCGACCAGGGAGAGAGTTTCGCGTGCAACTGACCCGCTATACCGATTATGCCGTGCGGGTTCTCTTGCATGTCGGCGCGCGCGACGAGGGGGATCTGTCCTCGATTGCCGAGATCGCGCATGTCTATGACATCTCGCGCAACCATCTGATGAAGGTCGTTCAGGATCTCGGCCAGGCGGGGTTTCTGGAAACGGTGCGCGGTCGCAATGGTGGGCTGCGGCTGGGCCGGCCGGCGGATGAGATTTCGATCGGTGAGATCGTGCGCCACACCGAGACGGGCTTTGACCTTGTCGACTGCAGTTCATGCATCGTCGCCCCGGCCTGCACGCTGCCCCGCATCCTCAATGAAGCGACGCGCGCCTTTCTGGCGGTGCTCGATCGCTACACCCTTGCCGATGTGCTGAGCCGGCGCGCGGACCTGCGGGGGCTGTTCGGCAATTTCAGGACGCTTGAGGACAAGATCAAGGATGTCACGCCCTCGGTTTGAGGTGCGTTTCATATCGAGATGCAGGCCACCCTAGACTTCGGGATGGTCGCATTATTCCTTCGCGCTCAACACCTCGGCGGCGATGTCCGCTATCTCACGATCGTGGATGCGGCCGATCCGTCGCCGACCATGAAGCAGTTTGAAATTGCCTGATCGGGAGAGCCGACGATGATCGACCCTATCCATTTGCTCGATATCGGTGAGGGCCGGTTCAGGGAACTTGCGCATGCGATCACCGTGACGGTGATGGTGTCTGGCCTGTCCGGCGCGTTGCTCGCCGGCCTTGCCCTGCTCGTCAGTCGCTGGACGCGAACGCTGCGCGCGTCCTGTTCCTACAAATGGAGCTGATCCCATGATGACCCCGCAATCTCCGATCCTGTCCGGCTTCGGGCCGGCTTCCACCGCCGCCGACGTGATGGCGGGTATCGATCTCGCCGGTCGCACGGCCATCGTGACCGGCGGCTATTCGGGCCTGGGTCTGGTCAGCGCACTGGCACTGGCAAGGGCCGGCGCGTCGGTGATCGTGCCTGCGCGCGACGTGGGGAAGGCGCGCGCGGCGCTTGAGGGGCAAGCGGGCATCACGCTTGCGGAGATGGACCTTGCCGATCCCGGCTCGATCGTGCGCTTCGCCCGCGACTTTCTGGAGACGGGGCAGCCGCTGTCGATCCTGATCAACAGTGCCGGCGTGATGGCGACGCCTTTATTCCGCGATGCCGACGGGCATGAGGGGCAGTTTGCGGTCAACCACCTCGGGCACTATCGGCTGGTCTGTGCCGTATGGCCTGCGCTCGTGGCCGGTGCGGGCCGTGTCGTGTCGGTATCGTCGCGCGGCCACCAGATCGCGCCCGTGATGTTCGACGACATCGATTTTCGTATCCGCGCCTATGATAAATGGGTCGCTTATGGGCAGTCGAAGACCGCGAATGCATTGTTCGCGCGCGGGCTGGACCGGCGTGGCGCGGCGGCTGGCGTGCGAGCCTTCTCGTTGCATCCGGGGCAGATATTGACCGATCTCGCGCGGCATCTTTCGACCGAGGAGATCGATAGCTTCGATGCGCGCGATGCCGATGGCAAGCCGCGGGTCGACCCGGAGCTCGGCATGAAAACGGTGGAGCAGGGCGCCGCCACCCAATTGTGGTGCGCGACCAGCCCGATGCTGGCGGGAATGGGCGGCGTCTATTGCGAGGATTGCGATATTGCAGGGATCAACCAGTCCGAAATCGGGCGCAAGGGGGTCGCCGCCTGGGCGGCCGACGACGAAGCGGCCGAGCGCCTTTGGGCGATTTCCGAACATTGGACGGGCATGACGATCGGTGGCTAGTTGCTCGACGCAGAAGGAAGATTGAAACGGAATTCGGCGCCGCCCTCCGGGTGGTTGAGGGCGTGGATCAGGCCGCCATGCCCCATGATGATCGACTGGCAGATGCCCAGGCCGATGCCGAGGCCGCCTTCCTTGGTGGTGAAAAATCCCTCGAAGATCCTATCGATGTCGGTGGCGGGAATACCGGGGCCGCTGTCGCGGATCGAAAAGGACAAGCCACCATTGCCGTCCGTGGTCGTGGCGATCGCAATGGCGCAGTCGGCCGACTGTGCCGCCGTCATGGCCTGAATAGCGTTGAGCAGGAGATTGACGATCACCTGTTGCAGCTGGATGCGATCGCCAGTGACCTTGGGCAGGCGATGCGCGAACGTCGTCGCGATGCGGATGTCGCGCGTCTCGATCTCGTGGCGAAGAAACATCAACGCTTCCTGCGCCACTTCGTTGATATCGAGTTTGGTCCGCTCCGGCTGATGCTTCGTGGCCATGCCACGGATACGCTGGACGATGCCGTTCGCGCGCTGCGCACCAGCGACGATCCGCGTCGTCAGTTGCGCGACCTTGGCCAGATCGGGATCGTCTTTTGAGAGCCAGCGCAGGCTGGTTTCGGCGTTGGTGAGGATGGCGGCGAGGGGCTGATTGACCTCATGTGCGATCGATGTGGTCAGTTCGCCCAGCGTCGATATCCGCGCGGCGTGCGTGAAATCGGCCTGTAGCTGGCGCAATTGCGCTTCGATCTGAAGCTGCGCGGTCACGTCCTGGATGCTGAAGATCGTGACATCCAGTTCGCGCGGCGGGATCGGGTAGGTCACGGACAGCTGGACGTCGAGAATCCGGCCGTCAAATGTGCGGACCTTGGTGAGTTCGCTGTGGCTCGGCTGGCCGTTGAAGCGGCCGACCATCACGTTTTTCAACGTGGCCCGATTGGCTGCAAACAGAAAGCCGACCGGTCCAGCAAGATCGAGCGCATTGTCCCCGCCGAACATGTCGACCGCGCGGCGATTGACGTCCGTCACCGTCACTGTCTCGTTCGCAAGGTCCAGAAGCTCGGGATGATCGTCGAGATAGCGCCCGAAATCTTCGACCCCGCTGGATTTTATCTGGGCGTAGATACGGCCCATATGGCTGGCGTCGACCTGGAGCAGCGCGGTCGGCATATAGTGGATGAGCTTGCGATAGCGCGCCTCGCTGGCACGCAGATAGAGATAGGATCGGTCATCGTCGGCCGTGCCGTTGACCGCGACGAAAATACGGTCGGGCTTGTCGCCGAGCCATAAGGTGACGATCGGATCGCGCAGAATACCATCGGATGCCAGTTGGCGTTTGACGGTGTGCCCCGGCACGCCCGCCGCTACCGCTTCGATCACCAGTTCGCCGAGGATGGCACGGCTTTCGATCGGCCAGAATTTGGCAACGGACTGCCCGATCATCACCGCCCGACCGCGATTCCCGCCGACGAGCCGCGCCGTGCGTTCGTTGACGTCGATGACGCGCAGCGCGGTCACGATATCGATCGCCAGCGCTTCAGGCGGGCTGCCTTCAGTCGCATGTGCCTCGATCAGGGATCGTGCGGCGGACATGTCGATTTCCCAGCTTGCGGCCATCAGCCGATCGGGAATGTTCCAGTCGTCGCGATCGCTCTCCTCACCGGACGGCGCGCGGCGCCCATATTCGATGACTTCGCCGGCGGAGCCATCCGCGTGGAAACGGACATATTGCCTGATGTCAGCGATGATCGACGCGCCCGAAACATGGCGACGCCGGACCCGCCCGCGCCAGACGCCTTCCTGCAGTAGCAGAGGCCAGTGCATCGGCTCCTCGCCATTCCGCTTCGTGATGGCATCGATATTCTGATCGATCATGGTGAGCGATGGCCAGCCGTACAGCGCCTCGGATGCGGGATTCCAGTAACGGACGCGTCCATCCTGATCGAAGATGACGATGCTTTCCGTCGCGAGATCGGCGATGTGCAGATCGCTTCGCGCGGCGATCGTATCGGGCCTCGAGATCGTCATTCTCCAGCCTCCGTGGAGCGGGCGCAGATCACGGCTCAGATCGCCCTGCGCAGTTCGCCGAGCAACACATTTTCGGCGGCGGGCTTGGTCAGCCACGCCTTCGCGCCAAGCGCGAGCGAGCGCGCACGGCTTTGCTCATCGATGACCGATGTCAGGACAATGACGGGCAGACGCGACCCCAGCGATCGCAGATATTCGAGTAGTTCGATCCCGCTCATCCCCGGCATCCGCACATCGGTGATCAGGCAATCGAAGTGCGTGCGATCATAGTCGGCAAGGAAGGCGGCGGCGCCGTCGAAGGCCTGACAGTCGAAACCCTCAACCACCATCAAATCCTCCAAGGCTTCACGGATGGCTTCGTCATCGTCAACGATTGCGACAGCAGGAACTCTGGACAAACTGTTCGAGCCTCATTTCAGCACAGGGCTGGCCTGAAGCCGGTGTCCCGCGATCGACGCGAAATTATAACCATACCAAGGTCTAGGTTGGCCGCATCTCGCGCAGGCCGGTGGGCAGGGCCTCCCAAGCCCGGATCAGTTCGCCGACCGAGCCGGCCTGCATCTTCTTCATCAGATTGCCGCGGTGGAGTTTGACCGTGATTTCGCTGATGCCGAGATCGTAGGCGATCTGTTTGTTCAGCCGGCCGCGAGCGACCTCGCGCATCACCTGCGTCTCGCGCGCGGTGAGGGTTGCGTAGCGATCGACATGCTGTTGGATCGCCTGCGCACTGGCGCGTTGCGCGGTGTCGCGTTCGATCGCGAGCATGACGGCGTCGATCAGCGTCTGATCGCGCACCGGCTTCGTGAGGAAATCGATGGCACCGGCCTTCATAGCCTGCACCGACATCGGAATGTCGCCATGCCCCGTTAGGAAAACGATCGGCGTACTCATGCCGCCCGCGACGAGCCGCTGCTGCAAGTCCAGACCGCTCGATCCCGGCATGCGTACATCGAGGACGAGACAGGCGGCCTGGTCGAGACATGGCGCGTCGAGAAGTTCGCGCGTCGAACCGTAACAGATCGCCTGTTGTCCCACGGACAGAAGCAATTCGCGTATGGCTTCTCGAACCTCCTCATCATCATCGACGATCAGGACGAGGGGTGGTGTTTCCGTGGTGTCTGCCTTGCTCATCTTATCTCATCCCCGTTTTGGTTTGGGACGCGCTTGCAATGTGCAGTGTCGCGGAATGATACCGATCCCCTCGTAGAGCAAGTGGCGTCGCTGTGTTCAGAGGAGCGCCATGCCGCCGTCGACGCGCAGGTTGATGCCGGTGACGAAGCTGCTGGCGTTGGATGCCAGGAACAGCGCAGCATCTGCGAGTTCACTGGGCTGACCGAAGCGCCCGAGTGGGATCGCTGAGGCGAAACCTTCGATGAAGGCCGCGCGGTCGGCGGGGGCGATGCCCATCTTGTCGAGGATCGCGGTTTCGACCGGGCCGGGGCTCAGCACGTTCACCCGGATTCCGCGTTCCTTGAACTCAAGCGCCCAGCTTCGGGCGAAGGCGCCAATCGCGGCCTTCGTTCCAGCATAGACCGCGTGCCCCTCCAGAACCTTTTCGCTCGCGAGCGAGCCGACGAGGATGATCGACGCGCCGTCGCGTAGCACGGGGGTGATACTCTGCACGCCGAAGAATATACCGCGCGCGTTGGTCGCAAACTGCGCGTCATATTCGGCTTCCGATACCTGCCCGGAAGCCGTGATCAGATTCATGCCGGCATTGGCCACATAGATATCCGCGCCGCCGAAGCGATCATGGACAACCTGTGCAATTTCGCGATGGTGCTCGATGTCGGCGACGTCGCCCTGAATCCCCAGAGCATCCGGTCCGATCGACTGTACGGCGTCGTCGAGAGCGTCCTTGCGACGACCGGTGATCACCACCCTGGCGCCTTCCGACGCGAAGAGTTGGGCGGTCGCAAGGCCGATGCCGCTATTGCCGCCGGTGATGACGGCGATCTTGCCTTCAAGACTTTTCATGGTTCACCTCGATTGTGGGATGCAGGGCGCGCCGGGATCACGCGACCGTGATGGCGACGTCGATGTTGCCGCGGGTCGCATGGCTGTATGGGCAGATCGTGTCGGCTTCGGCGACGAGCGCCTCTGCGTCCGCGCGATCGATGCCCGGCAAGGCGATGACGAGTTTGACGGCCAGGCCGAAGCCCTTGTCGCTGCGCGGGCCGATGCCCACGGTCGCCTCGACGGTGGTGTCCGCCGGAACGCGGGGCAGCGATGCGTTCTGCGCCGCCGCAAACTTCATCGCGCCCAAAAAGCAGGCGGCATAGCCCGACGCGAAAAGCTGTTCGGGATTGTTGCCCTGGCCGTTGCCGCCCAATTCCTTCGGCGTGCCGAGTGTGACAGCGAAGGCGCCGTCGATGGTCTCCGCCTTGCCGTCACGGCCGCCATTGGCGCGGGCGGTGGTCGAGTACAGAATCTTCGTGGTCATGATGTGTCCTTTCGAGAGCGCGGGGCGTCGGGCTGACGCCCCGCCGAAGTTCGCGGCCGGATGGCCGGTCAGAAGTCCCAGAAGCCCGCCACCCAGCGGAAGGCATCGCCATCGGCGGCGACGCGGCCGACCGAGGGGAAGGGCAGGTGCGTCGCGACCAGCAGCTCGCCGGTTTCGACCGCATCCTGCAGAAGTTGGACGCGCACGCGGACCGATTCCGCCGGGTCATGCTCGAACCCGTTGTGCCAGTCGGGGTGATCGAAACCGACCGGGAAGATCGCGTCGCCCAGGAAGGTCAGGCGATCCTTGCCCGACGTCAGGCGGACCACGCTGTGGCCGGGCGTATGGCCGTCCGTGCGCCAGACGAGGACGCCGGGCGCAACCTCATGCTCCTGCTCGAACGTCTCCACCTGCCCGCGATACTGATCCATGAACTGCGCGGCGGTAGAGCGAAGCACGTCGGGGACCGGTGACGGCATGGCGGTGTGGGAGAAATCGGGCGTCTCCCAGAAATCGACTTCGGTGGCGCAGACGTGGATGCGCACATCCGGGCTCAGCTGATCGCGCACCGACGGGACCAGCAGGCCGCCGATATGATCCATGTGCATATGGGTGATGACGATGTCGGTCACGGAGCCGAGGTCGATGCCCGCTGCCTGTAGTCGCTTGGGAAACTGGCCGGCGCGGGGGAAGCCGGGAAACTGCCCGCCCAGCCCTGCATCGACGAGGATGAGCTGCTCGCCACTGCGCACGACGAGGACGTTCAGCGGCCAGTCGAAGGCGTCCGCCGGCAGGAACATGTCCTTGAACCAGCCGGCCCGATCGGATGCCGTGGCGTTCGTCGCCATCGTCTCGGTCGGCAGGGGCAGGACGCCGTCACTGACGATCAGCACGTCGATTTCGCCGATGCTGAGCGCATAGCGCGACGGGACGAGTTCTTCGACGGCCGTTTCGCCGGAGCGCGCGATATTATCCTGTTTCATGTGAACCTCCTGGACGCCGCCTCGGTGCGGCGATGACAAGGCTATGAAGGGCTGCGTCGGCGGTCGATTTGGGTTGAGGGAGCGAATGGCCCATACGAAGGTACAGGTTCGGCAACACGATGGGCTCAGCCCCGGCCGGAGCGTTCGATCAGGCGTCGGGCTTCGTCCAATGCGGCGCGCGAATAACCCGCGCCGCGCAGCTTTGCGATTTCGGCTGTCGGCATCGCATCACCGGCAGCGCGCAAGCGAATACAGAAGCGACGAAGCGCCTCCAGCCGATTGTCGGCCAGCTGGTTGACGGGCCTGAAACCGAACAGGCTGAAAAGGAAACGGGCTGTGCGGGAGGGCGGATCGATGCTGGTCGGATGATCGAACAGTGCGAGCGCCACGACACTGCGCTCAAGCGCCGTCAAGGCGCTTTGGCGCGGCCTGCCCGGCAGGAGAGCAGGGGTGGCGGAGTGAGCGGTAAAGGATGTGTGCGGGCTTGCAGTGGCCCGATCCAATTGCATCAGGAGCATGTGGTCCTCCCGTCCGAAATGCAGATAGCGGGAAATCGATGTCCGATCTCCCGCTGTCTCAGGTTCCGCGATAAGCGCGCTCAGAAGTCGATCGTGCGGGCGGCGAGCACATTCTCGTAAGCCGCTGTCCGATCGGCTGCGGGCGGATAGATCCAGATCTCGTTGATCTCCCGCTTGATCGCCTTCGCCTGTTCGCCGCTCACCTCGACACGCGAGTCCCAGCCGCGGGTGAAGATCGCGCTGTCGGGGCCAAGATCCAGACAGGTGACATAAGCGGGCTGATCGTAGGGAAGCGTTTCAAGACCCAGCAGATCGGCGGCGGCATTGTGCCCGGCGAACGCGCCCAGGCGGCGGGCATGCTGGCAGGACATGGCGGCGAAATTGCCGTGCGCGTCGGTTCGGGCCTTGGCCGTGTCGCCGGTTGCAAAGACATTGGGTGCCCCCGGCACGCGCAGATCCGGCTCGACCACGATGCGGCCCAGATTGTCGCGTTCGCCCGGCAATTGCACAGTAAGGGGAGAAGCTCGCATCCCGGCGGACCAGATCACGGTTATCGTCTCGATATGCTGGCCATCGGCCAGGGTGACGCCGCGTTCGTCGAGCGACGAGATGCCGACGTTCATCCGCGTTTCGATGCCAAGCGTGCGCAGCCGCTCCTCGATGAACGGCAGCGGATCATCGCCCATCGCCGGTGCGACATGCGCCGATCGATCGACGATGATGACGCGGACATCGGCATCTTTGCCCAGAATTTCGCGAAGACGGGCGGGCATCTCGGTCGCAAATTCCAGCCCGGTGAAACCGGCGCCACCGACAACGACGGTATTGCGGGCTGCCGACGCCGGCTTTGTCGCCAGCTTGTGGAGGTGGCGATCGAGCGCCACGGCTTCGTCGAGCTGAGTGCCTGCGAAACCGAATTCCGCCAAGCCGGGGATCGGCGGTGCGAAGCCGTCGCTGCCGGCGGCGAGCACCAGTCGGTCGAAGGGCAGAGTGGTCGCGCTGCCATCCGCACCGACGATGCCGATGGTGGACGCGGCGGCATCGATGGCTTCGACGCTGCCCGCATGATGCAGGATGTCGGTCGCCGCGAACAGATCGACGAGAGACGCAACCATCTGCTGCGGATCGCGCTCGTACAGGCGCGGGCGGATGACCAATTCGGGCTTCGGGGAGATGACGGTGATCGTCATCTCCTCGGGCGATACGCCGGCTTCGTGGCGCAGGCGGGAAGCGCCCAGCGCCGCCATCATTCCTGCAAAGCCCGAGCCGATAATTGCGATATTCTTCGACATGACAACCTCCTCGCCTTGATGGATGGCAACAGAGATTCAGAGCCCATTTCCGATGGCGCGCATCGTCATGCTCTTGCGAGCACCCGAAGCAGGCTGACGATGTCAGCCGGAAATCAGCAATGATGACTGTTGACGGATCGAGCCTGCGGCGGCGTGCCACCTGAAGCCCTCAAATGGGTGAGGATCGCGTTGCCTCACCCGTCAGTAACTCACGATCGGACGGTCATCCGGTCGACACCCCGTTCATAGCGCCGCCCGCCTGAAACTGTCGAGAATGGGAGGGCCTATGCAAAGGTGTAGGAAGCTGCGCCCGGAGGTTTAGGGCATTGGCCGCAACTGCGGCGGTGACACCGATCTGACTTCGGTTTGACGGTGCCTAACCTTTCGCATGGTTCGTCCTGCCCCCTTGTTCGATCGCTGAGCCGATCTAGGCAATCCAGTCTCCAGGTGTGGAGCAGCGCGGAGCCGCTGTGCCGCGATTGTGCCTCAACAATCGTCTGGAGACGCCGAATGTTTTCAACAAAGAGAACCCGTCCCGCCGCCGCGCGCGCCAGTCGCTTCTTGGCATTGGCGCTATGCGCGCACCTTTATCTCTCACCAGCGGGTGCAGCCGCGCCGTCAGCCACTTATGCGGACCCCGCAAACCCTGCGCTCAAGAAGGGAGCGATGGTGCTCGCGCCAAAGCGGGCCGCACTGGTGGTGATCGACCCGCAGAACGACTTCATGGATCCCAAGGGCAGAGCCTGGCCGGTGGTTGGCGAAGCCGTCACCGAGCAAAAGCTGATCCCGCATCTTCACCAACTCTTCGCTGCAGCCAAGGCGTCGGGCATGGTCGTCGCGATCTCACCGCACCATTATTATCATTGGGATCATCAGTGGAAGGTGCAGGGGCCGCTTGAGGTCTTCCAGCACGACATCGGTATCTTCGATCGCAAGGGACCCTATACGCTGGAGGGGTTCGAAGGATCGGGCGCGGATTTTCTGCCCGAGTTCAAACAATATATCCTCGACGGTCAGACGATCATCGCCTCACCCCACAAGCTCTATGGTCCGCAGGTCAATGACCTGTCATTTCAGCTGCGCAAGCAGCATGTGGATCAAGTGATCATCGTCGGCATGCTTTCGAACATGTGTGTGGAATCGCATGTTCGCGACTTCCTTGAGCAAGGGTTCGAGGTTGCGGTCGTCCGCGACGCGATCGCCGCGCCCAAGCTGCCGGAGGGCGACGGCAACCTCTCGGCTCTCATCAACTTTCGCTACATGGCCAACGGGCTGTGGACGACCGATGAGACCGTCAAGATGATGAAGCGATAGGCTGTGGTTGTAAATGTCGTCCTCCGACGGCCAAATTGCGAAATTGTCCGGGATGGGAGCGGGATCGAGGCAACATTCGGTGCTTGGATCGACCTGTCCGAAAGCCGTGGTGATAGGCCGCTTCGCGCCCCAATATCAGCTATTCCCGGGAAACGCTCAGAATCCCGGAAGCCGCCGGTCAGCTTTCCAACTATCAGTCGTTCTGATTGCGGCCCGTCAACTGCTTGCCACTTCCATATTGCGAATGGTTCTTAATATGGGTAGGCGGGCCTCGATGCCCACCAATGCCGCTGCCCTCACCCGACTTTTGTTGGTCGAGCGCCTCTCTTTGCAGAGGCTGGCGCAGCGCATAGCAGGTAGCTTGTCCGTAGCCGAGGACGTCACCCAGAGCCTCTGGTTCCGCATTCAACGGATCGAGGATGATCCCCCGATCATCAACAAACGCGCCTTCCTGTTCAGGTTGGCGACCAATCTCGCGACGGATCATGTCAGGGCCGCCCGACGTCATAGCGCGCTGTTCGAAAGCGGGATGCTGCCGACCGAAGTTGCGGATGATCGCCCGTCTGTTGAACGCTCGCTTATCGGTCGCGAGCGTCTCGAAAAGGTCTTGGCTGCGTTGGACGAATTGCCGCCGCGCGTTCGGCAGGTATTCGTGATGCGCAAGTTCGACGAACTTCCGGTGGCGGAGATCGCCGATCGGCTAGGTCTGTCACGCAGCGCGATTGCGAAAATGCTTCAGCGCGCTCTTTTGCACTGTGACGCGCGCCTGCATGACGACGGCGACTGATCCGCCTCGCGTCACTAGATTCCACAAAATCATATCTCCAACGTCATAGCTATGAGACCTTGATTGTCTCGTGCCTCTGGCGGGGAACGGGAAGGGGGCAAGTTTGGCGTCAGGATCGCGGATTCTGGAGGAGGTCAGGCACGAGGCCGCGCGCTGGATCGCGGAGCGTGACGCAGGCCTGCTGTCTGCCGACGACGAGCAGGCCTTTCTGATCTGGTTGCACGCAGATCCCTTGCATGAGGCTGCCTATCGTCGCCTGGAGGGCAGCTGGCAGGCGATGGATGACATGCCGGCGCAGGCGCGAATCCTGGAAAGCAAGCCGACGCGCCAGAAACATCGCATCGCGGGTGTCGTCGCGGCGGTTGCCGTGATCGCCATCGTAGGCGCCACGCTCGATATGCCTATGCGCCTGCGGGCCGACGCGATCACCGGCACGGGCGAACGCCGCGATGTCACGCTGCCCGACGGATCCATTGCACGATTGAACACCGACAGCGCGATCGAGGTCGATTATGCTGACGGACGACGCGCCGTGCGCCTCCTGTCCGGCGAAGCGGCCTTCACCGTGGCCGCCGATGCCGCCCGCCCTTTCACCGTGCAGGCCGGATCGGGGACGACCACAGCGCTGGGCACACGCTTCATCGTGCGGCTCAGGGGCGCGCAGGCCGATGTATCCGTCACCGAACATAAAGTGCGGGTCGCGGCGTCGGCCGATGCCGAAACGCCCGACTGGTCGGCTGTCGTCGAGGAGGGGCAGGCGATAAGCTATGGCCCTGACGGCGCGACCGATCGCCACGATATCGATACCTATGATGCCGAAGGCTGGACACGCGGGAAGCTCGTCTTCGTAGATCGGCCGCTCGCGGAGGTCGTGGCGGAACTCAATCGCTATCATCCGGGCTATATCGGCGTGATCGGCGGCGAACTGAGCCAGCGGCGATTTAGCGGTGTCTTTCCGCTGAACGACCCGATGGGCGCGCTCGATACGATCCAGCGTTCGCTTGGTATCGGATCGACGAGGATCACGAACCGGCTGATCTTGCTCCATTCCTGACGCCTTCAATAAAAATCCGTCGTCCTTTCCACATTCCGCGACCTGAGACGTCATAGCTATTGAGAGGCGTTCGCAGCGCAGTGCGGCTGCCTCCTTGATACAGAAACGGGGGGTCGAGTGACGGCGATTGGGATGAACAAGCGCGCGTGCCGCGGTTTCGGACGTGCGATGGGCTCGGTAATGGCAATGACGGCGGTGCTGGGCAGCGCTTTGATGGTGATGCCGCAGGCAGCGCACGCGCAAGGTGTGCGCAGCTACGACATCCCCGCCGGCCCGCTGGCGACAGCGCTGAATCGTTTTGCCGAGGCATCCGGCATCAAGCTTTTCTACGATGCGTCGCTCACCAACGGCCTGTCGAGCCAGGGCATGCGTGGCAGTTTCGGTACGGCGGAGGCGCTGTCGCGCGTGCTGGCCGGGTCTGGCCTCGCTTATCGTCAGACAGGTGAAGGCGCCTATACGATCGAGCGCGCCCCGCAGCCGAATGGCGATGCCAGGCAGCTTGGGCCAGTCCGCGTCGAGGGTGGCTCGGCAGGTGAAGGCACCGGTCGGGCGGATGCCTCACGCGATCCCGGCGCGACCGACGGCACGCGGGCCTACACCACCCACGCGGTCACGATCGGCAAGACCGCACTCTCGATCCGCGAAACGCCACAATCGGTGTCGATCGTGACACGGCAGCGCATCGAGGATCAGAATATCACCGATGTGGGTGAGGCCCTGAAGTTCACGACAGGCATGACGCTTCAGTCGGTCGGCGGCGTTTATACCGAACATTCGGCTCTCTCACGCGGCGCCAGCGCCGATTATCAGCTCGATGGCATCAACCAGAGCGTCGACAGTCGGGCGGCGCAATTCGACCTTGCGATCTACGACCGTGTCGAAGTGCTGCGTGGGCCGGCCGGGCTGTTCCGCGGCGCCGGTTCCGCAGGCGCGACCATCAATCTGGTGCGCAAACGCGCGCTTTCCGGTTTCCATGCGGGCGGCACCGCAGGCGTGGGCAGTTGGGGCACGCTGCGGGCGGAAGGCGATGTGAGCGGGTCTCTGTCCGAGTCCGGCAATATCCGCGCCCGCGTGGTCGCCGTCGCCGAGGATCGCGGCTCGTTCCTCGATCGGATCGATAACAGCAAATATCTGGGTTACGGCACGGTCGAGTTCGACTTCGACGATGCGACCACGCTAGCCCTCGCCGCGACCTATCAGGATGCGCGGATGGACTATTTCTACGGGCTGCCGGCTTATGCGAACGGCACGCTCGTCAACGTTCCCCGCTCGACATCCTACGGCACGCCCTGGGCAGGCGGGAAACTCGAGAATCTGGATCTTCTGGCCGAACTCGAACATCGGCTGGGCAATGGCGGACGCATCAAGGGGACGTTGCGTCGCTCCAACTCGGATCGATCGTCTCAGACCTTGTTCTCCGGCGGCGGCGTAGACGCCCTGGGGATGCAGTCGCTCGCGTCGAATGACGAGGCGATCGAAAACCGCAACACCGCGGCCGACCTGTTCGTCGACACGCCGTTCACGGCCTTTGGATCGCAGCACAACATCCTGATCGGCGGCGATTTTCAGGATTATTCGCAATCCACATTCCGGCGCGCCTTTTCGGGCTTTCCTCGGGTTAACTTCTTCACATTCGATCCGGGCGCGATCCCCGAGCCCAATTTCGCCGCGCAGCCGACCGCGACGGACATTGTCGCCAAGACCAAATCCTACGGCCTGTACGGGCAATTGCGCGTGAAGCCGGTCCAGCCGCTGACCTTGATCGGCGGGTTGCGCGCCAGCTGGCGCGACGTGCGCAATTTCGATCGCCTGACCAATCGCCGCACATCCGGCCCCGATATCAAGGGCGAAGTGACCCCCTATTTCGGGACGACGCTGGAGCCACTGGCCGACTGGTTCGTGTACGGCAGCTATGCCGAGATCTTTCAGCCGCAGTCGGCGACTACGGTGCAGGGAACGCTGCTCGATCCGATCACCGGCCGGCAGGTCGAACTGGGCGTCAAGGGCGCGTTGATGGATCAGCGGCTGACCCTCAGCGCCGCCGTTTACCGGACAACGCGTAGCAACGAGGCGCTGGTCGATCCGGCCAATCCCGGCTTCTCGATCGGCGGTGGCAAAAGGCGCGCGGAAGGCTTCGAGGCCGAGGTGAACGGCGAACTGGCGCAGGGGCTGCATGTCACCGCCGGCTATGCCTATACGAAGACCAAAATCCTGGTGGCCGCCGTTTCGCAGGTCGGGCAGGCTTATGCGCCGACAACGCCCAAACATAATCTGACCTTGTGGGGCAATTACCGCTTCCCGGCGGCGTCGGCCTTGTCCGGGGTCGAAATGGGCGGCGGTCTGCGCGCCAACAGCGACTTCTACAGCCAGATCGGCACCGTCCGTTTCGCGGCAGGCGGCTACACGGTGGCGTCGGCTCTGCTCGCCTATAATTTCGACGAGAAGGTGAAGCTTTCAGTCAACGTCGAGAACCTGTTCGACCGCAAATATTACACCAAGGTCGGCAACGCGACCGCCAACAATTATTACGGAACCCCACGGTCCGTGATGGCGACGCTGCGGTTCAAATATTGAGGCGATGGCGCGCCCGGCTTTAAGCTGCGGCGCGCCCTTTTCGATCGGATAATCGGCGAAGCGGACGGATCGGATGAAGGACAGCTTTAGGCAATCGATGGCCTGGCTGCACGTCTGGGGCGGGCTCGTCGCCGGCTGGGTGCTGTTCTTCATCTTCGTGACCGGCACGCTGGGTTATTTCCATAAGGAAATAGATCGCTGGATGCGACCGGAACTGCCGCTTGCGGGCGCGCGGATGGCGCCGGCTCAGGCGCTGGAACGGGCCGACCATTATCTGCGCCAACACGCGGCGGGTTCAGATTTCTGGGTGGTCGAAATGCCCGACGATCGGCGCCAGGCTCTGCAACTGGCCTGGGGCAACGGTTCGCCCTTCGGCCGGGATCGGGAGCAGCGCGTTCTGGATGCGACGGGCGCTTTCGTGCCTGTCGCAACACCGCGTGAAACCGGCGGCGGCTACGCGCTGTATCGGATGCATTGGAAGCTGCATTACCTGCCACAATATGCCGGGTTGATGATCGTCGGTCTGTTCACGATGGCGCTGTTCGTGATCCTTCTGACGGGCATCGTGACCCACAAGAAGATCTTCGCCGATTTCTTCACCTTCCGGCCCGGCAAGGGGCAGCGATCCTGGCTCGATCTGCACAACCTGCTGAGCGTCGCGGCCCTGCCGTTCTTCCTGATGATCAGCTTCAGCGGCCTCGTCTTCTACATGGAATTCTACATGCCGGCCGGCGTCACCGCCAATTTCGGCACGATGGATCGCTATTGGAAAGCACTCGAGCCGCAACGCGACGTGGCGCCATCAGGCCGATCGGCGCCGGTGCTGCCGCTTTCGGGCTTTGCCGGTGCCGCTGCACGCGAGTGGCGGGGCGGGATGCCCGATATCATCCTGGTCCGTCATCCCGGCGATGCCGCCGCCGAGGTGATGCTGATCCACGATGGCAGCCGCACGATCATGCGTAACGTATACGAGCGGCTGCACTATGCCGCTCCCGACGGCGCGCTTCTGGAGCGGGAAACCGCCCGCCAGTCGCCGGTCCTCGGCGTGCGCAGCGCGCTGCTGGGTCTGCATGAAGGCATATTCTCGGGATGGTGGCTGCGTTGGCTCTACTTTGCGTCTGGCCTGCTGGGATGCGGCATGATCGCGACGGGCCTCGTGCTGTGGACGGTCAAGCGCCAGCGCAAGCAGAATGGAAGACAAAGCTTCGGCCTGCGCATGGTGGAATGCCTCAACATCGGCACGCTGGCCGGACTGCCGGTTGGGATCGCCGCCTATTTCTGGGCGAACCGGCTGCTGCCCGTCGACCTGACCGGCCGGGCCGCATGGGAGGCGCATTGCCTGTTTCTGGGTTGGGGGGCGATGCTACTCTGGTCTTCGCTCCGCCCCGCGAGGCGGGCGTGGATCGAGGTGCTCGGCGCTGCGGCGGGCTTATTCGCCGGCCTTCCATTGCTCAACATGCTCACGACCGACCGGCACCTTGGCAGAACATTGCCCGCCGCAGACTGGGCGCTGGCGAGCTTCGATCTGATGGCGCTGCTGGCGGGGATATGTTTCGCCGCCGCGGCTTTGCACCTCCACAACAGGAAGCGCACGCCCGTTCGTCCGGTCGGACGCCTCGGACGGAAGGCGCTCGCATGAGCGGATATCGGCGGCCGCGTCTCGCCATCGCAGCCCGTCTGCTGGTCGCCATCGTCGGCGGCTATGGCGTCGCATCGCTCCTCTCCATGCTGGTCGCCCGCACCCTGCCGCTGTCCGGGGTCGAAGCGTCGATGACCGCAATGATGATCGCTTTTCTTGCCTATGCGGGGATCATCATGGCCGTGCTTCATGCCCGCGCCGTGCGGCGCGCCTTGGGCGCGTTGACCGCGACGGCGGCCATAACGGGAGTCATGCTCCTGATGGTCGGGCCAAAGGTGATCGTGCCATGACAGCGGCGATCCTGCTGACGATGATCATCGGCCTGGGCGTGCTGGCCAGCGCGATGAACCTGCCCGGCCGAAAAGACTTCAGCCGTCGTGTCGCCCTGCGCGTCGCGGGTTGGTCGCTGGTCGGGACGAGCCTTTTCATAGCCATATTCGAACGGGGGCCGTCGATCGGTATAGTGGCATGGTGTGGCGCGGGAATGGTGGCGACGATCATCGTCGCGTTGACGCAGACATGGCGCAAGGTGCGCGCACGATGAATGTGCCACACACTCTGTTGGAACGCGCCGCTGAGCGCGAGCCCACGCCCGGTCTGGATCGGGAATGGGAAGCATCCCGCCGCTATACCGATCAGCCAGTCAGTCTTGCCGCTCGCCTGTGCGGACTTGGCGGCGTTGCCCTGATCACTCTGGGAATCATTGTCGGCATATTCTTCACCTGGACCCGCTTTCAGCCACCGCCGCCGCCCGTTGCGCTCAGCGTCTTCGATATCGCCCAGCCGCAGCCGCCAGAAGTACAGCCCGATCCCAACCCGGACCCGGTTCCGGAACAGGCGCGGACACCGCAGGCCGCGCCCGAACTTCTCGTCGAACCCGTACTGCCCCCACGCGCCGAAGCGCCTCTGATCCTGCCAAGGGCCGTTGCCCCCCAACCGCCAGCAGCCCCGCCGGCTCAGCCTCCTGCCCCACCCCCCGCCTCTGCCAATGACGCCAAGCCGGCCTGGGAGGATCTGGTGCTCGGCGCGCTTAACCGCGTTAAGCGCTATCCGCGCCTGGCGATGGTCCGCAGGCAGCAGGGCGTGCCCTACATCCGGTTCGTTGTGGATCGTGACGGGCGGGTTCTGTCTTCGCGTCTCGAACGATCCTCTGGCTTTGCAGATCTCGATCGAGAAGCGACCGAACTTCCCCGGCGAGCGACCCCGCTACCCAAACCACCTTCAAACTCTTCGCAGAGTACGATCGAACTTGTGGTGCCGGTGGAGTTTTTCCTGCGATAGCTTCAATCAAAAGCACTTGCAGCTATGCACGCAGTATCGGGCGTTCGCGTTCTCTTACGATTGGAGGCAAAGCGGACTCGAAATACTCTTCTTCTTTCGCCGCCAAGACATGCCCAGCATTGCTGAGAGACCGATCATTGACGCGGCAGCACCCGCCAATGCGACGACCGGATAGCCGAGGCCCGCCGCGATCACGCCGCCGCCCAGCGCCGCGCCGAAGGCGTTGCCCAGGTTGAAAGCGCCGATGTTGATCGCCGAGGCGAGATTGGGCGCATCGGCCGCCGCGGTCATCACGCGCACCTGCAAGGGCGGCACCAGCGCGAAACTGGCGATGCCCCACAGGAAGACGAGGATCGCGACCGCGCTCGCATGCGCCATCAACATCGCAAAGGCGATGAGGATGGCCGAGAGAGCGCCCAGCGTGACGATCAACGTGCGATCGACCGAACGATCGGCGAAGCGACCGCCCAGCCAGTTGCCCACGGTCATGCCGACGCCATAGGTCACCAGCATCGCGGTCACGAAGCCCAGCGAGGCGTGGGTCGCATCGCGCAGGATCGGCGCGATATAGGTATAGACGGTGAACATCGCGCTCGATCCGATCACGGTCAGCGCCAGCGCGCCGAGCACGCGCCCGCGCCCCAGCACCCGCAGCTCCGCCATCGCATCGCCCCCGCGTGGTGCGGGCAGCGCCGGCAGCGTCAGGCGGAGCGCCGCCATCGTCGCCAGGCCGAGCGCCGCAATACCCCGGAAGGATGCGCGCCAGCCCAGATGCTCGCCCGCCCAGGTCGCCAGCGGCACACCAACGACATTGGCGATCGTCAGCCCCATGAACATCGCGGCGACGGCCCCCGCCTGCCGCTGCGGCGGGACGAGACTGGCTGCCACGATTGATCCGACGCCGAAGAACGCGCCGTGATTGAATGACGTCAGCACGCGCGCGGCCAGCAGCATCGCATAACTGTCCGACACTGCCGCCAGCAGATTGCCGACGGTGAAGATACCCGCGAGCGCGATCAGCAAGGTGCGACGCGGCACGCGGCCGGTCGTCAGCGTCATCAACGGCGCGCCGATCATCACGCCGAGCGCATAGGCGCTGATCAGCAGGCCTGCGGACGGGATCGACACACCGAGATCGGCGGCGATCACCGGCAGCAGGCCCATCGGCGCGAACTCGGTCACGCCGATGCCGAACGCGCCCACCGAAAGCGCGATCAATCCGGGATTGAGCTTCATCGATCTATATCCTCAGACGAGCGCAGGGTTCAGGCGGGCAAAGCCCTCCTGCTGGCGATAGGGGGTGTGGGGGTAAGGCGGCAGCACGTCGCTCGCGGCATCGAGCGCAGCGACCTGTTCGGCGGTGAGCGCCCATCCGACCGCGCCCAGATTCTGGCGAAGCTGCGCCTCGTTGCGCGCGCCAACGATCACCGACGACACGGTCGGCCGCCGCAGCAGCCAGTTGATCGCGATCTGGGGCACCGTCTTTCCGGTTTCCTCCGCAATCGCTTCGAGCGCGTCGATCACGCGATAGAGCAGTTCGGTTTCGACCGGCGGCGCGAATTGTTCGGTTTCATGGAGGCGACTGCCCTTGGGCAACGGGCGGTCCCGTCCGATCTTGCCGGTCAGGCGGCCCCAGCCGAGCGGGCTCCACACCAAAGCGCCGATGCCCTGATCGGCGGCGAGCGGCATCAGATCCGCTTCATAGGCGCGGCCGACCAGCGAGTAATAGACCTGGTGCGCGACGAGCCGTGGCCAGCCGTGGCGATCGGCCAGCGCCTGCGCCTTCATCAATTGCCAGCCCGGATAGTTGGAAACGCCCGCATAGCGGACCTTGCCCGACGCGATCAGCCCGTCGAGCGTGCCCATCAGTTCCTCGGTCGGGGTCGAAGCGTCGAAGGCATGAAGCTGAAGCAGGTCGATATGATCGGTGCGCAGCCGCCGCAACGCATCCTCGACCGCGCGCATCAGCCGCGCACGCGATGCGCCCCAATCCTGCGGGCCATCGCCCATCGGCAGGCCGGTCTTGGTCGATATCAGGACCGAATCCCGGCGACCGTCGATCGCTTCGCCCAATATCTCTTCGGCCGCGCCGTCCGAATAGACGTCGGCGGTGTCGAACAGGGTCACGCCTTCGTCGAGGCAGATGTCGATCAGCCGCCGTGCCTCGGCCGTGTCGCTCTGCCCCCACGCGCTGAACAGCGGCCCTTTGCCGCCGAAGGTGCCGGTGCCGAAGCTGAGCGCGGGAACGCGCAGGCCCGAGGCGCCGAGTTGCCGATATTCCATGTTTCACCCGTGCCTTGCTATACAGGCGCATAAATGGACGCCCGCATATCGACTGAATAGCGCCCGCCGACGCCAAGGATTTTTGCAATGGACGCAAAAGATACCACCGGGGACGATCGCGCCCGCGCGCTCGCCCTGTTCGCGACGGTGGTCGAGCAGCAGAGTTTCTCCGCGGCCGGACGCATGCTGGGGCTCAGTCCGTCGGCGGTCAGCCGCGCGGTCGATCGGATCGAGGCGCGGCTGGGCGTGCGCCTGCTGCTGCGATCGACCCGCGCTTTATCACTGACGGCGGAGGGGCAGGCCTATCTGCAGGCGGCGCGGCGCATCCTGGCCGACCTCGACGACGCCGAACAGCAGATCGCCGATCAGGGCGCACCGCGCGGACGGCTGCGCGTCAGCGCGGCGCTGTCACATGGCCGGCTGTGCGTGGTGCCGCTGCTGGGCCGCTTCGCCGAACTCTATCCGCACATATTGGTCGACATCGCGCTGACCGACACTTTGATCGACATCGCGGCGGGCCAGGCCGACATCGCCGTCCGCTTCGGCCCGCTCGCCGACAGTTCGCTGACGGCGCGCAAGCTGGGCGAGACGCGACGCGTGATCGTCGCCTCCCCCGATTACCTCGCCCGCCACGGCACGCCACAGCGCCCCGAGGATCTGCATGATCACAATTGCCTGAACTTCAATTTCCGCCGCGCGGAACCGGTCTGGCCGTTCCGCCGCGACGGCCAGGATTTCTCCTTGTCCGTGAAGGGCAGCATCGAGGCGAACAATGGCGAAACGCTGGGCCAACTCGCCGCCATCGGCATCGGCATCGCCCGCGTCGGCGCGTTCAGCGTGGCGGGCGAAATCGCGAGCGGCGCGCTCGTCCCGATCCTGGAGGCGTTCAACCCCGGCGATATCGAGGCGATCCACGCTGTGTTCGTCGGCGGCGCGAACACACCCGCACGCGTGCGGGCGTTCGTCGATTTCCTGGCTGAGAATTTAGGCTGATTGGCGCTCGTATGCGCCTCAATCATGGACGTTCGTCAAGCAAGGATATGGTGCAAAAACGGCCGCCCTTTTTGATGAGGATCAAGGCGGCGATTGCGCCTCTTCGGTCGGGCGCGAGGTGATCGGATATCCAAGTGTGTCGGGGATGCGCAGGTGCGGTTCGTCGCCGCGATGGTCGATCCAGGGGATGATCGGCGGGTGATCGAAGCGGCGTGCGAAGTCGATCAATGCGGCGTGGCTGTTCGCCTGTGTCAGCCGTTCGAGATTGCAACGGGTTGGAAAGATCGCGAATTCGCGCGCGGCGTCGCAATCCGCGATGAACTCCGCGGCGCTTGCCCAGCGGAGGCGGATAGTTTCGATGCCGTCGACAGCTGCGGACTTGGTGTCGTCCGGCGCGCGGGCGATATAGAAGCGCGTGTCGAAGATCCGCGTCACATTCGGCAACTCCGCCGCGCCGGGGCGCCAGCGCGACCACGGTTCGAGCGCCGGGAGATCGAGCGTCAGATTCCAGCGCCTCAGGGCGGTGGCGAACGCCATTCCGTCACGCATGGCGAGGCGAACGGCCGTGCCGGTGGCGGCGGGCGGTGGTGGCATGCCGATGAAGAGACCGACTTCCTCGATCGTCTCCCGGATCGCGGCGATGCGGGCCGCGGCATCCTCCTCGGTCAGTCCGTGATCGATTTCGCACGCCAGCGATCGATCCGCCTCGTCGACCCGGCCGCCGGGAAAGACGATCGCGCCCGGCGCGAACGCCATCGTCGGCGCCCTCTGCACCATCAGGATCTGGGGTGGGGCGCCATCGGGTCGGTCACGCAATAGGATCACGGTCGCCGCGGGGATGGCGGGTGGCGGATCAGGCGCCATCTAGCCGCCTGCCCCAATCTTCGACCGCACCGGTCTGCAGCCGCTTTGCAGCCATTTCGCGCCAGCGGAGCGGCAGATGCGCCAGCGCGGCGATGGCGGCCAGGCTCTCGCGATCGCCGACATCGACGTAGAAGATGCGGCGCAGACGATCGATGGTCCAGCTGGGCGTCAGGCGATCGACCAATGTCAGGCCATCGCCGGGGGCGGCGCTGCCCTCTTCGATCACGCGATAATACCAGCCCGTCCGTCCGCTATCCTGCATCTGCCGGGCGACGCCGGCCATGCCGAACCGCAGATTGAGCCGAAAGCAGGGTTGCCGCCCCTGCGAAACCTCGACCAGCGCGGTGCCGAGCCGGAATCTGTCGCCGATCGCGACGTCGGTTTCGATCAATCCCGTGGTCGAGACATTTTCGCCAAAGGCGCCCGCATCGTCGAGCAGGGGATGATCGCCTATGGCGGCCCGCCACGCGCGATAATGATCGCGGGGATAATGGTGGATCGCCTTGTCGGGACCGCCATGATGCTGGCGATCGCCTTGCTCGTCGCCGGCAAAGCCATTGCGCGTGATCCGCACCGGCGCCCGATGCGCGCGCTTTGCGATGCCGCTTTCGATCGCGCGTGTGCCGAGCGGTTGAATACGGCCGGTGAGTATGGCGGCGATGCTGCGGTCGATCATCATGGGCGTCTCCGTCGCGGCCATTCCATCCTATCCCCGGTCGCACCGCGTGCGGAATATGTCCGAAGGTTTGGTTCGATCAAATGATTGAAACATGCCAGTCATCGACCCGGTCGTTTCGTGCACCGGATGGGGGATTGATGCGCGGTTCCTTGACACTCGATGCTCAGACCGTCGGCGATCTTGTGTCCGACGCGATCATCGGGTGCGACGAAAGCGGACGTATCGCCTTTTGGAATGACGGTGCGACCCTGTTGTATGGCTGGCCGCGCGAACAGGCGCTCGGCCGCGACATGGACGAACTGCTGGCGATGCCAAAGTCGCCCGAACTGGCCGAACGATGGCGGGTCGGTCGTTGGGAGGGGGAGTGCGGCCGCAGGCAGGCGGATGGCAGCGCGATCGATGTGTCGGTGCGGCAGCAAGTGCATCTGGCCGATGGGGACGGAGCCTATCTGTGGGAATGGTCGCGTCGCATCCCGACGCCGGCGCTGGCCGAAACATCCTTTTCCCACGCCGCGCGGATTTCGATCCTGGGTGAGCTTACGGCGTCGATCGCGCACGAACTCAATCAGCCGCTCGCCGCCATCCTTGCCTTCGCGCAGGCCAGCCTGCGGTGGATCGAACGGCCCGAACCCGAGCCCGCTGAGGCGGCGATCCTGCTCCACGATATCGTCGCCGACACGCGCAGGGCGAGCGAGATCATCACGCGCATCCGAAGCATGGCGACCAAGCATGATCCGGCGCCCCAGCCGATCGCGATCAACGACCTGATCGGCGATGCCCTGCTGATCGTGCGCCATGAATGTCTGGAACGTGGCGTGGCCGTTCGCACCGCCTTTGCGGACGCGCTTCCCCTCGTGATGGCGGACCGGATTCAGCTCCAGCAGGTGATCGTCAACCTCGCCATCAACGCTGTTCAGGCGATGGCCGAACGTAGGGGCGGCGACCGGCATCTGATCGTCACCACCCAGGCCGCGGGCGGCACCATTCTGATCCAGGTGGACGATAGCGGCCCCGGCATCGCCGCCGTCGATCAGGATCAGATATTCTCCAGCTTCTTCACGACCAAGAGCGGCGGAATGGGGATGGGATTGCCGATTTGTCGCTCGATCGTTCAGGCGCATGGTGGCCGGATCACTGCGGAAAACCGTGCTGACGGCGCTCGCTTCTCGGTGACGTTGCCCGCTCTGGTCTAGTCTTCCGCGCCGACCTGCAGTCTTTCGGCCATGCGGACGAAATCTGCCAGGGTTCGCGCCTTCATCTTCTTCATCGCCGATGCGCGGTAGAGTTTGACGGTGATCTCGCTCAGCCCCAGATCGAACGCTGCCTGCTTGTTGAGGCGTCCCGTGGTGACGAGTTCCATCACCTGCTTCTCGCGTGTCGAAAGGCTGGCGTAGCGCGACAGGAGGTCGCTGGTCCGGGCATGGGTAAGACGCCATGTCCTGTGGCGGTCGATCGCGGCGTTGACGGCGTCGAGCAGATCCTGATCGCGGAACGGCTTGGTCAGGAAATCGACCGCGCCCGCCTTCATCGCCTGAACCGACATCGGCACATCGCCATGCCCGGTGATCATCACCACGGGCAGATCGATCCCCTGCGCGGCGAGCTGCGCCTGGAAATCGAGGCCGCTCATGCCGGGCAGGCGCACGTCGAGCATCAGGCAGGCCAGGCCATCGGGGCGATCGGCGCGCAGGAATTCCGCGCAGCTTTCATAGGTGCAGGAAGCGACCCCGGCCGAGCGCAGCAGCGCGGAAATGGCCCGCCGCATCGATGGATCGTCATCGATGACATGGACGGTTGCGGCCGGTTCGAACCGGTCCGGATCGACCGCGCCCAGATGCGACACTATGGGCGTTTCGCGTGGCGCGGGCATCATCGGGGCTGCCTGACCGCCCGACCGACGCAGTTCAGCAACTCGTCGGCGTTGAACGGCTTGCTCAGGAAACAGATTGCGCCGTTCGCCGTCGCCCGCTCGCGATAGGTCGGTTCGGGAAAGGCCGTCATGATGATGACCGGCATGGACGGGCGATCCTTCCGAAGGATCGCCTGCAATTCCAGCCCGGTGAGACCGGGCATCTGGATGTCGGTGATCAGGCAATCGAGCGCGTTGGGCGCGGACCGATCGAGAAAGGCTTCGGCGCTGGCGAACAGCTCCACCCCATAACCCTCCGATCGCAGCAGGCTCGACAGTCCGTTGCGGATGGCCCCGTCATCATCGACGATCGCGATCAGGGGGGATGGGGTCATTCCTTATCCTCGGACAGGGAGGCGGGCGCGCTATTGCCGTCGTACATCGCCATGTCCTCGTCGTTTGCGGGAAGCTTGATCTCGTCCGGTTCCCCGGACAACTATACCATCGTTCAGTAGCAGTGCGGCCAGATTGTGCCCAGAACCGCATCGGGAGGGCGGAATGCGGCAGGTATTCACCCTGTGGCCAACCGATAGCGCGAACCTCGCGGGGCAGGGGCTCGATTCCGCGGGCATGCCCCTATGGTCGCGGCGCAGCGGACAGGTGATGCGGCCGGTTCGCTGGACGCGAGCCGACGGCTTCATGATCGCCATCGTAACCGCGCTTGTCGCGGCGCTTGCGCTGATCGTTCCCGTCGATCTGGTCAGCACGATCGCGGCGCTGGCCCTCGCCATTCTCGCGATCGGACTGGCCGTCGCCGGGTTGCTACATCATCGGCGCACGGTAACGGCTCTGCACCTCCGACTCGAAGAAAATCGGCGCTGGAACGAGACGATCTTCAACCGGACCGGTATTGCCTTGTGGCGTGAGGACTGGTCCGTGGCGCGCGATGAAGTGCTGCGGCTGCTGCAGGATGGCGTGCGCGACATGCAGGGCTACTTCGCGGCGCATCCGGATGAACTGCGGGCGCTGCGCAAGGCGGTGATCATCAAGGACGTGAACAGCTTCGCGCTGCTTCGCGCGGGCGCCACGGACAAGACCGAACTGACCGGATCGCTCGATCGCATCCTGCCCGACACCGATCAGACCTTCGTTCAGTGGCTGGTCGCGTTCGCGCGGGGCGACAGCGTCTATCGATCCGAAACGCATCTGACCGACGCGAACGGCAATGCCGTCGACACTTTATTCACGGCCGGATTGCCCACCGACATGCGCGGGTTCGAAGACATATTGGTCAGCGACCTCGATATCACCGAATATAAGGCGACGCAGGAACGGCTTGCGAAGGCCGAACTCGATGTCGCGCGCGCGGCGCGGGTCACGACGATGGGCGCGCTCTCCGCCTCGATCGCGCATGAGGTGAACTCACCGCTCGCCGCGATCATCTCCAATGCCGAGGCATCGATGCGCTGGATCCGGCGCGAAAGGCCCGATGTCGAAGAGGCGGCGGTGGCGCTCCGCAACGTCGTGGACGCCGCATCGCGGGCGAAGGCGGTGGTCGAACGGACCCGCGCTTTCCTGAGCAACTCACCCGGCACGATGGAGCGACACGACGTTGCACGGCTGATCCAGGAGGCGATCCTGCTGATCGAGCGCGAATTGCGCGCGTCGGGCGTGTCGATCCACATCGATGCGACGCCGGGGCTGCCGCCGGTGATGGCGGATGCGGTGAACATCCAGCAGGTGATCGTCAATCTGGCGTTGAACGCGGCGCAGGCGATGCGCGATCTGGATGGCCCCCGCGATGTGAAGATCGCCGCATGGCTCGACGAAGGGCGGGTGCAGGTGAGCGTCCGCGATCACGGCCACGGCATCGACAAGGAAACGCAGAAGTCCATCTTCGATCCCTTTTTCTCCACCAAGCCGGGCGGGATGGGGATGAGGCTTGCGATCTGCCGGACCTGCATCGCGTCACATGGCGGGCGCCTGTGGGTGAACAGCCGGCCCGGCGACGGCGCGATCTTCCGTTTCGATCTGCAGACCGCGCCCGATCCGGACGAGGACCATACGTTGGTATAGTTCGGCAATCCCACCGTTCAATCGATCGGCACCATCGATTCCGGCAGCTTCCTCGCACGGCAAAGCGAGGAGCAAACCATGTCCAGCGACAAACCCCTTTCCCATGCCAATGGGGCACCGGTCGTCGACAATCTGAACATCATGACGGCCGGCCGCCGCGGTCCTGCATTGCTGCAGGATATCTGGCTGATCGAGAAACTGGCGCATTTCGATCGTGAGGTGATCCCCGAGCGGCGGATGCATGCCAAGGGATCGGGCGCCTATGGCACCTTCACCGTCACGCATGACGTGACGGCGTTCACCAAGGCCCGGCTGTTTGCCGAAATCGGTAAGCAGACCCCGGTCTTCCTCCGCTTCTCGACCGTGGCGGGCGAACGCGGCGCGGCCGATGCCGAACGCGATATTCGCGGTTTCGCGGTGAAGTTCTACACCGAGGAAGGCAATTGGGATCTGGTCGGCAACAATACGCCGGTCTTCTTCTTCCGCGATCCGCTGCGCTTCCCGGATCTTAATCACGCGGTGAAGCGCGATCCGCGCACCGGCCTGCGCAGCGCCGAGAACAACTGGGATTTCTGGACGCTGCTGCCCGAGGCGCTGCACCAGGTGACGATCGTGATGTCCGAACGCGGCATCCCGCGCAGCTATCGCCACATGCACGGTTTCGGCAGCCACACGTTCAGCATGGTCAACGATGCGGGCGAGCGCGTGTGGGTGAAGTTCCACTTCCGCTGCGAACAGGGGATCGAAAATCTGGCCGACGATGAGGCTGCCGCGGTGATCGGCGGCGACCGCGAAAGCCACGGCCGAGATCTGTTCGAGGCGATCGAGAAGGGCGACTTCCCCCGCTGGACCCTGTGCATCCAGGTGATGACCGAGGCGCAGGCGGCCACGCATCGCCACAACCCGTTCGATCTGACCAAGACCTGGCCGAAAGCGGACTATCCGCTGATCCCGGTCGGCACGCTCGAGCTGAACCGCAACCCCGACAATTATTTCGCCGAGGTTGAGCAGGCCGCCTTCTCGCCCGCCAATATCGTGCCGGGCATCGGCTTTTCGCCCGATCGGATGCTGCAGGCGCGGCTGTTCTCCTATGGCGATGCGCAGCGTTACCGGCTGGGCGTTAATCACGTCCACATTCCGGTCAACGCGCCGAAATGCCCGTTCCACAGCTATCATCGCGATGGCGCGATGCGCATGGACGGCAATCTGGGCGCGACGCTCAGCTATTATCCGAACAGCCATGCGGTGTGGGAGGATCATCCCCAGCTCGCCGAACCCGCGCTGCCGATCGATGGCGCGGCGACCCACTGGGATCATCGCGACGATGACGATCATTGGGAGCAGCCGGGCAAGCTTTTCCGCCTGATGTCGCCCGAACAGCAACAGCGCCTGTTCGACAATACGGCGCGCCAGATCGGCGGCGCTTCCGTGCCGATCCAGCTGCGTCACATCGCCAACTGCACCCGTGCGGACCCCGCTTATGGCGCGGGCGTCGCGCGCGCCCTCAACCTCGAAATCGCCGCCGCCGCCGAATGATCCGGCGCATTCATCAGGAGAGCATCATGCCCAAGTTCCGTATCGCGCTGTCGTTCGCGCTTCTGTTCAGTGGCGCGGCCGTGCTGGCCCAGCATAGCGGCCATGTCGTGTCGCCCACCGACGAGAAGATCGACGCATCTTTCGATATCGTGCGCACCGACGTGAAGAGTGTCGGGTCCGACATCGTCTTCCGCGTGCAGGTGCGCGGCAAGGCCGGGGCGATCCGGCCGAAGCCCGTCGGCGCCTTCGCCGGCAGCGCGGTCTATTCCTATGTGTGGCCGACCACACTCGACAGCGCGAGCGTGGGCTTCGACACCAAGCAGGGCATCCTCGCGCTGGCCGTCACCTTCCATCCCGATTTCGACGATGCGGCCTATGGCGGTGTGAACCGGCACGTCTGGCATCCGCACTGGGTGGTGCTCGTCCCCGACGATGCCTGCGGCAAGGGATCGCTGAAGGTGAAGGACATTGCCGAGGGCACGACGCCGAAGGTGCCGCCGACCTGGCCCAAGGTGCCGCTGCTGATCGACAGCCCGACCTATCCGACCGCGCTCGAAACCGACACGGTCGAGGTGAAGGTGCCCGCCAAGGTGATCGGCGCGACCGAGGGCGTCCGCTTCGACGGGGTGACGTCGGCGCTCAAGGTCAACGCCAATCTGCACGCGCCTTTGCTGTGCATCTCCAACGTGTTCGATGTCGCGTCGGGCAATCTCAGCCTGCCCGGCACGATCGGGCGCTGATCATGGACGCGATCTCACGCAGGGCCGCGATCGGCGCGGGCCTCACCCTTGCGGGCGTGGCGGCGTTGCCGTCGCCGCTGCTCGCCGCGCCCTCGAATCCGGGAGATATGACGATGACCTTCATCAAGACGAAAGACGGGACCGAGATCTTCTACAAGGATTGGGGGCCGAAGGATGCGACCCCGATCGTGTTCCATCACGGCTGGCCCTTGTCCGCCGATGATTGGGACAATCAGATGATGTTCTTCCTGATGCACGGCTATCGCGTGATCGCGCATGACCGCCGCGGCCACGGGCGATCGACCCAGACGTGGACGGGCAATGAGATGGACACCTATGCCGCCGATGTCGCGGCGCTCACCGACGCGCTCGACCTGAAGGGCGCGATCCATATCGGCCATTCGACCGGCGGGGGTGAGGTGACCCGCTACGTCGCCCGCGCGAAGCCCGGTCGCGTCGCCAAGGCGGTGCTGATCGGCGCCGTCCCGCCGGTGATGGTCAAGAGCACGGCCAATCCGGGCGGCCTGCCGATCGAGGTGTTCGACGGGTTCCGCAAGGCGCTGGTCGACAACCGTGCCCAATTCTTCCTCGATGTGCCGTCGGGGCCGTTCTACGGTTACAACCGCGCTGGCGCTAAGATCGATCAGGGCGTCATCTACAATTGGTGGCGGCAGGGCATGATGGGCGGCGCGAAGGCGCATTATGACTGCATCAAGGCGTTCAGCGAGACCGACTTCACTGAAGATTTGAAGCGGATCGCGGTGCCGACCCTGGTCATGCACGGCGATGACGACCAGATCGTTCCTTATGCCGATTCCGCGCCCTTATCGGTCAAGCTGCTGCAGAAGGGCACGCTCAAGACCTACAAGGCGCTGCCGCACGGGCTGTGCACCACGCATCCCGACATCGTGAACCCCGATCTTCTGGCCTTCATCCGAAGCTGACATCGCCGAGGAGGGCGCGCGCGGCGGCGGCCATGCGCTCGGCCTCCTCGATCAGCAGGTTCAGCGCGGCGCGGGCTTGCTGGGGCGCATCGGCGGTCGGGCTGGCGGTCCAGCGGCGATGGGCTTCGGCCGCCATGATCGCGGCGGTCAGGGCTTCGGTAAGATCGTGCCGGCACAGGGCGCGATCGGCTCCATCATCCATCTGCCCAGCACGCATCATCGACCCTCTCGATCGCAATCGATCATGAATCGCGCCGTTCGTCTTGGCCGGGATTGCTGCATCCTTTGCCACGATTGCGATGCTTGATCCGATGCCGCAGCACGGGCACATTCAGGCTTTCGGGGGCGAAGCTTCGGAGACGTGCATTGGCGTCACTGCTGGCATTCGGGGAACAGAAATTTCCTTCGGCCGGGCTACTGAACAGTTCGTCGGGGCGCGGCTGGCGCGGGATCGCGGCCGAGCTGCGATCGCATCCCGCATGCGACATTCCCGCGATCTGCCCCGATCAGATGGAAATCACGCTGGCGGTGCGCGGCACGCCGAATGCGGTGGTCGAGCGGCGCGGCAACGGCACGTTTCAGCGGACCGTCGCGCGGACGGGCACGCTCTGGCTCTGCCCGATCGGCGTCCAGGAAGATTCCATCCGCATCACGAACCCGCTCGACCAGGTGATGCACCTCTACCTCCCTTCCGAACAGTTCGCCTTGGCCAGCGAGGCGCTGTCGCAGCCGGTGACGCCCGAGGACATATTCTATCTGGCGGGTGTGGAGGACGAGCTGGTCCGGCAGATCGGCTACCGCGTGGTCGACGAACTGGCGTCCGAAAGCGCGGCCGGATCGCTGCTGATCGAACATCTGTCGCTATCGCTGATCGCGCATCTGGTCGGCCGCTATTCGGCGCAGGCTCGCACACATGACGACCAACGCACCAGCCGGGGCGCGCTGGATCGCCGACGGCTCGACAGGGTGCTCGCCTTCATCGAGGACAATATCGAAGCGGACATGAGTCTCGCGCAGCTTGCGGAGGTCGCCTGCCTGAGCCGCCACCATTTCGTCCGCGCGTTCGGCGAGGCGACGGGCCTGCCGCCCAGCCGCTATCTCAGCCGACGCCGGCTGGAGAGAGCCAAACAGCTGCTCAGAGGCTCAGACCTGAGTCTGGCCGACATCGCATTTGCATGCCGCTTCTCATCCCAGGCTACCTTCACACGCGCTTTTGGCCGCCATGCTGGAATGTCCCCTGGCGACTTCCGCAAAGCGAATGCATGATCCTGAGGGCCCCGCCGTTTCGCGCCTTCTAGCGACGATCGCGCATATCGGATCGTGCGCGATCTATTTTAGATAGGGTATGTGTTGGGATTGCGCGCGGCACATCACCCGGCGGATCATGGCCCTATAAGCCGCCCCGCACAGGAGAGACCCGCATGCCCGTCCCCAAGCCCGCGAAGCATGAAGCGCGCTCGCATGTCATTCAGGTCGACGGGCTGGAAACGCGCTATTGGGAATGCGGCGAAGGGCCGCCGCTCGTGCTGCTTCACAGCGGCGAGTTCGGGGCGAGTGCGGAGCTGAGCTGGGAGTATAATTTCGCGGCGCTGGCCGAACGATATCATGTCTATGCGCCCGATTTCGTCGGCTTCGGGGAGACGGCGAAGGCGCATGACTTCAACGATTTCGTCGTCTTCAAGATTCGCCACATCGCCAATTTCTGCCGTCAGCTGGGGCTGGAGAACGTGCCCTTCGTCGGCAATTCGATGGGCGCCAACTTCCTGATCCGCGACGTGGCGAATGCCGAGCCGCTGTTCCCGGCGAGCAGCTTCGTCGCGATCAGCGGCGGCGGCGCTGTGCCCGCCAATGAGGCGCGCGCGGCGCTGACCGACTATGACTGCACGATCCCGTCGATGAAGCGTGTCCTGTGGGCTTTGTTTCACGACGATGTCTGGGCGGAGGATGAGGCCTATGTGCAGCGTCGCTTCGAAAGCTCGATCATTCCGGGCGCGTGGGAATGCAGCGCCGCCGCGCGCCTCCATGCGCCCAACATCGTGCGCGAAAGCGCCTATGAGCGCGCGACCCGCAACCAGCTGAGCTACGATGCGGTGAAGACCCCGATCCTGCTGATCGCGGGCGCCGAGGACAAGCTGAAGCCGCGCGGCTTTGCTCACGAGCTGGCCGATCAGATCCCGTCGGCCACCGCGATCGAGATGCCGGGCGTCGGCCATTGCGCGCATATCGAAACGCCCGACGCCTTCCATAAGGTGCTGTTCGACTTCCTCGACAGCCACTGAGGCTTGAAGGCCGCTAGTCTTCGATCGGCCGGAAGGACGCACCCTTCCGTGCCAGCCGTGCCATCCCCGCGCCGCGAAAGTGCGCGGGGAACAGCATGTGGCCGTGCTCCGCCACGCGCTCCAGCATCGCAAGCCGTGTGACGGCGGCGGCTTCCGGCAGCGTGCAGAAAGCGCTTTGAAGGGCTGGCTCGATCAGCTGGATCGGGGAGTGGATCGCGTCGCCGCAGAAGAGGCCGGCTTTGCCGCCGCCGCGCACTTCGACGCCCAGGTGATCGATGCTGTGGCCCGCCAGCGACAGGATCGAGATGCCCTGGGCCAACTCGTCGCCCCCGCTGACGAACATCGCCTGGTTGGTCGCGACGACGGGCAGGATGCTGTCGCGAAAGGCGCCGAAGTTGACCGGGGTCGCGCTGGCGGCATCGCGCTGCGCCATATCGTCATAGTCGATCGCGGACATGGCGTAGCGGGCGTTGGGAAAGGTCGGCACCCAATGCCCGTCGCGCAATTCGGTGTTCCAGCCGACATGATCGGCGTGGAGGTGCGTGCAGAACACCAGATCGATGTCCGCCGGGCCCAATCCTTCGGCGCGCAGCCCGTCCATCAGGCTGTTCGTATCGCGCATGTGCCAGGCAGGGTGGGCGGCGCGATCCTTGTGTGCGCCGATGCAGCTGTCGATCAGGATGTTGAGCCGCCCGGTCCGGATCAGCCAGCTCTGCATCCCCATCCGCACCATTGCGCGGGCGCGATCAAGATGATCGGGATCGAGCCAATGTTCGTCGGCGAAGCGCGCGGGATCGGCGCCTGGGAAGATGCGGGACAGTTCGATTTCGAAACAGGGTTCGTCGATGATCGCGGTCACGGTGGCCTGCCCGATCGCCCAGCGTCGCGCGGTCATGCATTGCCCTCCATGTCGGGTGTGGAGATCATGCGGGGGCCGGCGCCGTCGGTCGGCGTGGCGGGTTGCTGTTCGAGCATGCGGCGTATGATCACCGGCTCGCCGCCGATCTGCAGCGTGCGCAGCATCTCGCTATTGGCGGCGTCGGCGCGGGTTCGCCGTTCGTTGTGGCGCACATATTCGGTCCAGTTCGCGACCATATAGCGTTCGATCCAGAGGTGTGGATCGGAAAGGTCGCGCAGAAGCCGCCAGTCGCGCGCACCATCGCGGCGGCGCATGCGGCGGCGTTCGATCATCGCGGATCGGAATGCCGCAATGTCGGCGGGGTCGATCCGATGTTCGATCAGGATCTCGATGGGGCCGGCGCGCGCCTCGATCGCTACGGCGGTTTCGGGCGCGTTCCAGCCGTGGGGGGAGAGATCGACATCCTCGAGCCGGGTCAGCGGATGGCGCAGTCCGGTGATCAGCCCCACGATCTGGATCATAGCGGCGGCCATCAGGGCCGCGGTCGGGCCATGATGTTCGGCGATCAGGCCGAAGCACCAGCTGCCGATCGCGGTGCCGCCGAACACGGCCGACTGATATAGCGAAAGCGCGCGGGCGGCGACCCAGCGCGGGCAGGCGAACTGGACGCTGACGTTGAAGGTCGACAGCGCCAGCACCCAGCCGGCCCCCGCCAGCATCAGCGCGGGTAGGATCAGCGCCAGCAGAGGCGCCGTCGCGATCGTGACGAGGCCGATCAGCACGACGGCCATCGCCAGCCGCACGATGCCCTCGGACGACAGGCTACGCCGCAACCGGCTGCTCGACAGCGCCGCGCCGACCGCGCCGCAGCCGAAGGCGGCGAGCAGCAGGCCGTATGTGGTCGGGCCTCCGCGCAGAATGTCGCGTGCGACAAGCGGCATCATCGCCGGGATCGCGCTCGATCCGAAGCCGAACAGGGCGGCGCGCAGCAGGACGCTGCGAATGGACGGCGACATGGCGACATAGCGTATGCCCGCCGCCATCGCGCTGCCCAGCGGCTCGCGCGGCAGGCGGGCAGTGGGTGTGTCGGTGCGCCAGCGGGCCAGGACGCCGATCAGGCCCAGATGACTGAAGGCATTGGCGAGGAAGGCGGCCGCCGATCCGGCCGTCGCGACCAGCAGCCCGCCCACAGCTGGCCCGGCGCTGCGCGCGATGTTGAAGCCGACGGCATTATACGCGATCGCGCTGGGCAGGACGGGGCGTGGCACCATTTCTCCCACCGAAGCCTGCCACGCCGGCGCCTTGAACGCGGTCCCGCAGGCGATCAGGAAGGTGAAGGTCAGCAAGGTCCACGGCGTCAGCAACTGTGCCCAGGTGCTTGCCGACAGCAGCAGCGACAGGATCAGCATGAAGATCTGCGCCGCCATCATCACCCGGCGGCGATCGAGGTTGTCGGCAACCGCGCCGGCCAGCAAGGCGAACAGCATGATCGGCAGCGTCGACGATGCCTGCACCAGCGCGATCATCTGCGGCGATGCGGTCATCGACGCCATCGTCCACGACGCCGCGACCGACTGGATCATCGCGCCGAAATTGGATGTGGTGTTGGCGAACCAGACTGCGCGGTAGATGGGCACCGCAAAGGGCGAGCGGGGTTCGTCGGCGGCGCTCGTCATCGGCAGGCGCCCCCGCGCGCGGCATAGCTGTTAGACGGCGGTACGCGGCTTCTGGCCGATTGTGCCGACGCCAGCCCGCCCATAAGCTCGTGCCATGAAATCATCCGATCGCGTCCATTCGCTGGCACGCGGGCTGAAGCTGCTCGAAACCGCCGTTGCGATGCGCGGGGGAACGGTGTTCGAACTGGCGGCGGCAAGCGGTTTCGGCCGCACGAGCGTCTATCGGATCGCCGACACGCTGGTGGCCGAAGGATTCCTTGCCCGGAGCGGCAAACGCTATGAACCGACGCCGGCCACGCGCGCGCTGTCCGAAGGCTATGGTGAGTCGGTTTGGATCGCGCAAAGCGCGGTCGATCCGATCCGGCGGCTGGCGAAGGCGATCGACTGGCCGATCGCGCTGTCGACCTTTGCGGGATCGCACATGCTGGTCCGCTATGCGACCGACGATGAAAGCCCCTACGCCTTCCGCCCCGTTGCGCCGGGCACGCGGATGACGCTGACGGCGTCGGCGGCCGGGCGGACATATCTCGCCTTCGCGCAGTTGGCCGATGTCGAAAATCTGCTGGCAATAGCCGCGGCCGATCCAGATGTGCGCGGCAGCCTGCCCGTGTCGGTCGACACGATCGTCGCCGAATTCGCGGCGACCCGAGCGCGTGGCCATTATGCCATGCAAAGGCGCGACCCCGATTTCCTGTTCGTCGCGGTGCCGATCTTCGGGCCGCGCGGGATCGTCGGCTGCCTCACCGTCCGGATCATCGCGTCGGCGATGCGCTTGCAGGCGGCCGAGGCACGCTATGCGCCGCTGCTCAAGGCGACAGCCGAGGAAATATCGTCGGCGATCGGCGGTCGCGAGGCGCCGGCGGTCAACGGAGCCGTCGCCGCATCATAAGGATAGATGGCGAGATGCGCGTCGGCCATTGCGGTGCCCAGCTGCGCGCGCGGATCGGTCTTTTCCCAGAAATCGGCGCGTTGGCGCGATGCCATCTGGATCCAGTCGGTGCGTGGGCGTCGTACTTCGCCATAACGCGCCAGCGCGTCGGCCTGCGATGCTTCGGCATCGAACAGGCGGGCGAGGATCACCGCATCCTCGATCGCCATCGCCGCGCCTTGGCCCATATAGGGCAGCATCGGGTGGACGGCGTCGCCGACGAAGGCGATGTGCCCCTGCGACCAATGTTCGTAGGGCGGCCGATCGAACAGGCCCCAGCGAAGGATACCGTCGGCGGGGAGGCGTTCGATGAGTTCGCGCGTCAGCGGGCACCAGCCGACAAAGGCCTCGCGAACATCGTCGATCGTGGCGCGGGCGCGCCAATCCTCATCCACCCACGCGTCCCAGCGCGACATGAAGACCAGGTTGATGAGTTCGCCGCCGCGCAGATTGTACCAGGATGCGGTCCGTTCGGGGCCGGGGATCGATCCCATCTTGGCAAGGCCCAGATCGGCGACCGCGGCGGCGGGGACCACGGCACGCCATGCCACGCGGTTCGTGAAGGTCGGCGGGGTCGCACCGAACAGGGTTGCATAGGTGATCGATCGCACGCCATCCGCGCCGATCACCAGATCGCCGGTCGCACGGGCGCCGTTGGTGAAGCGTACGGTGGCGCTCGTCTCATCCTGTTCGACGCCGGTCGCGACATGATCGGTGTGGACCGCGTCGGGGGCGAGCTTGCGCACTTCGGCGAGCAATGCGGCGTGCAGATCGGCGCGGTGCATATGGTAATAATGGCCGCCATATTCGCGCAGATAATGATCGCCCATCGATCGGCGGCGGATCACGTCGCCGCTTTCCCAATGATAGGTGACGGATTCGTCGGGAACGCTGCCGATCGCGGCGACCGCATCGCCAAGGCCTAGCGAGATCAGGGCGCGCGTCGCATTGGGGGAGATGGTCAGGCCCGCGCCGATTTCCTTCAGTTCGGGCGCCTGTTCGAAGATGCGGACGCTGTCGCCGCGGCGGAGCAGCGCCAGTGCGGTCGCGAGGCCGCCAATGCCCCCGCCCACGATCACTACCTGCTGCGGTCCGATCCCCATTGTCTGCTCCCTGATCGCGTGTGGCATCGGGGCTATCGGCGCGCCGATGCACCGGCAACGCGATCGGCAGGGGGCGTTCGGATCGCGGACGCGATTGCATCTGCGCCCTCGCGCAGCAGGGGCAGATAGGCGGCGATCGCGCTCATGGCCGTCATCGCCCGTTCGATGATCCGGACGGACAACGATGCAGTCATCGCGCCATCGACGATCATCGGCACGGCCAGCACATAGGTGCCCGACGCCGGCTGGCGGACCAGGGCATAGCCGTCGGACGCGATCTGATCGCACAGTTCGGACAGCGTCGCGCCCGCATTCATCGGCTGGGTCAGCAGGCTCGATCGCGCGCGCGCCAGCAACTCGCCCCGGCGATCCGGCGAAGCATGCGCGGTAAAGAGCAACCCTGCCGCCGTATCGAGCAGGGGCAGGCGCGTGCCCGAAGGCATGCGGCGCGTGACGAGCGCGCTGTCGCTGTCGGTTTCGTGGACGATGCGGATCGCATCCCCATCCAGCGTTGCGATCGACAGGGGCCATGCGATCCGCTGCCCCAGCCCCGCCAGAACGGGCCGGATCGCATCGGCATGCCAGCCCTCGGCCTCGCCATCGGGCAGGCTGAGCCGTTCGGCGCGGGCGGTCGCGCGGTAGCGGTGGTCATAAGGATCGCGTGCGATGTGGCCGGTATCGACCATCGTTTCGAGCAGCCGATAGGTCGTCGTGCGATTGAGATCGAGGTGGGTGGCGGCCTCACCGGCGGTCAGCCCGTCATATTGGTTGATCAGCAGCAGGAGGCGCAGCCCCTTGCGCAACGTGGCGACCTCCTCGCTCATGCTGCTGGCCGTCCGCGATCCGAACGCGCGGCGCTCCGGCGATTGGCGCTCGATCGGGCAGGGCATAGGTTGCCTGCCGAAAGGATCGTGCAATGCGCCCTCAGGTCGATTTCATGGACACCAACGCGCTGCCCTGGGTCAGCCCCAAGCCGGGCCTGATGCGCAAGGTGCTGAGCCGCGACGAGGAAACGACCGCGCAAACGGTGATCACCCGCCTCATCCAGCCCGAGGGCGGCGGCCCGCCGTCGGTGCCGCATTGCCACGAAACGACCGAGGAGATCATGGTCCTCGACGGGCAACTGACCTTCGACAGCCGCTGCTGGCTGGCGAAGGGGGGTTATGTCTATCATCCCCCGCGTTGGATTCACGGCTATAAAAGTTCGCAGACCCCGGTCGCGACCTTCCTGTGGCGCAGCGGCGCGGACCTCGATTTCACCTTTTTCGAAGCGCCGGCCGACGATTTCCTGCACCATCGCTATGGCGAGACGGCCGGCCGGCAGGCGGTGGTGGTGCCGAGCCCCTGGGCGACGCGCTGGGACGAGCTTCCTTCGGCCGAAGGGCGCATCCGCCAGTTCACCTATGCACAGGATCCGTCCAGCATCGAACATAGCGTGCTGCGCCGCTACGCGCCGGGCGCGTGGGATGCCGAACCGGCGTCGGACGTGCTGGAAACGCGCGAGGAGTTCTACATCTACGAAGGCATGGTCGAGGATCAGGACGGCCGGCGCTTTTCCGAAGGCTGGTATGCCTGCCTGATGCCGGGCGCGCTCCGTCCGCGTTTCCGCGCGATCGTGGATTCGATCATCTACCATCATATCAGCGCCGAGCGCGCTTGATCCGATAGCGTCTGCCGCGCGAACGGGCCGGCGTCCTTCGCGGTCGCCGGCCCGTCGCATATTCACGCCACCATCAGTTCGGCGGGCAGGGCGCCCATGTCGAACCGAGGCGCTTCGCCGCGCTCCTCGCGCAGGCGGCGGCGCAGCATGTCGGTCGCGACAGCATCGATCAGGCCGTCTTTGATCACCACGCCATAGCCTTCGCGTGCCTGATCGGCCGAGACGAGATCGCGGCGCACGTCGCGCAGCACATCGTCCGCCGCGCGATCGAGGGGATCGCCCCAGCCGCCCGATCCGGCAGTGCGATAGAGGATACGATCGCCCTTATCGACCGCGAGATTGTCAATCTTCGATGGGATGCGGACGGGCGTGTCGGTGCCCGCGCGCAGGATCCACTTGCTCGACGTACCCCCGGCGAGGCCGCCGTTGATGCCCCACGGCGGAATGGTCTCGCGATCGTCGTGGATCGAGATTTCGCCGGCTTCGAGCAGGACATAGACCTTCTCGATCCCGCAGCCGCCGCGATGCAGGCCGGGGCCACCGCTGTCGCGGACCGGGCGATAGCTTTCGACGCGGACCGGGTAATAATTCTCCAGATATTCGATCGGCGTCGCCGAAAAGAGCGGCCACCAGGCGTGCCCGTCCAGCCCGTCGCCGCGCGGCCGGCCGGGAACCCCGCCGAACAACAGTTCCATCACCTGGAAATATTTGCCGTCGCCATCCTTGCCCGTGAAGATGAAGTGCGGGCTGGTGCCATAGCCTGCACCCATCGACAGGTGCGGCGCCTGCTGCCCCAGCGCGCCCGCCTGGCAATCGAAGAAGCGGGTGTGCGTGTTGAGCCGGTTGCCGAGCGCAGCCGGAAAGCGCGGGTTGAGCAACGAACCTTCGGGCAGGACGATCTCGAACAGATCGTAGAAGCCTTCGTTGAACAGGATCTCCGGATCGAAGGCCATGATCATGTAGATGCCGAAGAACAGCTTGCAGAGCCCTTCGTGGATGAAGAAGTTGATCGGCCCCTCGGCCTGATCGTCGGTGCCCGTCCAGTCGAACACCGCAATGTCGCCGCGGCGATAGATCGAAAGCGTCATGCGGAACGGGCCGTTGCCGCGGCCGTCATCGTCGACATAGTCGGTGAAGCTGACAGCCTCTTCGGGGATATATTTGAAGATCAGCTGCTGCATCGCCTCACGCGTGCGATTGAGCAGGCGCTGGCAGGCGGCGGTGTAGGTCTCGCGCCCGAAGCGGTCGCACAATTCCTGCACGCGCGTCGCCGCTGTGCGGCACCCGCCGATCAGCGCCGACAGATCGGATCGGTTCATGTCCGGTGTGCGGCTGTTGTTGAGCATGATGTCGAGCACGCCCTGGTTCAGCACGCCCTTGTCGTAGATCTTGACCGGGGGGATGCGCAGCCCTTCTTCCCAGATGCTGCGCGCATCGAACGGCATCGATCCGGGCACCTTGCCGCCGACATCGACCATGTGGCCGAAGATCGATGCGAAGCCGACGCGTTCGCCTTCGTGGAAGATCGGCAGCATCACGCACCAGTCGTTCAGGTGACTGACCGATCCCTTGCAGGCATAGGGATCGTTCCAAACGAACACGTCGCCTTCGGCGATCGCGTCGCCGAACTGTTCGAGCACGCCGGGGATGTAGGAGCCGAACTGGCCCACGACCATGCGGCCCTGCGCGTCGCAGATCATCGGAAATTCGTCATGCTGTTCGCGGATCACCGGCGATAGCGAGATGCGGGCGACGACCGTGTCCATTTCGAAACGCGCGCTTTTCAGGGCATTTTCGATGATGTCGAGCGTGATGGGGTCGACGGAGCTCATTGTGCGCTCTCCTTGGCTGCGGGCCAGATCAGGATGTTGCCGTGGGTGTCGATCTCCGCCCAGTGACGGGGGAGGAGGACGGCGGTGCTGTCATATTGGCGGATGATCGCGGGGCCGGTGATGCGCGCGCCGGCGGGCAGCCGGTCGCGGTCGTAATTGGGGGTGTCGATCCACCCGTCGTCGAACCAGGCGGGGCGGGTTTCGATCAAGGCTTCGTCGAGCGTCGCGGCGTCGGTGGCGGCGGGCTTGGTTTCCAGCGTTGGCACCGCGCCCAGGGCGGTGACGCGCAGCGCGACCAGTTCGGTCGGCACGTCGAAACGGACGCCATAGAGCCGTTCGTGGATCGCTTCGAAATCGGCGATGGCCTGCGTCAGATCGCCGCTCGCGGCCGTGTCCGCATCCATCTCGACCGAGATTTCGAAGCCCTGCTGTTCGTAGCGCATGTCGATGGTGCGGACGATGCGGCGATCGGCGAGGTCGACCGCCTGCTCGACCAGCCAGGTGTCTGCGCGCGCGACCAGATCGGTGAAGCGCGACGCCACCGCATCGGCGGGGACGGCGCCCACCGATCGGATGAAGGTTTCGACGAACTCGTTCTTGAACTCCGACTGGAGAAAGCCCAGCGCGGACATCACGCCCGGATGCGTCGGCACCACGACCGGATAGCAGCCGAGCACTTCGGCCATCGCATTGGCGTGCAGCGGGCCGGCGCCGCCGAAGGCGACGATGCCGAAATCGCGCGGATCGAGCCCGCGCTGCACCGTCACGACGCGCAGCGCGCCCAGCATCACTTCGTTGGCGATCGCCAATATGCCCTTGGCGGTCGGCTCGGGCGCGAGACCCAGATCCTCGCCCAACCGCCCGATCGCCCCGCGCGCGCCTTCGACGTCCAGCGCCATGCCGCCGCCCAGCAGACGAGGCGGCAGATAGCCCAGGACGACGTTGGCGTCGCTCACGGTCGGTTCGGTGCCGCCGCGCGAATAGCAGACCGGGCCGGGCATCGCCCCGGCACTGCGCGGCCCGACCCGCAGCGATTTGGTGAGCGGGGAGACGTCGGCGATCGATCCGCCGCCCGCGCCGACGCTGCGCACGTCCAGCGTCGGCACCTTGGCGGGGAACAGGCCCACTTCGGTCGATCGCGATATGGTCGGCTGCCCGTCGATGATCACCGACACGTCGGTCGACGTGCCGCCCATGTCGAAGGCGAGCAGCTTCGATCGGCCCGTCTGCCGGCCGATCTGCGCGGTGGAGGTGACGCCGCCCGCCGGCCCGGAGAGGACGGTGTGAACGGGGCGTTCGGCGGCGGCCGCGGCGCTCATTAGGCCGCCGTCGGATCGGACGATGTGCAGCCGGCTATGGACGTCCTCGGCCGACAGGCTGGTTTCGATCCGATCGAGATAGCGCCGCATGATCGGGCGCACATAATCGTTCATCACCGTGGTGATCGTACGATCATATTCGCGGAATTCGGGCAGAACCGACGACGACAGCGACACCGGCAGATCGGGGAAGCGTTCCTCCACGATCGCCAGCAGCGCGCGTTCGTGCGCCGGATTGGCATAAGCGTGCATCAGCGAGATCGTCAGCGCCTCGATCCCCGATGCGCACAGATCCTCGATCGCGGCGGTCGCCTGTTCGATGTCGAGCGCCTCGATGACATTGCCCTGCGCGTCGAGCCGTTCGACGATGCCGCGCGTATCCTCCAGCGCGGCGAGCGGCTCGGGCTTGTCCATGATGATCCAGCCGAACAACGGCCCCGGCGTCCAGCTCTTGGCCAGGTGCAGCGTATATTCGAACCCCTTCGTCACCAGCAGGCCGACGCGCGCGCCCTTGCCCTCCAGCACCGCATTGGTGGCGACGGTGGTGCCGTGCAGGATCGTTTCGATCGATCCCGCCTCGACCCCGGCGATGTCGGAAATCAGGCGGATGCCGTTCAGGATACCGATCGATTGATCCTGCGGCGTCGTCGGCGTCTTGGCCCGCCATGTGCGCCCGCCATCGGCGTCGTGCAGCAGCAGATCGGTGAAGGTGCCACCGACATCGATACCAAGCCGCATGATAGGATTCCTCGATCTGAATTGGGCGCAAGACAGGGCCGGGCGACAGCCTGTGCTGCCGCTCGCCCGGTGACGCCTTTCGGTCGCCCCCTCCCTGTTCGCTTGTTGGTGTCCTCAGCTTCCGACACGGCCCGCGCAAAGGCAATACGCAGGCCCATAGCTTCGAGGCATAGCGGAAATCACGCTCAAGTGCTGGACGCGCGGCGGACAGTGGGGAAGGGAGTGGTCACGAGCGAAAGGGCCGCCATGTCTGCGAACGAAGATGTCAGCTTTCCCGAAATCAGGGAGGCCGTGCGCCGGCTGTGCGCGGGCTTCCCCGGCGAATATTGGCGGGCGCTGGACGCGGAACGTGCCTATCCGACCGAGTTCGTCCGCACGCTGACCGAGGCGGGCTTCCTGTCGGTGCTGATCCCCGAAGAGTTTGGCGGGTCGGGCCTGGGGCTGGGGGCCGCCACCGCGATCCTGGAGGAGATCCATCGTTCGGGCTGCAACGGCGGCGCCTGCCATGCGCAGATGTACACGATGGGCACCCTGCTCAAGCACGGATCGCCCGCGCAGAAGGCCGCCTATCTGCCCAAGATCGCGACCGGCGAACTGCGGCTGCAGGCGTTCGGCGTGACCGAGCCGACCAGTGGCACCGACACCACCCGCTTGCGCACCTTCGCCCGGCGCGACGGTGACGATTATATCGTCAGCGGTCAGAAGATCTGGATCAGCCGCGCCGAACATAGCGACCTGATGGTCCTGCTGGTCCGCACTACCCCGCGCGAGGAATGTGCCAAGCCCTCCGACGGGATGAGCGTGCTGCTGGTCGACATGCGCGAGGCGGTGGGCAATGGCCTCACCATCCGGCCGATCCGGACGATGATCAATCACGCCACGACCGAATTGTTCTTCGATGATCTGCGCGTGCCCGCATCCAATCTGCTGGGACAGGAGGGCAAGGGCTTTCGCTACATCTTGGACGGCATGAACGCCGAACGCATCCTGATCGCCAGCGAGTGTATCGGCGACGGGCGCTTCTTCATCGATCGCGCATCCGCCTATGCGCGCGAACGATCGGTGTTCGGCCGGCCGATCGGGCAGAATCAGGGCATCCAATTCCCGATCGCGCGCGCTTATGTGCAGTTGACGGCGGCGGCCGGCATGGTGCGCGATGCGGCCGCGATGTTCGATGCGGGCAAACCCTGCGGCACCGAAGCGAACATGGCGAAGATGCTCGCATCCGAAGCTTCGTGGTATGCGGCCGACATGTGCATCCAGACCCACGGCGGCTTTGGCTTCGCCGAAGAATATGATGTCGAACGCAAGTTCCGGGAGACGCGGCTCTATCAGGTCGCCCCGATCAGCACGAACCTGATCCTCAGCCATGTCGGCACGCATGTGCTGGGGCTGCCGAAGAGTTTCTGATGACGGGGGCGCTTTCCGGCATATTGGTCGTCGCGCTCGAACAGGCGGTGGCCGCGCCCCTGTGCACCAGCCGGCTTGCGGCCGCCGGCGCGCGGGTGATCAAGATCGAACGGGCGGAGGGCGATTTCGCGCGCGGCTATGATCATGTCGTGCATGGCGAAAGCGCCTATTTCGTCTGGCTGAACCACGGCAAGGAATCGCTGACGCTCGACATTAAGCAGGCGTCGGATCGCGCCCTGCTCGATGCGATCCTCGCCCAGGCCGATGTCTTCGTGCAGAATCTGGCGCCGGGGGCGGCCGAGCGGGCGGGCTTCGGATCGGCCGCGCTGCGCGAACGGCACCCGCGCCTGATCACCTGCGATATCTCCGGCTTCGGTGAGGAAGGCCCGGCGCGCGATCGCAAGGCTTATGATCTGCTGATCCAGTGCGAGGCCGGGCTGGCGGCGATCAGCGGCAGTCCGGAGGCGCCGGGGCGCGTCGGCGTGTCGGTGGCCGACATCGGCTGCGGGATGAATGCGCATGCCGCGATCCTTCAGGCGCTCTACGAACGGACGCGGACGGGGAAGGGGCGCGGCATCGCGGTGTCGCTGTTCGATGGGTTGGCCGACTGGATGGCCGTCCCGCTGCTGCATCAGGATTATGGCGGCCGGGCGCCCGGCCGGGTCGGGCTGAACCATCCCAGCATCACGCCTTATGGCGCCTTCCCCACTGCGGACGGGCGGCAGATCGTGCTGTCGATCCAGAATGAGCGCGAATGGAAGGCGCTTTGCGTCGCGCTCGATCGACCCGATCTGGCGGCCGATGCGCGCTATGGCTCCAATGTCGGGCGCTGCGCCGATCGACCGGCGCTCGACGCGACGATCGCCGAGACGATGATGACCGCCGACGCCGCGACCTGGATGGATCGGCTGATCGCCGGCGGCATCGCCTGCGCGCCGGTCAGCGAGGTCGCCGATCTGTCGACGCATCCGCATCTGCGGCGCGTCGCGGTCGATACGCCGACCGGGCCTGCGATGATTCCGGCGCCGCCCGCGCGCTGGGACGGGGAGGTGCCGGCACTGGGCGCGGTTCCCGCCATAGGCCAGCACGACGCGGCGCTCAGGGCCGAGTTCGACCCCGAGCGCCAGCCGGTTACAGGATGATGTGCACGCTCTTGGCGTGGGTATAGCTCAGCAGTTCTTCGAGCGCCTCTTCGCCGCCGATCCCCGAATCCTTCGTGCCGCCGAACGGCATGCCCACGAAATGCATCGCACTGCCGTTGATCGTCACGACGCCGCTTTCGATCCGCTTGGCGGTGCGTAGAGCGTCGCCGATATGGTTGGTGACGATTCCCGCGGTTAACCCATAATCGCTGTCATTCGCGATCCGGATCGCGGTGTCGAGATCCGACCACGGCATGATCGCCATGACGGGGCCGAAAACCTCGTCGCGCGCGATGCGCATGTCGGGGGTAACATCCGCGAACAAGGTCGGCCGCAGCCAGAAGCCGCGCTTGAAGCTGTCGCCCGCCGGGCGTTCGCCGCCGGCGACGAGCCGCGCGCCATCCTGATGCGCATTGGCGACATGCTGCAGCACGCGCGCATGATGGCCGCGCGAATTGAGCGGGCCCATCTGCGACGCGGGATCGAGCGGATCGCGGACCACGATCGCATCCAGCAGCGCCGAAGCGATTTCAACCGCGCGATTATACAGGCTTTCGTGGACAAGAATGCGACTCGTCGATCCGCAGCTCTGGCCTGCCCAGGCGAAATTCATGCCGGCAACGGCGATCCGCATCGCCTGTTCGACGTCCGCATCGGGCATCACGATCAGCGGGTTTTTGCCGCCGAGCTCGAGCGAGACATGCTTTACGCAGGTTTCCGCGGCCGCCCGCTGGATCGCGAGACCCGTTGCAACCGATCCGGTAAAGCCAATTCTGCGCACTTGCGGATGCCGCGCGATCGCGTCCCCGACGGGCATGCCGAATCCGGATAGCAGATTTACCACCCCGGCAGGCAGCGTCTCGCGGACGATTTCCGCCATGATCGTTGCGCTAAGCGGAGATGTCTCCGGCGACTTCACGATGACGGTATTTCCGGCCGTCAGCGGTGCTGCCAAATTGGCTGTCGCGAACATGTAAGGATGGTTGAAAGGGACGATCCGGCCGACCACGCCATAGGGCTGGCGAAGGGTGAAATGGAGGTTCGCGGCGCTGGCCGGAACCGTCTCTCCCTTCATCTCGGTAGCGAGCCCGGCGAAATATTCGAGCTGATTGGCGGCCTTGTAGAGGTCTCCGTTCAAGTTGCTGATTGTATTGCCAGAATCTTGCGCCTCAAGCTGCTTAACCTCGTCCGCCCTGGCGCGAATTGCGGCCGCCGTAGCCCGCAATTTCACCCCCCTTTCCCACACGCTCAGCGCCGCCCAGGCGGGCTGTGCGGCGGCCGCCGCACGCACCGCCATATCGACATGTTCGGCGGTTCCGGCGGGTACCCGGCCGAGCAATTCCTCGGTCGCAGGGGACGTCGATTCTATCCAATCCGAGCCGGTCACGAACTCTCCGCCGATCAGCATCGGGCGGTCACCGAAAGGGGTGCTCAACACATGTCTCCAAGGGTCTGTTGGGTGATTTGATTTAACTTGCAGACAATTCCACTCGGTGCAATGTTTCGCCTACCGGGAAACTCGAACCGAGTGGCCGGTATCGGTCCACCGCGCAACGGAGGAAGCGCGGCAGAGACAGTCACATGGAGAGGCTGTGAGCGGTTTGAACCCGTGTGGTTCGGACTGTCACGGTAGCGAGCCATCGCCACCGCGCTGCGGAGGCGAACGGGGGCTTGCGACCTTGGCGACCGGCAGGGGCGGGTAAAAGGGACAAGGGGGGTTTATCGATGACCACTGATCGTATTTCGAAGGCCGTGACGAGGCCCAGTCTGCTTGCGGCCGTTTCGCTTCTGACTCTGTCGATTCCCGCAACGCCGGTTTTCGCGCAGGACGCGCCGGACAGCACGGCCGCCAGCACCGGCGGCGCGCTGGAGGATATCGTGGTGACGGCGCGCAGCCGTGACGAGGATCTGTTCGAAGCGCCGCTGTCGATCACCAGCCTCAGCTCGGCCGATCTCGAACGCGCCAACGTGCAGGATATCGCGGCCGTCGCGCAGCTTTCGCCGGGCTTCTACTACACGCAGCAGGCGAGCTTCAGCTCGACCCGCGCCGCACCGTCCTTCCGCTTCCGCGGCATGAACAACGACACGAACGACGCGATCCAGCAGCTGGGCGGCACCTTCGTCGACGGCGTCTATCTGCTGGGCGGCGCTTCGTCGCTCACCTTCGACGACATCGAACGGGTCGAAGTCATCAAGGGGCCGCAGAGCGCGCTGTTCGGTCGCGGCACCTTTTCGGGTGCGATCAACTTCATCACCCGCGAGCCGTCGAGCCACTTCTCGGCCCGCGCCTCGGCCGGGGTCGAAACCAAGGGCACGCGCAACTTCTCGCTGAGCGCCGAAGGGCCGATCACCGAAGGCCTCTATTTCCGCATCAGCGGCGCGAACAATGTGAAGGGCGCGCACTTCCACACCGCCGACGGCGGCGATCTGGGCCGCGAGGAAACCAAGGCCGTCAATGCGCAGCTGCTGTTCAAGCCCAACGACAATTTCCGTGTCCGCATTCGCCACAGCGAAGTGTGGCAGGATGACTCGCGCAGCGCCGTCGTCTTCATGAACGCCAGCAGCCCGCTGCTCGCCAATGCGCCCAACCGCTGCACCACCGGCACGCAGCCTTATTTCTGCGGTTCGGTGCCCAACCTCGGCAGCCGCGGCGTTCCCAATGCCGTCTATAGCGTGGCGACCTCGCTACTGCCGCCGGCCTTTGCGCGGTCGAACAATCCGAACATCCTGGTCGATATCCTGAACAACAACCGCAGCAATCCGCTGGTCCGCAACGGCCTGCCCTATCTCGATCAGACGCCCAGCCTGAACCATGCCGGCCTCGCCGGTCGCTTCACCCGGACATCGGGCGAAGTCGGGTACAAGTTCGACGGCGGCACGTCGATCGACCTGGTCGTGTCGGACAGCGAGGCGCGGTCGACCTCGGCGCAGACGACGTCGGGCGATGCAGGCAATGCGTGGGTTATCTCGCCCGCCATCCTGCGCGATCGCAGCGCCGATCTTCGCATCTCGTCGAACCCGTCGCACCGGTTCACCTGGCTGGTCGGCGCCAACGCCTTCCGCCAGAAGTCGCTCGGCGGCTCGGCCGGCACCGGCGCCATCCCCTCGACGCTCGATTCGACCCGCGTGGTCGCCTATAACGAGCCGACCGTCTTCAACAATCAGAGCATGTTGAAGAGCAAGTCGCTGTTCGGTGCGCTTGGCTATGAAATCCTCGATGGCCTCAGCCTCGATGTCGAGGGCCGCTACGTCATCGACAAGCTGACGACCTCGCTGGGCCTCGCCACGCAGACCGAGCGGACCTTCAAGAACTTCGTACCGCGCGCGATCCTGACCTGGCAGCCGGTCGAGGATCTGACGCTCTATACCAGCTGGGCGCGCGGCGCTCTGCCGGGCACGACCAATTCGTCCTTCCCGCTCTACAGCGCCGCGATCCAGGCGCAGGTCAACGCGATCCCCGGCTTCTCGGTCAACGTCGCGGACGAGAAGATCGACAATTACGAACTGGGCGTGAAGCAGAAGCTCGGCTGGTTCCGCTACGCGATCACTGGCTATCAGATGAAGTGGAAGAATCTGAAGAATGCGGTGAACATCCCGTGCCCCGGCAACGTCTGCGGCCCGACGATCTTCGGCGCCTTTGCCGGTGTCACGATCGGCCAGTCGGCGAAGATCAAGGGTATCGAAGTCGAAATGGATGCGCAGCTCGCCACCGGTTGGACGGCGTCGATCAGCGGGTCTTACACCGACGCCAAATATGATCGCTACTTCGCCCCGCTGGCGGCCGCCGCCACCGGACAGACCAATGCCAGCGGCAAGACGATCCGTGGCTTCCCCTCGGTCCAGGGCGTGTTCACCACCGGCTACACCATGCCCGTCGCCGGCGGCTGGGACGGCTTCATCAACACCGATGCCGCTTATACCGGCAAGATCTACGTCGATGAAATCAACCAGAGCTGGATCAAGCCCTGGGTGAAGTGGAACCTGCGCGTGGGCGGTACCCGCGACGGGATCCGCGTCGAGGCCTATGTCGAAAATCTACTGAACAACAAGACCTGGCTGTCGGGTCTGCGCAGCACGCAGTCGGTCTATTCGATCGGCACGACATCGGTTTCGCAGGTGGTGGCGACGACGGTGCTGCCGCGCCTGCGGACCTTCGGCGTCCGGGCCAGCTACAAGTTCGATTAAGCAGGAGGAACGGCCCGAGGGCGGCGCCGCCCTCGGGTCTTTCTTACGTCAGAAAAATACGGAAGACTGATCAACATGGGATTTCGCGTAGGAATCGATTCCGGCGGCACGTTCACCGATCTGTTCGCGGTCGATGAAGATGGTCGTGAGGAGATCATCAAGGTTCCATCGACGCCGGCCAGCCCCGATCTGGCCGTTCGCAACGCGCTGGCTGCGCTGATCGATCGGCTGGGTGGCGATCCGTCGCGGATCGAGGCGGTCCTGCACGGCACCACCGTGGCGGTGAATGCGATCCTGCAGCACAAATTCCCGCCGATCGGCCTGCTCGTGACGCGCGGCTTCCGGCATGTGCTCGAGATGGGGCGGCAGACGATCCCTGGTGAGCGCGGATCGATCTACGTCTGGACCAAGCCCGCGCGCATCGTGCCGCTGGGCAATGTCCGCGAAGTAACCGAACGCCTCGATCGCACCGGCGCGGTGCTGGCCGGATTCGACGAAGCCGAATGCCGCGAACAGGCGCGCTGGTATCGCGATCAGGGGATCAACTCGGTCGCGATCTGCTTCATCAATGCCTATGCCAGCGGCGTGCACGAAATGCGCGCCAAGGCGATCTTCGCCGAGGAGCATCCCGACTGCCAGATTGCGACGTCGTGCGAGACCCTGCCCGAATATCGCGAATATGAGCGCGCGATCACGACCGCGACCAACGCGCTGCTGATGCCGATCCTGGGCCGCTACATCGCCAATGTCGAAGGCCATCTGAAGGCGCTGGGCATCGATGCGCCGCTCTACATCATGAAGTCGGCGGGCGGCGCCACGCTGGCCGAACTCGCTGCGCGACAGCCGGTCCACACCGCCTTGTCGGGCACCGCCGCGGCGGTAATGGGGTCGGCGTGGATCGGGCGTGGATCGGATATGCCCGATCTGATGACCTTCGACATGGGCGGCACGTCGACCGATGTGGCGCTGATCGAAAAGGGCTATCCGGCGCTCGTCAGCGAGGTCGAGCTGGATGTCTATCCGATCCGCACGCCTGCGGTCGACGTGGTGTCGGTGGGCGCGGGCGGCGGATCGATCGCGTCGATCGTTCCGGGCAACCGTTTCCAGGTCGGTCCGCGCAGCGCCGGCGCCGATCCGGGGCCGGCCTGCTATGGCCGCGGCGGCACCGAGCCGACCGTGACCGACGCGAACGTGCTGCTCGGCCGACTTCCGCAGGAACTGGCGGGCGGCGCCGTCCGGCTCGATCGCGCGGCATCCGAAGCCGCGCTCGAAACGCTGGGTAAGCCGCTGGGCCTCGACGCGCTCGAAATGGCGCGCGGTATCATCGAGATCGGCGAACTCAACATGGCCGATGCGGTGCGGCAGATTTCGGTCAAGCGCGGGCGCGATCCGCGCAACTTCACCCTGATCGCCGGCGGCGGTGCAGGGCCGCTCCACGCCGCAAGCCTGGGCGAAATCCTGCAGGTGCCGCAGGTGCTGATCCCGCCGGCGCCGGGCATCGGCTGTTCGCTTGGCGCGTTGGTCAGCGACGTCCGCGAAGATTTCGTAATGACCGATATCCATGCCGAGGACGCGGTCGATATCGCGCGGTTGTCCGCGAACTTCACCGCGCTGGAGACCGAAGCGGCGGCGCTGCTCGATCGGCAGGGTTTCCCGGCCACCGGCCGTTCGATCGTGCGCAGCGCCGACCTGCGCTATCGCGGCATGCGTACCGAATTGCTGGTCGATGTGCCGGCGGGGGCGATCGATGCCGATCTGGTCGCGGCGATGTGCGACAATCTCCATGCCGCGCACGAAGACGCTTATGGCTATGCCTATCGCGGCGTGCAGCCGGTCGAGATCGTCAATCTGCGCGTGACGGGCGTCGGCCATATGCGCCAGCCGCCGGCCTTTGAGGGCAAGGCGGGGGAGCCGAGCGCCGAAGCCGCGCGGACGGGCACGCGCAGCGTCTTCTTCAACGAGACCGGCTTCGTCGAAACCGCGGTGTATGATCGTCGCCAACTGGCGGTCGGCGCGTCCTTCGAAGGACCGGCGATCGTCGAGCAATATGACACGACGATCGTCATCCTGCCGGGCCAGAAGGTCAGCCCCGATGCGAACGGCAACTTGCTGATCACGACCCGCTGTGGCCAACTTGCCAAAGGCGTGACGGCGGGAGCGGAATCGTAACGTGGCCGATCAGTTCATAGCGATCGAGGACGTCACCAAGCGTTATCGCGGCGCGGGGGATCTGCTGGCGGTCGATCGCGTGTCGACCAGCATCGAACGGGGACAGTTTATCTCGATCCTCGGCCCCAGCGGCTGCGGCAAATCGACGCTGATGCAAATGGTCGCGGGCCTCGCCGCGCCATCCAGCGGGCGCATCGCGATCGACGGCAAGCCTGTCACCGCGCCGCAGACCGACGTGGGTATCGTCTTTCAGGATACCAACTTGCTCGACTGGCGCAGCGTGATGCGCAACATCATGCTCCAGATCGAGATACGGAAGCTCGATCGCGCGGCCTATTCGGATCGCGCGCGCAGCCTGCTCGCGATGGTCGGCCTCGACGGGTTCGAGGATAAGCTCCCGCACCAGCTTTCGGGCGGCATGAAGCAGCGCGTCTCGATCTGCCGCGCGCTGATTCACGATCCGCCCTTGCTGCTGATGGACGAGCCGTTCGGCGCGCTCGACGCGCTGACCCGCGATCAGCTCAACGTCGATCTTCAGGATATCTGGCTGGAAAGCGGCAAGACGGTGATCTTCGTGACGCACAGCATTTCGGAAGCGGTGTTCCTGTCCGATCGCGTGCTGGTGATGTCGCCACGGCCCGCGACGGTGGCGGCGGATATCCATATCGATCTGCCCCGCCGCCGGCCGATTTCGGTGCGCGAGACCCCGGCCTTCGGCGCCTATGTGAACCAGATCCGCCGCATGTTCGAAGATTGGGGCGTGCTGCGCCGCGCGACCGATGCGCCTTCGCTGCGGCTGGCATCGGGAGGACAGGCATGAGCCGCTCGCTCTATCCGCTCGCCACGCTCGGCCTGATCCTGCTTTTGTGGGGCGGCAGCGTCTGGGTGTTCGACATCGCCCCCTTCATCCTGCCGTCGCCGCTCGCCGTGGCGAAGGCGATCGCCGACAACGCGGGAACGCTGATGCCCGCGCTCGCTTATACGCTGGGCGAAGTGCTGCTGGGTTTCGGGCTCAGCGTGCTCGTCGGCGGGCTGATCGCGCTGGCGATCGTCTCTTCGGACCTGCTCGATCGTTCGGTCTATCCGCTGCTGGTCGCGCTGCAGATCGTGCCCAAGGTCGCGATCGCGCCTTTGTTCGCGATCTGGTTCGGCTTCGGCATGTTGCCTAAGGTGCTGATGGCGTTCCTGATCGCCTTCTTCCCGATGGTGATCAACACGGCGATGGGCCTGCGCGGGATCGAGGTTTCGAAGCTGCATCTCGCCCGATCGATGGGCGCCAGTGGGCTCCAGACCTTCTTCAAGATCCGGCTGCCGCATGCCATGCCCAGCATCTTCACCGGCCTGAAACTGTCGATCACGTCGGCGATGATCGGCGCGATCGTGGGTGAGTTCATCGGATCGGACGAAGGCGTCGGGCGCATCCTGCTCGTCGCCAACGGCAATATGCAGACCGACCTGCTGTTCGCGGGCGTCGTGCTGCTCAGCCTCGCCGGTGTCGTCCTGTTCCTCGCGATCGAGGCGATCGAGCGGGCGACCCTCAGTTGGCATATTTCGCAACGCTCGCGCGACATGGTGATGGCATGATCGGACGTAGGATTTTCGTGATGGCGCTGGCGCTGGGCCTCGCCGCCTGCGGGGGATCGAAGCCCGTGCAGACCAAGGACGGGCTCACCCCGGTCTCGGTGCGCGTCGAATGGCTGCTGTCATCCTATCACGCGCCCTTCTTCCTGGGCATCGACAAGGGCTTCTATAAGGACGCCGGGATCGAACTGACCGTCAACGAAGGGCGGGGATCGGTACAGGCCGCGCAGCTTGTCGGCAGCGGGCAGGACCAGTTCGGCTTCGGCTCGGTCGATGCGATCATGCGCGGCGCTGGCGCGGGCATGCCGTTGATGAGCGTCGCCAACATCATGCCGGTGATGGGGCAGGCGGTTTACGTCCGCACGGCCAGCCCGATTCAGAAGCTGCAGGATCTCAAGGGCAAGTCGATCGCGATCACACCGGGCGGCGCCAATGACTCGCTGGTGCCGCTGCTGCTCGGCAATGTCGGGCTGAAGCCGGGCGACGTGAAGCTGGTGTCGGCCGATCCGACCGCCAAGATCCGCGTGTTCCTGAAGGGCGATGTCGACGCGATGATCGCGCCCGCCTGGTCGCATTCTTTGTTCGATGCCGGCGGCGGCGCGCGCGCCTTCATCTTCTCCGATTATGGCGTGAAGGTCGTCGGCTACAACATCATGGCGGCCAAGCCGCTGATGCAGAGCGATCCCGATCTGGTCCGGCGCTTCGTCGGCGCGACGCTGAAGGCGTGGGATTATTCGCGCACCCATCCGGACGAGGCGCTCGACGCCCTCGCGCGCCATTCGCCGACCAATGCGGAGCCGAAGCGGCGCGCGGGCAATGCGAAGGACTTCGCCAATGCGCTGCGCTTCGTGGGGCCGGCGGTGCCGGGCAAACCCTATGGTTTCCAGTCGGCCACCGATTGGGAGGAAAGCCAGAAGCTGTTCGTCACGCACGGCGTCCTGACCAAGACGCTGCCGGTCGATCAGATGATGACCAACGATTTCGTGGCCCCGGCCGCCAACTGAAAGATCCGACCATGAACATCCAGGGCAGCCGCATCGCGTCCGGACGGACCATCGATCCGATCACGCTCGAAATCATTGCGGGCACCATCGAATCCACCCGCCGCGAAATGGAGGCGCAGATCGAACGCACCGCCCGATCGGTGGTGATCCGCGAAGGCCGCGACTATCGCGCCGGCGTGTTCGATCGGCACGGCCGTAACGTATCGTCGGCATCGGGCGCCGCGCATGTCGATCCGATCCTCGCCAATTATTCGATCGACGAGATCCAGGACGGCGACGTCTTCATCTGGAACGATCCGTTCAAGTCGGGCGGCGGCCTGACCCACCTGCCCGATCTGTGCGTGACCCAGCCGGTGATCTGGCGGGGCGAACTGGTCGCCTATGTCCAGGCATTCGGCCACGTCACCGACATCGGCGGCCTCGCGCCGGGCAGCGTGACGATCAGCGCGACCGACATTCATCAGGAAGGGATCATCATCCCGCCGGTGAAGATCATGGAAGCGGGCAAGATCGTGACCCCGCTCTACAAGACGATCGTGAACAACAGCCGCTATCCCGGCGACGTGCAGGGCGATCTGGACGCCTTCATCATGACGACGCGGCTGGGCGTGCAGCGGGTGAAGGATCTGTTCGACACCTATGGCCCCGCCATGATCGATGCCGGGTTCGAGGAGATTTTGGAAAGCTGCGCGCGCGCGCTGCGCGAAGTCGCCTTCCCGCAAATCCCCGACGGCGATTATCCGTTCGAGGATGTCGTTGAGATCGCCGGGGCCGTGCCCGCCGAACCGCGCCGCTTCATCCCACTCAAGGTCACGCTCCGCAAGCGCGGCGACAGCGTCGAGTTCGATTTCGAAGGGACGGGCGCGCAGTCCAAGGCGGCGCTGAACATCGCCGGGGACGAACGCTTCTACGTCAAATATATCGTATCGATCTTCCGCACGCTGGTGCCCGATACGGTGTTCAACGGCGGGGCGGTGCGCGCGATTTCGTGCAAGCTGCCCGAAGGATCGATCATCTCGGCGCGCTATCCGGCTTCGGCCTCGTGCCGCGCCTATACCTTGTTCCGCCTGCCCGAACTGTGCCTCGGCGCGCTCTCCCGCGCGCTGGGCGGTGAGACGCCGGGTTCGTCGGACACGCGATCGACCTGGGGCATCGCGACGTTGGGCGATCATGGCGAACGCATCTTCTTCCGCGACGGCATCGGCGGCGGTGGCGGCGGGCGGCGCGGATCGGATGGGTCGGACGCGCTTAACGGCAATGTCCGCGGGCGCAGCCGCCCGGTCGAGTTCATGGAGGCCTTCTACCCGCTGATCGTCGAGGAAGAAGGGCTGCGCACGGATTCGGGCGGCGCCGGCGAATATCGCGGCGGCCTGGGCGTCTATCGCCGCGTGCGCTTCCTGCGCGACGGCGCGATCCACGTCGTCGACGATCGCCTGCAGACCCAGCCCTGGGGCGTGCACGGCGGCAAGGCCGGGGCGGGCACCAGCTATTGCCTCAACCCGGGTGCCGACAATGAACATCCGATCACCTGCAAGATCGACGCGCGCCCGGTGAAGGCCGGTGAGCTGATCGAGGCGAAGACCTGCGGCGGCGGCGGCTGGGGCCATCCGTTCGATCGTCCCGTCGAAAAGGTCGCCGCCGATGTCGCGCTCGGCCTCGTCTCGGCAGAGGCGGCGCGCGACGTCTATGGCGTGGCGCTGAGCACCGACTTCATAGTCGATGCGGCGGCGACCGAGGCGCTGCGCGCAGATCGGCCCGCGACCGTCGCCATGTTCGATCGCGGCGATCGTTTCGCCCGGCTCGAAGCCGCCGGCGACGTGCGCTGGACGGCCCCGCAATGAACGGCGTCACCGACATGAACATCCGTCTCACGCGCGATGACGAGGCGCGCGCGCAGTTCGTCATCGCGCTCAAGAATGCAGTCAATCTGGGCATGGCGGCGGATATCCGCACGGCTTTCGACGATCGCATCATGCCGGGGCTCGAAGCCGCGCTGGGGCATAAGCTGTCCGATCTGTCGCGCACCGATCGCGATGCCGTCCACGATGCGCTGGTGGAGGAGCCGCTGTACCGCAACTGGTCGAGCCTGACGTACATGTCGCAGACGTTGATGTGGGATACAGTGGCGAGCTTCGTCGACCGGCAGGTGCCGACGCTGCAGGCGACCGCCGATACGCTCGCGGCGCGCCCCGAGAAGCTTGGCTCGCTCGCGCTCGATCCCGATCTCGACGTGCCGTGGAACATCGCCGACGTGGAGGTGCATCGCCAGCCCGGCGGCTTCTGCTTCGAAAAGCATGATCACGATATCGAAGCCGGCGCACGCTATAATGGCGGCGGGCTGATCTATGCGGCGGGCAAGGGGCGCAACGCGCTGGCCGGCAAATCGGGCGGCGATTTCGTGCGCGGCCTGATCGCCGAACGCTGGCCCGATTTCCGTCCGCTGCGCATCCTGGAGGTCGGCTGCGGCACCGGGCGCAACACGATGTCCTATGCCCGGCTCTATCCGGAGGCGGAGGTTCACGGCGTCGATTGCGCCGCGCCTTTGCTGCGCTGGGCGCATGCCACGGCGGAGGCGCAGGGTCTCACGATCCATTTCCGCCAGATGGACGCCGCGCTGATGACCTATCCGGACGAGAGCTTCGACCTAATCGTGTCGCACATCCTGGGCCATGAGATGACCGAGGAAGGGCTGCCCGCGATGATCGCCGAATGCTGGCGGCTTCTGCGGCCCGGCGGGATCGCGGTGCATATCGACGTGCCGATCCAGCCCGGCCAGATCGGGCTGGTCGATCAGGTGCTCAACGACTGGCAGGTCCAGCACAATAATGAGCGCAGCTGGCGGCTGTGGGCGGAGGCGGACGTGCCCGGCTATCTCGAAGAGGCGGGCTTCCCGGTCAATACCAGCTTTGCCGGCCCGGTGGCGCAGGGAGCGAAGGACGTCTGGTACGTCTATGGCGGTCGCAAGCCGGAGAAGGCGGCATGACCGAGGAACCGCTCTACATGCCCTCGGGCGAGGCGAGCCTTTGGCAGGCGGTGCTGGCGCTGGCGCAGGAATTGTCGGTCGCGCGCGATCGGATCGACCTGCTCGAACGCGGGCTGGCGGCGAAGGAGGTGTTCGCGGCGGGCGAACTCGAGCGTCTTCCGCTCGATGACGATGCCGTCGCGATCCGTGCGGCCGCGCGCAAGGCGCTGGTCGATCGCGTGATCCAGCCGCTCAGCCGGCCCTAACCCTCACCCTCACCCTCACATGATCACCGGGCGATCGCAGGGAGGCTGCATCGCCCGCATCGCCGCCTGATCGGGCGGCAGATCAACATCCCAATCGCGCGCGACGAAGCGGCGCCCGTTGAAATCGGCTGACGCGTCGGAGGCGAGCCACACGATCGGTGGCCCCATGATCCACGGCGGCAGCAGTCCGCCGGGCACCGATCCTTCCTGGCCGGGTTCGTCCTTGCCGGGAATGAAGGCGACGGCGCGGGTGCCGATGCCGTCGCCGGGAATCAGATCCGTATCGCTGGCGCCACCGGGCAGCAGCGCGTTGGCGGTGACGCCGGTACCCGCCAGTTCGCGCGCCCAGATGTTTGTCGCCGCCTCGATCGCCGCCTTGGTGGGGCCATAGGGGCCACCGCCGATCAGCCGCATCGTCGTGCGCGATGTCGAAATGTTGATGATCCGGCCATATCCTTGCGCGATCATCGTCGGCACGACCGCGCGCGCCATCAGATAGGGGCCGGCAAGGTTGGTCGCGACCATGCGTTCGATCGCGTCCTCGTCGGCCTCCCAGAAGCGCGGCCGCTCGCCGCCCTCGGCCCTCTGCTCGCGCGACCCGCGCGCGGCATTGTTGACCAATATGTCGATCCGCCCGGTCAGGAGCAGCGCCGCCTCGGCGACGCGCCGGCAATCGGACGCGTTCGACATGTCGGCCAATATACCCTTGCACGATCCGGGCAGGTCCGCGGCCTGCGCTTCGGTTTCGGCGATCTGGTCTGGCGATCGCATCGCGGTGATGATCACGTTCGCGCCGGCTTCGGCGAGCGCCAGCGTCATCACGCGGCCAAGGCCGCGCGCGCCGCCGGTGATGATCGCGGTGCGCCCGTGCAGGTCGATCATGCCCATTCCGCCGCGATCAGGCGCCGCACATAATCGCGATAGCCGGTCGGTTCGCGGCCCAGGATCATCCGCAGCACCGCCGGGCTCCCCTGAAAGCCGTGGCGGTCATAATAGTCGCTCATCACCAGCATCTGCACCGCGCGATCGACCGATCCGTGCTTGAGTGCGCCGCTGAGCAGCGCCTCGGTCGAAACTGGCTGCGCCTCGATCGGACGGCCCAGTTCCTCGGACAGGATCACCGTCATATCGCGCTGGCTGAGCGCAGCCGGCCCGGCCAGTTCGAAAATGCCATAGGCATAGCTCGGGTCGATCACGACGCGCGCGGTCGCTTCCGCCAGATCGTGAAGGTCGGCAATGTTGAAGCGCCGGTCGATACCGAACGGCATCGAATGTACGCCTTCGTCGACGACGCGGCGCCAGATCGGCTCGAGATGCTGCATGTAGCGGATCGGCTGGAGGATGGTGAAGGCCAGCCCGCTTTCGACGAGCTCCTGCTCAACCTCCAGCTTGAGCGCGTGGTGCCGCATTCCGCGGCTCAGCGTGTGCATCACCGAATAATAGACGAAGCGATCGATCCCGGCCGATCGGGCGGCGGCGATCATGTGGCGGCTGTAGATCAGTTCGTTGCGATCGAGCGGTGGGCCGATATGGATGATCGCAGCGCAACCTTGTGCCGATTTGGAGAGGCTGTCGGCATTTCCCAGATCGCCGACAGCCACCTCCTGCGCGCCTGCCGCGATCACCGCGCCCTCCTGCGCGGGATTGCGGATCAGGGCCCGCGCCTGCGCCCCCGCAGCCGCGAGCGCGGCCAGCACCGCGCGCCCCGTCTTTCCGTTGGCGCCGGTCACCAGGACCGGCGCGGTCAGCTTTGCCAACGCCCCGCTCCCCGCCAATATCGATGGCGAAGCTGCCAGCGCGGCCGGGCCCGCGTCCAAGACGGATTTGCTACTTTCGTTATATCGCTTCGATATAGGCGCGGGCTCGAAAGAGCGTGGCATAGGCATGGGCGAACGGGGGTAGCCAATGCAACTGCCACATGTGACCAGCTTCATTGGTGGGCTGAGCATCGCGCGCGGCGATGATCCGATGCCGGTGATCGGGCCGGCTGCGGGCGAGCCGGTGGCGATGCTGCATCAGGCGGATGCGGGCGAGGTCGGCCTGGCCGTCGCTTCGGCGCGCGATGCGTGGCAGAACTGGCGCAATGTCTCGGTCGCCGCGCGTCAGACGATGCTGCGCCGCCTTGCCGACATGATCGAGGCCAATCTCGACATTCTCGCCGAACTCGAAACCCGCACGATGGGTCTGCCGATCCGCCAGACCCGGATGATGGCCGATCGCGCGGCCGGAATATACCGCTTCTTCGCCGAATTTGCGGGCCAGCATCCCGAGGAAATGTATCGGCAGGAACGCGGCTATACGACGCTGGTTGCGCGCGAGCCGGTGGGCGTCGTGGGGCTGATCAGCCCGTGGAATGCGCCGCTGCTGCTGTCGTCGATGAAGATCGCGGGCGCGCTCGCCTTCGGCAACACGTGTGTTCTCAAACCTTCGGAGCAGACCCCGCTCTCGCTCCAGCGGCTGATGGAGCTGATCACCGCGTCGGATATCCCGCCTGGCGTCGTCAACATGGTCAATGGAACCGGACCGGTGACAGGCAAGGCGTTGATCGAACATGCCGGGATCGACGTGATTTCGTTCACCGGCGGAACGGCGACGGGCCGCACGGTGATGGCGGCCGCCGCACAGAGGCTGCGCCCGGTCGCGACCGAGCTTGGCGGAAAATCGGCGAACATCGTCTTTGCCGACGCCGATTTCGAACGCGCGCTCGACGGCACATTGTTCGCTGCCTTCGCCAATAATGGTGAGGCGTGCCTTGCCGGTTCGCGCATCCTGATCCAGCGGTCGATCGCCGATCGGTTCCTCGCCGCCTTCATCGATCGCACGAAGGCGATCCGGGTCGGCGATCCGATGAACCCCGCGACCGAGATGGGCCCGGTGATTAGCGCCGCGCACAAGGCGCGGATCCTCGCTTATCTCGATCAGGCCCAGCATAGCGGATGCAAGGTGCTGACCGGCGGCGGCGATGCCGGGCAGGCGAAGGGCTTCTATCTCGATCCCATCGCCGTCCTCGCGCCCAGCAACAGGCTGCCCGTCTGTCAGGACGAAATCTTCGGTCCCTTCGTGACCGTGACCCTGTTCGACACCGAAGACGAAGCCTTCGCGATCGCCAATGACAGCCCCTTCGGACTCGCATCCTATCTGTGGACCGGCAATCTCGGCACCGCGATGCGCGGCATGCGCGCGATCCGGGCGGGGACGACCTGGGTTAACACGCCGCTGCTGCGCGATCTGCGCGCGGGCTTCGGTGGCTTCGGCGATTCCGGTGTCGGGCGCGAAAGCGGGCGCGGCTCGCTGCAGATGTTCACGCAGGAAAAGGCGACGATCATCGGCGACGGCACTGGCTTCATCCCGCGCATGGGGGTGTCGGCATGACCGAACCGGCGATGCTGCTCGACATGGCCGATCGCTTCGATGCGCGCCATTGCGCGCTGGTGATCGTCGACATGCAGAAGGATTTCTGCCTGCCCGGCTTCGGCGCGGCAAAGGCGGGGCGCGATCTTTCCGCCGCGCAGCGGGTGGCGCCGGTGCTGGCCGGCCTGCTCGCCGCCGCGCGCCAGGCGGGCGTGTTCGTCGCGCATGTCGGTTTCTGGACCTTGCCCGATCATGCGAGCGATTCCGGCCCCTGGCTGGCGCAGCGGCGGCGTTCGACCGCATCGGCCGACAATCTGTGCATCGCCGATACCGAAGGCGCCGATTTCATCGATGAACTCGCGCCGATCCCCGGCGAAGGGGTCGTCCGCAAGCATCGCTACAGCGCCTTCACCGGCACCGACCTCGATCTGCTGCTGCGGGCGCGCGGCATACGCAGCCTCGTGATCGGCGGGGTTTCGACCAATGCCTGCATCGAAAGCACGCTGCGGGCCGGGTTCGAACTCGATTATTATATCTGCGTGCCGCCCGAGGCGGTCGGATCGTGGAGCCAGCCGCTCCATGAGGCCACCCTTGCCAATGTCGATCATCGCTTCGGCGTGACGCTGCCCGCGTCGCAGGTCGAGGCGATCTGGGCACGTGCCCCCCACAGCAAAGGATGATGATGACTTCTGCCGATCCCTACGCCGCTTTGTCCGGGCTGACCGCCGCCGCGGCGCGCTTCACCGTCGGCTTGCGTTTCGACGATATCGATGCCGAAACCCTGCGGCTTGCGCGGCGCTGCGTGCTCGATGGGCTGGGCGTGGCGCTGGCGGGCAGCGAACAGCATGGCATGGCGCCGCTGCGCCGCTTCATCGAACGGCAGGGCGGCGTTGCCGAGGCGCGGTTGCTGGGCAGCCCGCGTGGTGCGCTGCCCGCGCATCTGGCCGCCTTGTGGTTCGGCACCGCCGGCCATGCGATGGACTGGGACGATACCCAGCTCGCCGAAGGGCCGGGCCGCCCTTACGGCCTGCTGATGCATCCCACGATGCCGCCGCTCGCCGCGTCGCTGGCGGCCGCCGAACTGGTGCTGGTCGAAACCGGCGTGCCGGTCGACGGCAAGCGGATGCTCACCGCCTTCTGCGCGGGTTTCGAAGTCGGCTGCAAGATTGCCGAAGCGATCACGCCCGATCATTATATGCGCGGCTTCCACACGTCGGGCACGATCGGCACCTTCGCGGCGACGGCAGCGGCGGCGAACATGCTCGGCCTCGATGAAAAGACCACCGCGCAGGCGCTCGGCATCGCCGCATCCTCGGCATCGGGCGTGCGCGCGAACTTCGGCACGATGACCAAGCCGCTCCACGTCGGTCGCGCCGCGCAGAACGGCATCAATGCCGCGCTGCTGGCGCGCGAAGGCTTCAGCGCGAATGAAGAGGCGCTCGACGGGCGCTGGGGGTATCTGGCGATCGCGGGGCCGGGCGGCGAGCCCGCTCTCGTGCGCGATCGCTTCGGCGCGCCGCACACGATGGCCAGCCCCGGCGTCAGCATCAAACCCTATCCGTCCGGCGTGCTCACTCATCCCAGCATGGATGCGATGCGCGCGCTGATGGCGAAGAACGGCCTAGCCCCGGTGGACATCGCGCACGTCACATTGCTGGCGGGTTCGAACGTGCTCGGTCCGATCCGTTTCCAGCGCGCGATGACCGAGCTGGAAGGCAAGTTCAGCTTCCAGTTTCTGCTGTCGGCGATCATCCTGCGCGGCAAGGCGGGCAAGGCCGAGTTCACCGATGCCTTCGTCGCTTCGGACGAATGTCAGGATATGCAGGGCCGCATCGAAACCCGCTTCGATCAGGGGATCGAGGATATGGGCTGGGACAAGATCCGCTCGCGGATCGAGGTTCGCACGACTGATGGTCGCGAGATCGTCGAATGGGCCGATGAACGCTATCGTGGCGGACCGGATTATCCGCTGACCGATGCCGAGCTGGAGGAAAAGGCGCGCGATTGCGCGGCTGGCCTTCTGGACGAGGATCGGCTGGACCGGCTGTTCGGCCATGTCTGGGCGCTCGAAACGCTGCCCGACGTGGGGGTTTTGTTCGACGATCTGTGCTGGATGGACGCCTGATATGGACCTGAAACTTGCCGGGCAGACCGCGCTGATCTTTGGGGCGAGCAAGGGGATCGGGCTCGCGACCGCCCGGCTGCTCGCGGCCGAAGGGGCGAAGCTGGCGCTTGCCGCGCGCTCGATCGACAGCTTCGGCGCCGATGCGCCCGGCGGGCCGGACACGCTGCTGCTCGCCGCCGATCTGACCGCGCCTGGCGATGCCGATGCGGCGGTGAAGGCGGCGGTCGAATGCTTCGGCCGGATCGACATGCTGGTGGTCAGCGCCGGCGCCGCGCAGGGCGGCCTGTTCTGGGAGCTTGGCGATGATGTTTGGGAAACGGCGCTCGGCCTCAAATTCTTCGGGCTTGTCCGCGCGCTTCGGGCGGCGGCGCCGGTGATGCGCGATCAGGGCGCGGGCCGCATGGTCGCGGTGGTCGGCAATGCTGGCAAGCAACCGAACAAGCGCATGTTGCCGGGGGCTGCCGCCAACGCCGCCTGCCTGGCGGTAATCCGCGGCCTGGCCGAGGAATTGGCGCCGGCCGGCGTGCGCGTGAACGCGGTCAATCCCGGCCCGACGCGCACCGGGCGCTGGGACACGCTGATCGATCGGCTGGCGACGGCCAGCGGCAAGGCGGCGGGCGATGTCGAGGCCGAACAGATGGCGGGCGTTCCGCTCGGCCGGATCAGCGAGCCGGACGAGATAGCGCGGATTATCGCCTTTCTCGCGTCGGAGGTTTCGGGCACGATTACGGGGACGTCGGTTACGGCCGATGGCGGCATGACCGCGGCGATCGCATGACCAGCAACCCGCGCATCCCCTTCGAATTCGCAAGCGATCGGCCGCGCTATCCGGCGCCGAACGGCAAGCCGATCATCGTGCAGACCGTGGTGAATATCGAAAATTGGCGTTTCGACAATCCGATGCCGCGCAAGCTGCTGCCGGCGCCGCACGGCGTCGAATCGCTGCCCGACGTGCCCAATTTCTCCTGGGCCGAATATGGAATGCGCTGCGGCCTGCCGCGCATGCTTCAGGCGTTCGTGGCGCGCGGCATTCCGGTCAGCTGCACGATGAATGCGGGTGTGGTCGAAACCTATCCGCGCGTGGCCGAAGCCGTGCTCGACGCGGGCTGGGAGTTTGTCGGCCACGGCCTCCATCAGAAATCGATCCAGACCGAGGATTCGGAAGGCGCGCTGATCGCCGAGGCGCTGCGCCTGCTGCGCGATTTCAGTGGGCAGAAGGTCGACGGCTGGCTCGGGCCGGGCCTGCGCCAGACGTTCGACACGCCCGATCTGCTGGCCGCGAACGGCGTGCGTTTCTGCAGCGACTGGATCCTCGACGATCTGCCGACCTGGATGCGGACCAAATCGGGCCCCATGATCGCCATGCCTTATTCGCTGGAGATCAACGACAGCGTCGCCCACGCCGTTCAGCATCGCCCGTCGGAGGAATTGCTGACGCGATTGCGTGCCACTTTGGCCTTGTTCGAGGAGGAGGCGCGCGATCAGCCGCGTATCGTGACCCTGGGCCTGCACCCGCACCTGATGGGCGTGCCGCATCGCTTCGTCGCGCTGATGGAGATGGTCGACACGATGCTCGCGCGGGAGGATACGATCTTCATGACGTCGGGCCAGATCGCCGACTGGTTCGAAGCGGTGGCACCTGCGCCAGCCCATAGCCGCGCAGCATAGCTGCTAGCCCTCTCAACCGTTCAATTAGCCCGCACTTTCGCGAAATATTTGTTACGCTGACCCCAGACCGGAAGCGATTTTTCCTGACGATCAAATGATCGCGGCCTGATCGACCAACCGGCAACGACCGAATGCATGACGGCCGGGCGGCATCGCCCGGCGCACCCGGAGGCCTGTGCCGTCGGGGCGGGATCGTGCGTCCGATCGAGGGGGAGGTCGACGCAGACCAGGGGGTTCGAATGTCTCGATTGGGGTCTCGCTTTCGTCGATTGAACAGGTCCAGTCTCGCCGCGCTTCTGGTGGCGCAGTGCCTGGCCGCGCCCGCCTTCGCGCAGGATGCCGACGCTCCGGCCGAACAGGCCGATCAAAGCGGGTTCGGCGACATCCTCGTCACCGCGCGATCGCGTGAGGAAAGCCTCTACGACGCGCCGCTGTCGATCACGTCGTTCAGCGCCAAGGACATTTCGAACGCCAATCTGCGCGACATTACCAATCTGGCCCAGGTCGCGCCCGGCTTCTTCTACACGCCGCAGGTCACGTTCAGCTCCTCGCGCCTGACGCCCGCCTTGCGCTTCCGCGGCATGACGATCCCGCGCAACGATCCTCTCGAGCAACTTGGCGGCATCTTCGTCGACGGCATCTACCTGTTCGGCGGCGCGCAGTCGCTCACCTTCGACGATATCCAGCGCGTCGAGGTGATCAAGGGGCCGCAAAGCGCGCTGTTCGGGCGCGGCACTTTCTCCGGCGCGATCAACTTCATCACGCGCGAACCATCCGACACCTTGCGCGCCCGTGCCGAGGCGGGGATCGAAACGCGCGGCACGCACAATCTGTCGGGCAGCATCGAAGGTCCGCTGTTCGAAGGGCTGAGCTTCCGCATCAGCGGCGCCTCTAACGAAAAGGGCGCGCATTTCACCGCGACCGACGGCGGCGAACTGGGGCGCGAAAGCACCAACGTGATCAACGCCCAGCTTGTGTGGAAGCCGGTGGAGGGCCTGCGCCTGCGCCTGCGGCATAGCGAGGTCTGGCTCGATGACTCGCGCAACGGCACCGCAAATCTCAATCCCAGCCGGCCCGAACTGCTCAACGCGCCGGGGCGCTGCATCCGCGGAACCGCGCCCTTCTTCTGCGGCGCGCTGCCCAATTATTCGAAGCTGGTTCCGGCGGCCTATAGCGCCGCCACTTCGCTGATCCCGCCGGCCTTCGCCAAGTCAAACAGCCCGAACATCATCCTCGATATCCTGAACAACAACAAAGCGAACCCGCTGGTCGTCAACGGCCTGCCCTTTATCGAGGATACGCCGCATCTCGACGATGCCGGCCTTGCGGGTCGCTTTTATCGGACCTCGTTCGAAACCGATTACGAGTTCGCGAACGACATGTCGGTGCATCTGACCCTGTCGAAAAGCGACATGAAGTCGACGACCGCGCAGGTCAGCACCGACGACAATGGCAACCAATATGTCGTGTCGACCAATATCCTGACCGACAGGAGCGCCGATTTCCGGCTCAATTCGTCGCCGCACGGCCGCTTCACCTGGCTGGTCGGCGCCAATTATTTCAAGCAGAAGTCGCTGGGCGGGCCGAGCGGGACGGGGGCGCTGATCTCGGTCCTCGATGCGACCAACCGGGTCAGCTATACTGAGCCCTCGGTCTATACGAGCCAGGGCGACGTCGAATATTATTCGGGCTTCTTCGGCCTGCATTATGACGTGCTCGAATGGGCCGCGCTCGATGTCGAGGGGCGCTATCAGGTCGATCGCGCGACGACGTCGCTGGGCCTGCCGACGGCGGACACGTCCAGCTACAAGAACTTCCTGCCGCGCGCGATCGTCACGCTGAAGCCGAATGCCGATCTGACGCTCTATGGCTCGTGGGCGCGGGGCGCGCTGCGCGGCACGACCAATTCCAACTTCACGCTCTATTCGCCCGCGCTGCAGGCGACGATCTCGGCGATCCCCGGCTATACCTATGACGTGCCGGTCGAAACGGTCGACAGCTTCGAAGTCGGCGTGAAGCAGGTGCTACCGGGCTTCCGCTATGCGCTCACCGGCTATTACATGGACTGGAAGAACCTGAAGAACACGGTGAACACGCCGTGCCCCAGCAATCGCTGCGGCCCGACGATCACCGGCGCCTTCGCCGCTGCGGTGATCCCGTCGCAGGCGAAGATCTGGGGTCTCGAGGCCGAGTTCGATCTGCGCATTGCCGAACATTGGGATGCGTCGCTCAACGCCCAATATACCCATGCGCGCTACGATCGGCTGTTCACGCCGCTGACGCTGGCGCCCACCGGGCAGACCGACGCCAGCGGCAAGACGCCGGTGGGCTTTCCGAGCAAGCAGGCGAGCTTCTCCACCACCTATCGCGACGGCATCGCCTCCAGCTTCGCCGGCGGCGACTGGGAATGGTATGCGCGCGGCGAGGCCAATTATACCGGCCGCATCTATGTCGACGAGATCAACCAGAGCTGGTTGAACGACCGGCTGATGCTGAACATGCGCCTTGGCATCGAACGCGGCGGCACGCGCTTCGAAATCTATTCGGAAAATCTGACGAACAACAAGACGTGGGTGTCGGCCGTGCGCGGTTCGGCGACCAATTATCGCGTGGGGACGACATCGGTGTCGCAACCGACGGCCTTCGCGGTGCTCCCGCGTCTGCGGACCTTCGGTGTGCGTGTCTCATATGACTTCTGACGGGAAGGGAGTGCGGGCAATGCGGTGGTGGCAAGGGCTGATGATGGCGGGCGCGGCGATGGTCGCGACGGGCGAGGTTGCGGCCAAAGATCTGCTGATCAGCAACGTGACGTTGATCGACGGCACCGGCGCCGCGCCGCTGCCCGGCGCTTCGGTGCTGGTTTCGGGCGACAGGATCGCGCTGATCGCGCCCGGCACGATCCAGGCGCCGGCGGGCGCGATGAAGATCGACGGCACCGGCAAATATCTGCTGCCCGGCCTGATCGACAGCCACATCCATCTGGTCGGCGGGCGCATGCCCAAGGAAGGCGGCGGCACCTATGTCGATAAGCCGCTGGCGATCCGCACGCTGCAGGGTTTTCTGAACGCGGGCGTCACCTCGGTCTATGACTCGGGCAACAATGCCGACTTCATCTTCGAGATGCGGGCCGATGAGCGCGCGGGCAAGTTTCCGTCGCCGCGTATCTTCGCGGCGGGTGCGGTCATCACCGCGCCGGGCGGCTATGGCGACAGCGTCTTCGGCCTGACCGTCAGCGACGTGAAAACCGACAGGGCCAAGCTGCAGGCCCAGTTCGATCGCAAGCCCGATTTGCAAAAGATCCTGTTCGACGAACTCGGCAATTACGGCACCGCAACCGCGCCGGTGTTCAGCGAGGAAACCTTCGCCGGCATCATCAAGATGGCCAATTCGAACGGCATCCCGACCACGGTTCACGCCGCATCGGAATCGGAATCGGCGGAATCGATCGATGCGGGCATTGACGGCTTCGCGCATCCGGTCCGCTCGGTGATCACCGATGGCTTCGCAAAGCGGGTCGCGGCCAAGCGCATCCCGGTGTCGACGACGATGGCGGTCTTCTACCACATCGCCACGATCGCCGATCATCCCGAGTTTCTCGAAACCCCCTTGTTCAAGGCGTCGGTCGATCCGGCGGAGCTGCAGAAACAGCGCACGACCGAGCGGCAACGCTACATCAACAGCGGCATGGCCGCGCAGTTCAAGATTCAGAATCCCTATTCGGCCAAGACGATCAAGAAGCTGTTCGACAATGGCGTGATCCTGACGGCGGGCACCGATCGCACCTGGGGCGCTTCGCTGCACATGGAACTCGATCTGCTCGCCAAGGCGGGCATCCCGCTGCTGCCGCTCACGCGGATCGCGACGCTCAACGGCGCGATTTACCTACACAAGGAAAAGGATCTCGGTTCGATCGAGCGCGGCAAGCTGGCGGATCTGCTGCTGCTCAACGCCGATCCGACCAAGGACGTCGCCGCCTACGGCGCGATCGCCGCCGTGTTCAAGAATGGCGAGCCGATCGAGATCAAGCCGCTCGACACGATGACAGCCAAGTAAAGCGAACCCATGATCGAAACACCTGTTCTTATTGCCGGCGGGGGGCCTGTCGGCCTCACGCTGGGTATCGACCTCGCGCATCGCGGCCAGCCTTCGCTGATCGTCGAGGAGCGTACCGGGCCGAGCGCGCACCCCAAGGCGACCCTGCTGGGGGCGCGATCGATGGAGATGTTCCGGCGCTGGGGGCTGGACGACGCGATCTTCGCGGCGGCCGTCCCCAACGATCATCCCTATTACATCATCTTCACCACCAAGCTGGCCGGGCAGGAACTGCACCGCTTCCGATCGCCGTCGATCAACGAAGGGCGCTATCGCGATCCGGAGGCTCTGAAGCGCCACCGCGAGCTGAACTGGTCGCCTTATTCGAAGACGCAGATCGGGCAGCAGGCGCTCGAACCCGTCCTGCTCGATCATGCCCGCACCCTGCCGCAGCTCGACATGCGCCACGGCTGGCGGTTCGAGGATTTCGAACAGTTTGACGATCATGTGATCGCCACCATCCGCGAGGTCGAAACCGGCCGTGAGGAGAAGGTGAAGGCGCGCTATCTGGCGGCCTGCGACGGCGGCGGCGGCGATATCCGACGTAAGCTGGGCATCGGCCGCAACGGGCGCGGGCGGATGCGCGCGAATGTCAGCTTCTTCTTCCGCAGCCGCGACTTCCTCGACGTCCACGGCCTGGGCGTCGCCAACCTCTATTTCCTGTTCACGCCCGACAGCTTCGGTGTGTTCACCGCGATCGACGGCGTCGAACTGTGGAACTACCAATATTATTTCCTCGATCCGGCCAAGGCGACCGAGGAACTCGACGTGGAAAAGATCCTGTTCCGCGCGATGGGCAAGCCGTTCAAGTTCGAACTGCTCCAGACGATGCACTGGCATCATCACCAGTCGGTCGCGCGCAGCTGGCGGTCGGGTCAGACCTTCCTGGTCGGCGATGCCGCGCATCTGTTCGCGCCCACCGGCGGCGTCGGCATGAACACCGGCATCGGCGATGCGTGCGATCTCGCATGGAAGTTCGATGCGATGCTGCGCGGCTGGGGTGGGGACAATCTGCTCAACAGCTATGAGATCGAGCGCAAGCCCGTTGCGATCCGCAACAGCCTGATCTCCGCCACCAACAGCGACAAGATCGATATGGTGATGGACGAGGCGCCCGCCGGGATCGAGGGCGAAGGCGCGGAGGCCGAGGCGGCACGCACCCTGCTCGCGCGCAAGATCAAGTGGCTGGCGCGCCAGTTCAACAGCTCGGGCGTGCATCTGGGGCATCGCTATGTGGACTCCCCCGTCATCCTTGGCGATGGCACGCCCGAACCCTTCGACGATCCCAGCCGGGTCGATCAGTCGAGCTGGCCCGGCATGCGCGCGCCGCACGCCTGGCTGCCCGACGGGCGCTCGACGCTCGATCTGGTCGGCGGCGATTTCGTGCTGCTGCGCTTCGGCCCGGCCGCGGCGGGCGACGATGCGCTGATCGCGGCGGCAAGCGCGGTCGGCATGCCGATGACGATCGCCGACGTCGACGATGCGGCCGCCGCCAAACTCTACGAACGGCGGCTGGTGCTGGTGCGGCCCGACGGCCATGTCGCGTGGCGCGGCGATGCGCTGCCCGATGATGCCGCGGCGCTGATCGATACGGTTCGGGGCTTCGCGTGACCTTCGCCTTCGATCCTGCGAGCGTCGAGGTTCTCTCGGGCCATTTCATCGGCGGTCGCTTGATCGAAGGCGGCGCCATGCCGGTGCGCCGTCCGTCAGACGGACAAGTGCATGGCGCGATCCCGATCGGGGATGCGGCGCTGGTCGATCAGGCGGTGTCGGTCGCGACGGCGGCGGCGGCCGAATGGCGCAAGGTCGCCCCGCGCGCCCGCGCCCGGCTGCTGCGCCGCTGGGCGGACCTGATCGACCGCGATGTCGATCTGCTCGCGCGGATGGAGGCGGTCGTCTCCTCGCGCTTCCACCATGAGGCGATGGTGGTCGACGTGCCCAACGCATCCGAATGGCTGCGTTTCTACGGCGAATACTGCGACAAGATCGACGGCGCGGTGCTGCCGACGGCGGACAATGCGCTCGCGATGGTGGTCAACCAGCCTTACGGCGTGGTGGGCGCGATCGCGCCGTGGAACTTCCCGCTGATCCTGTCGATGTGGAAGGTCGCTCCCGCGATCGCGGCGGGCAATGCGGTGGTGCTCAAGCCGTCCGAACTCACCCCCTTTTCAATCGTCCATGTCGCGCGGCTGGCGATCGAGGCGGGCCTGCCTGCCGGTCTGTTCAACGTCGTGCAGGGCGATGGTCCGGGCGTCGGCTCGGCGATCGTGACCCATCCCGGTATCGGCTATGTCAGCTTCACCGGATCGACCGCGACGGGGCGCCGGCTGATGGCCGATGCGGCGATGTCCGGTCCCAAGCCGGTCGGGCTCGAACTCGGCGGCAAGGGCGTGCAGCTCGTGTTCGACGATGCGGGCGATCTCGATACGCTCACGCAGAAGATCATCTGGGGCATCAGCCGCAATGCCGGGCAACTCTGCTATGCGGGCAGTCGCCTCGTCGTGCAGCGCGGGATCGCCGATGCGCTGGTGGAAAGGGTCGTCGCGGGACTCGAGGCGCTGCGCCCCGGCCAGACGTGGGATAAGGCGGCAAGCCTGCCCCCGATCCTGAGCGACATGCAGGGCAAGAAGATCGACGGCATCGTGCGTGACACGGTCGACGCGGGTGCCTCTCTGTTGACCGGCGGCGGCTTTGCCGAGGTCGAGGGCGCGCGCGACGGCATCTGGTACCGCCCCACCGTCCTGGCCGACGTGCCGGCGGGTGCGCGCGGCGTGGCGGAGGAGATTTTCGGCCCGGTCCTGACGGTCCAGCGCTTCGATGCGGAGGAGGAGGGGATCGCCCTGTCCAACCACGCCAGCTACGGCCTGTCCGCATCGGTCCACAGCCGCGACATATCCCGCGCCATCCGGTCTGCGCGCGCGATGGAGGCCGGGACGATCTGGGTGAACGGCTGGGGCCGTCAGCCGGACTTCAGCGCCCCCTTCGGCGGGTGGAAGCAATCGGGCTTCGGCAAGGAGGCCGGGCGCGACGGATATCAGAAATATCTGCGCCAGAAGACGATCTGGGCGGAGCTGTGACGATGCCGTCCGGGGGCGCCGAAACATATCGCCGCGATATAGCTGCTAGCTTGTGTGCACCGCAAAATAGAGGGTTACGACCCACCGGCTTTGGCGCAACATCGATCATCGGCGCCGCGCTCAAGCGAGGCCGTTTCGGGGTGGCACATATGCGGTTTCCGACGATTTCCCTCACGCGGCAGGCCGTCGTGCGCGGCCTCCTGATCTCGGCGGCGCTGGCGACCGTCGCGGGCTGCTCGAAGGCGCCGGAGCCGGCCGGCGATGCTCCGGTCCGCATCGCGGTGCCCGTGATCCCGCCCGCGATCGGCAATCCCTATCAGGGCATTTCGATCCCCGCCGTGCTGGCGCTGCAGGCGATCTTCGACACCGTCACCACGCTCGATGCGAATGGCGAACCGCAGCCCGCACTCGCGCTGTCGTGGGAACAGGAAAGCCCGACCAGCTGGCTGTTCAAGCTGCGCACCGATGTGAAGTTCAGCAATGGAGAGCCGCTGACCGCCGACGCGCTTGTCGTCTCGGTCGATCATATGACGTCAAAGGAAGGGCGCGGCGAGACGATCGGCAGCACGCTGTTCCAGATCGAGGGCGCCGAAAAAGTCGACGACCTGACCGTCCGCATCAAGCTCAACCAGCCCGATCCGATCCTGCCGATCCACGCATCGGTGTGGCGCATTCCGGCGCCCGCGCAGTGGAAGACGCTGAAGCTGCCCGAAGCCGCGCGCGATGCGATCGGTTCGGGCCCCTATGTCATCGCGACCCGCGCTGACGGCAAGCTGGAACTGAAGCCCAATCCCACCTCGTGGCGCAAGCCGAATGCGGGTGGCCTCACACTGATGATGATCCCGGATTCGACCGCGCGGCTGCAGGCCTTCACCTCGGGCGCGGTCGATATGGCGCTCGCGCTCGCGCTCGATGCCAAGCCGTCGGTCGAAGCGACGGGCGGCAAGCTGATCTCGCGCATGACGCCCGCGGTCGACTATATCGGCTTCAACACCGAAGGGCGGAAGACGCCGCTCAACGATCCGCGCGTGCGCGTCGCGCTCAACATGGCGGTCAATCGCGACCTGCTGACCAAGAGCGTCCTCAAGGATACGACCACGCCGGCCAGCCAGATCGGCATGCCGGGCAGCTATGGCTATAACGCCGCGCTCAAGCCGATCCCCTATGATCCGGCGGGCGCGAAGAAGCTGCTCGCCGCGGCGGGCTATCCCAACGGCTTCAAGGTCAAGATGTCGGTCACGACCGGCGAGGGCGGCGGCGATGCTCTGGTCTATCAGCAGGTCGGCAACGATCTGAAGAAGGTCGGCGTCGAAGCCGAGATCATGGGTCGCCCTTCGACCCGGCAGATGCAGGATCTGTTCACCGGATCGATGGACGCCGATCTCTTCGCCTGGGTGACGCGCGGCAACGATCCGCTCAACGATTATCGCATCCGTTCGTGCCTGAAGCCGTCCGCAGCGCGCAAGCCGTTCCACTGCGATCCCAAGCTGACCGAGATCGCCCGCACCGCGCTGGCCGAAAACGATCCGGACAAGCGCAAGGCACTCTATGGGCAGGTCGCCGCTTATGAGCAGACCAGCCCGACCGGCATCGTCCTGTGGCAGGTGCCCGCCTTCGACGCGGTGTCGCCCAAGGTCGGCGGCTATGCGCCGGTGCAGGACGTGATGCAGCTCGATCTGATCAAGCGGACCGCCAACTGATGACGGCAGGGGGGCGATCGGGCGGCATGCGGGGGATGGTGCTGTTGCGCGCCACGATCCCGCACCTGCGCAAGCTGGCCGTGCTGCTGCTCGTCATCTCGACCCTGTTGTTCTTCCTGCTCCGTCAGGCGGGCGATCCGGCCTATGTGCTGGCGGGCGCCGGGGCGACGCCCGAACAGCTGGCGGCGATCCGGGAGGCTTATGGCCTCGATCGCCCGCTGTTCGTCCAATATCTCAGCTACATCTGGAACATCCTGCATTTCGATTTCGGTCGATCGCTGCTGACGCATGACAGCGCGCTGGGCACGGTGCTGGCGCGCTTCCCGCAGACGCTGCAACTGGCAGTATCGGCGATGGCGTTCAGCATCCTGATCGCGATCCCGCTCGGCGCATGGCTCGGCGCCCGGCCGGAGCGGGCCGAACGGCGCTTCGTCTCGGCGATCGTGTTCGTGCTGCAGGGCGCGCCCGGCTTCGTCCTCGCGCTGCTGTTCATCCAGCTGTTCGCCGTCCAGCTGATGTGGCTCCCCTCTGTCGGCTACAGCGCGACCGACTGGCGCACATGGGTGTTGCCAACTTTGTCGCTCACCACCTTCACCGCGCCCAGCCTCACCCGCATGATCGCCGCCAATGTCGGCGAAGCGATGCGAGAGGATTATATCCGCACCGCGCGCGCTTATGGCGCCGGCTTCACGACCCTGCTGTGGCGGCACGCTTTGCCCAACGCCTTGCTCGGCGCCTCCGCGCTGATCGGCGTTCAGTTCGCGCATCTGTTGAGCGGCAGCGCGGTGATCGAGACGATCTATTCGTGGCCGGGCATGGGCTGGCTGCTGCTGGAATCGGTGCAGACGCTCGATTTCCCGGTGGTTCAGGCCGAAGTGTTCGTGATCGCGATCCTTGTCTTCCTCGTGAACCTGCTCACCGATCTCGGCTTCCGCCTGCTCGATCCGAGGTTACGGGTATGAGGATGGGTCGTATCCAGCGCCTCGCGACGGGCGGGGCTCCACGCCGCTGGCGCTGGCTATCGGTCGCCGAACTGACGATCGGGGCGGGGCTGTTCGCGCTCGTCGCGCTGGCCGCCATCTTCGGCCGCCTGCTGCTGACGCACGATCCGGTCGAAAGCGATCTGATGGCCACCTTCCTGCCGATGGGCAGCGCGGGTCATCTGCTCGGCACCGACCATATGGGGCGCGACATGTGGAGCCGGGTGATCGCCGGGCTGCAATGGTCGATGGCCTGCGCCTTCACCGCCAATGCGATCAATCTGATGATCGGCACCACATTGGGCCTGCTCGCCGCCGAACGGCCGGGCTGGACCCGCACGATCGCGCGCCAGACGACCGACATGTTCCAATCCTTCCCCTCGATGGTGGTGGCCATCGTGGTGGTCGTGGTGATCGGCCACGGCTTCGTGCCGCTGGTCGCGACCCTGGGCTTCCTGTCCTGGCCGATCTTCATGCGCGTCGCTTATGCCGAGGCATCGAGCATCTATGCGCGCGATTATGTGAAGGCGGCGCGGATCGCCGGCGTCTCGCGCCCCGCGATCATGCTGGGCCATGTGCTGCCCGGCCTGCGCGCCAGCCTGATGGTCGTCTTCGCGCTCCATTTCGCGACCTTGCTGATCGCGGAAAGCGGCCTGTCCTTCCTCGGCATCGGCGCCCCGCTGGGCGTGCCGACCTGGGGCAATATGCTGGCGGAGGCGCGCCAATATGTGCTGGTCGCCCCGCGCGTGCTGCTGGTGCCGGCGGCCGCGATCATCTTCGCGGTGATCACCACCAATCTGTTGGGTGACGGGCTTGCCGCCTATGCGCGCCGCACCGGGCGGGGGATCGAGATATGAGCGGTCCGGTCGCATCGATCGCCGACCTCTCGATCGCGATGCTGCGCGATGGGCAGGAGAAACGCGTCATCGACGGCGTCTCGCTCCATGTCGGCGCGGGTGAGATCGTCGGGCTGGTCGGCGAATCCGGATCGGGCAAGTCGGTCACGGCGATGTCGCTGCTGCGGCTGCTGCCCCGATTGAAGACGCGCTACGGCGCGGGATCGAAGATCAGCGTGCTCGGCCACGACGTCCTCGCGCTCGACGACGCCAAACTGCGCGACATGCGCGGATCGAACCTGTCGATCATCTTTCAGGAGCCGATGACCGCGCTCAATCCGGTCGTCCGCATCGAACGGCAGATGTGCGAAGTGATCCGCCGCCACCGCGACGTCACGCCCGAAGCGGCGCGCGATATAGCGTTCAAGCTGCTTGCCGACACGCACATCGCCGATCCCGAACGCGCGCTGCGCGCCTTCCCGCACGAATTGTCGGGCGGCATGCGTCAGCGTGTGATGATCGCGATGGCCTTTTCGTGCGATCCGTCGCTGATCATTGCCGACGAAGCGACCACCGCGCTCGACGTGACCGTGCAGGCGCAGATCCTGTCGCTGCTGACCGAACGCGCGCGCGAAACGGGCACGGCGGTGCTGATGATTAGCCACGATCTCGCCGTGATCAACCAGACCTGCGACCGCGTCTATGTGATGTATAAGGGCGCGATCGTGGAGGAAGGCGCGACCGCCAAGGTCATCGCCGCGCCTGATCATCCCTATACGCGCGCGCTGCTCAACGCCTTGCCCGGCCGCTGCGCCCCGCGCACCCGCCTCGCCACTGTGGCGGCGGCGATGATGGAGGGTGGGCCGGTTGCCGCCTCGCTGCCGCCCGCCGAACGCAGCCTCGATCCGGCCGCGCCGCCGGTGCTTCAGGTCGATCGCCTGTCGGTCCGCTATCCGCGCCGCTTCGACATGCTCGGCCAGGTCGTCGAAACGCACACTGCGGTCGATGATGTGTCGTTCCGGATCTCGCCGGGCGAAACGCTCAGCCTCGTCGGCGAATCCGGGTGCGGCAAATCCTCGCTGCTCAACGCTTTGGTCGGGCTGGTCGCGCATGAAGGCGATGTCCGCTGCGATCGGCAGGATATGCAGCTGGTCTTTCAGGATCCGCAAAGCTCGCTCGATCCGCGCTGGCCGGTGTGGCGCATCGTCACCGAACCGCTGGCGGCGCGCCGCCGCGTGAGCCGGGCGGAACGGCGCGATGTCGCGGCCGAACTGTTCGCCAAGGTCGGGCTCGACGCATCGGCCATCGATCGGCTGCCGCACGAATTTTCGGGCGGCCAGCGGCAACGTATCGCGGTCGGCCGCGCGCTGTCGGTCCGGCCCAAGCTCCTCCTCCTCGACGAACCGACCTCGGCGCTCGATGTCTCGGTCCAGGCGCAGGTGCTCAACCTGCTGATGGACCTGCAGGATCGCGAAGGGCTCGCTTACCTGTTCGTCTCGCACGATCTGGGCGTCGTCCGCCACATCTCCGATCGGATCGCGATCATGAAGGCGGGCTGCATCGTCGAAAGCGGTGATGCAGCGGCGGTGCTTGCCGACCCCAGCCACGCTTACACCCGAACCCTGCTGTCGGCCGTGCCGCAGCTCTAATCTTGCCGAAAGGACAGGCCCGTGACGATCAAGCCCTGGCGCGCCCATTGCATTCAGACGCTCAACTATGTCGTCAACGACGTTTCCACGCGCGAAGATGCGCAGGCGATCGTGCAGAAAAGCCTCGATCGCTGGGAAAAACTGATCGCGTCGACGGTCGGTCGATCGCAGGGCGGTATGCGCAACCTCGTCCTCTTTCCCGAATTCGCGCTGACCGGCTTCCCCATTCAGGAAACCGCCGCCGAATGGATCGAAAAGGCGTGCATCCAGATCCCTGGGCCGGAAACCGAACGGCTGCAGAAGATGGCGCAGCAGTACGGCATCTTCATCGGTGCCAACGCCTATGAATATGATCCGCAGTGGCCGGGCCGCTATTTCAACTGCTGCTTCCTTATCGATCCGTCGGGCGACGTGATCCTGAAGTATAAGCGCGTGAACACGGTCCATTCGCCGTCGCCGCACGACTTCATGGATCGCTATTTCGATCATTACGGGATCGAAGGCGCCTTCCCGGTGGTGAAGACCGAACTGGGCAATATCGGCATGTTTCCGTGCGGCGAGATCATGTATCCGGAGGCCGCGCGCGTCCTGCTGATGCGCGGCGCCGAAGTGATCCTGCATCCGACCAGCGATCATGGCGTCGGCGACTTCATCGGTTGGGAACAGTGCAAGCGCGCGCGCGCGGCCGAGAATATGGTCTATCTGGTCTCGACCAATTCGGGCGGGATGATGGGGTCGCCCGCCGGCGGCAACATCATGGGGAATTCCAAGATCATCGATTATAACGGGCTGGTCCTGTCGAACACGGGCGGTCCGGGCGAAAGCAACCGCGCCAGCGCGATCATCGATGTGCAGACGCTGCGCATGGTCCGTCAGGAACTGGGGCCGCTCAACCGCATCGCCCGCCAGCGCACCGAAATGTACATGCGCGTCTTCAACGAGGCGAGCTTCTATCCGCCCAACAGCTTCGTCGATAAGCCGATGGGATCGAAGGCCGAGGTCAACGGCATCCAGCGCGCGACGATGGACCGGCTGGCCGCGAAGGGGATCATCCCCCTGCCATGAACCCAGTCCGCGAATATGGCGCGGCCGGGCGGGTCGGCATCGCCGTCCCGCAGGCCAATCCGGTCGTCGAACCCGAAATGGGCGCGCTGATGCCGGCCGGCGTCAGCGTGATCGCCAGCCGGCTGACGAGCGCGGAGGAGGATCAGCGCACCCGCTTCACGGCCTATTTCGAGCAGCTGGGCGAGACGCTGAAAAGCTATGATACGCTCCGGCTCGACGCACTCGGCTTCGCCTGCACCGCCTCCTCCTATCTGGTGGGCGCGGCGCGCGAGGAGGAGCTAGCGGCCGAGCTGTCGGCGCATGTCGGCTATCCGATCGTCACCGGCGCGCAGGCGATCCTCGCGGCCTTCGCGCGGCTCGACATCCGCCGTGTCGTCGTGATCGCGCCCTATCCGCAATTCGTGCTCGATGCGGGCGGCGATTATTTCCGCGCGGCGGGGATCGAGATCCTCGCCAAGCACCGCGTCGCCACGCGGACCAGCGACACGCGCACCATCTACGAACTCACCGGCGACGATGCGATCGCGGCGGCGGAATCGATCGATCTGACGGGCGCCGATGCGTTGCTGTTCACCGGCACCGGCATGCCCAGCCTGCGCGCGATCGACACGCTTGGCGCGCGCACCGGCATTCCCATCCTGTCGACCAATCTGTGTCTCGCCTGGGCGCTCGCCACCCGGATCGGCGCGGACATGGCCGATGGACCCCACCCCCTGTTCAACGGATGGCAGGACAGGATCGCGAGGCTGTGACCATGAATATCGAAGCCTATCTCTTCCACGGCCCCGGCCAGCCCCTGTCGCTCGAAACGATCGAGATTTGCGATCCCGCGCCCGGCGAACTGCTCGTGAAGCTGGTGGGCACCGGCATCTGCCACACCGACGTGTCGATGACGGCGGGGCGCCGCGATTGGGGGGCACCCACGGTGCTCGGCCACGAAGGCGCCGGCCATGTCGTCGCGATCGGCGAAGGGGTAGAGGATTTCGCGGTCGGCGACGCGGTCGTCCTCTCCTTCCGCTCGTGCGGCGAATGCCCGGTCTGCGACAGCGGCCATCCGGGTTATTGCGACGAGATCAGCGACCTCAACTTCTCCGGCAAGCGCCGCGACGGCACGACGCCACTCAGCCGCGACGGCAAGCCGGTGATGGGCCAGTTCTTCGGCCAGTCGAGTTTCGCCACTCACTCGATCGTCCATGCGAGCGCGGCGGTGAAGGTCGATCCGTCGCTCCCGCTCGAACTGCTCGGCCCGCTCGCTTGCGGGATCCAGACGGGCGCGGGCGCGGTGATCAACGTGCTTAAGCCCGACGCGGGCAAGGCGTTCGCCTTGTTCGGTGCGGGGTCGGTCGGCCTGTCGGGGCTGATGGCGGCGAAGATGCTCGGTTGCGATCCGATCATCGCGGTCGATGTCATGCCCGAACGGCGCGAGGCGGCTTTGCGCTTCGGCGCGACCCACGCGATCGATCCGTTGGCGGAAGATCCGGTCGCGGCGATCAAGGCGATCACCGGCGGCCGTGGTGCCGCCTACAGCTTCGATGCCACGTCGAAGTCGGCGGTGCTGGCGCAGGCCTTCCTGTGTCTCGATAGCTTCGGCCGCTGCGCCTATGTCGGCGCGCACGAAACGCCCGACGTCGCGCTCAATTCGCACCGCTTCATGCGTGGCTGCACGTTGCACGGCGTGATGGAGGGGGATAGCCGCCCGCGCGACTTCATTCCCGAACTGATCGGATATTGGCAGGCGGGCCGCTTGCCTTTTGACCAGATGGTCAGTTTTTATCCCTTCTCGGAGCTTGACCGCGCGGTCGCGGACATGAACTCTGGTCGCGCCGTGAAGCCGATCCTAAGGTTCGACGCGGCATAGACATTTTTTCAGCCGTGGGGGCGGCCAGGACGGATACGCCATATGGAGATGCGGCAGCTCAAATATTTCGTTGAGATATCGCAGCGCGGGTCGTTTTCGCGCGCTGCCAAGAGCCTCGCCATCGCCCAGCCGGCGCTCAGCCGCCAGATTCGCCTGCTCGAAGAAAGCCTCGGCGCGCCGCTCCTCTATCGCAATGGTCGTGGCGTGATGATGACGGCAGCGGGCGAAATCTTCCTCGCTTATGCCCGCGACGTCCTCGAAAAGGTCGAACGCGCCGAACGCGACATCGCCGCGCTGCGCGGTACGCCGCGTGGGGAGGTGATCCTGGGCCTGCCGCCGTCGGTCAGCGCGGTGTTGCTGCGCCGGATCATCGTCGCCCTGTCCGAACGCTTCCCCCTGATCCGCCTGCGCGTGCAGGAGGGGTTCAGCGGCAACGTCGCCGAATGGCTGCTGGCCGGCAAGGTCGACCTTGCGATCATCTACGAACATCACCGCCCGCAAAGCGCGCAGGCCGAACGCCTGCTGGTGGAGGAACTGCCGCTGGTGCACAGCCCGTCGCTGGTCCTGCCGCCGGTCCTCACCTCGGTCGATCTGGGCGCGATCCCGCTGGTCCTGCCCGCGCGCCCGCACGGCCTGCGCATGGTGGTGGAAAAACGCGTCGCCGAACATGGCGGCTCGCTCGACGTCCGTTTCGAAATGGACTCGCTGCTGATCATGAAGGAGCTCGCGATCGAAGGCGTCGCCGCGACGATCCTGCCGGTCGGCGCCGTCACCCGCGAAGTGCAGGAGGGGCGGCTTGCCATCACCCCAATCGTGTCGCCCAAGATCACCCGCGTCATGGCGCTCGCTACCGCCAGTAGCCGTCCGCTCGAAAACACGCATCGCGCCGTGATCCGCGTGATCCGCGAGGTCGCCGGATCGCCGCAGGGCGAAGCGCCCGCCGCCACATGATGCCCCATAACGGGGCAGCATTGCTGGTAGCAATTCTCTCTGCTTTTCGGGCGCTGCCCGGCCCCGGATAACGGCGGCATATTCGGAAAAACGGGGGACTTTGGTGACGGATACGCTTGGCTATCGCAAGCTCATCGGGCTGGTCGTCCCGTCGACCAACACATCGGTTCAGCCCGAATGCGAACGGCTCCGCCCCGCCGGCGTCACCAACCATATTGCCCGCGTCACGATCCCCGAACGGCCGCTGACGTCGGATCAGGCCTATGACGAACATTTGCAGGCGATGCGCGACGGCATCTCGCCCGCCATCGCGCAGGTGATGACATGCGGCCCCGATCATATCGTGATGGGCGTCGCGATCGAGGCGTTCTGGGGCGGCGTCGCGCAGGCCGATCGGTTTCAGGCGATGCTGGCCGAACAGGCGGGCGTCGGTGTCTCGATGGGATCGACCGCCGCGGTTGCGGGGCTGAAGGCCTTCGGTGCGAAGCGGATCGCGGTCCTCACGCCGCACCAGCCCAAGGGCGATGCGGTGGTGCAGGCCTATCTGGAGGAGGCCGGTTTCGACATCGCCCGACTGAAGGGCCTCAAATGCGCCTCGCCCCGGCTGATCGCGCATGTCACGCCGTCGGAGATTCGCCAGGCGCTCAAGGAACTCGACGGCGACGATATTGACGCGATCCTGCAGGTCGGCACCAATCTGGCGTCGATCCAGGTGATGGCGGAGGCCGAACGCTGGCTTGAAAAGCCGGTGCTGGCGATGAACGCCGTCACCTATTGGGATGCGCTGCGCCGTGTGGGGATCGAGGATCGGATCGCCGGCTGCGGTCGCATCCTCGAGGAGTTCTGACGATGGCCGCAGCGCCCGTCATCATCGTCGGCGCGGGGCCTTCGGGGCTGACCGCCGCCTTCTTCCTCGTCCGCGCCGGCGTGCCGGTGCTGATGCTCGAACGCGGCGACCGCATCTATGACGATCCCCGCGCCGCGACGATCCATCCGCCGACGCTGGAAATGTTCGCCGACAGCGGGATCACCGCCAAGATCCTCGAAAAGGGCATCGTCGCGCGCTACTGGCAGTTTCGCGGGTTGAAGGAGGGGCAGGTCGCGCTGTTCGACCTCGATCTGCTCAGCGATACGACCGGCTTTCCCTATCGCGTCCAGTGCGAGCAGCATCGCCTGTCGCGCATCCTCTACGCCGAACTCGAAAAGTCGCCCGACTTCGAAATCCGCTGGAGCACGCCCGCCGACGCGGTGACGCAGGACGCCGACGGCGTGACGGTGACGGCGGGTGCGGAGAGCTTCCGCGCATCCTATGTGATCGGCGCCGATGGCGGGCGCAGCGTCGTCCGCAAATCGCAGGAGATCGGGTTCGAAGGCTTCACCTATCCCGAACGCTTCCTCGTCATCACGACGACGCACGATTTCGAGCCGGAAGGCTTTTCGTACAGCAACTACCTGTCCGATCCCGATCGCTGGGCAGCGATTTTCAAGGTGCCGGGGGATCGGCCCGCCGGCCTGTGGCGCGTCACCTCGCCGACGACGCCCGACGAGCGCGAGGAAGACCTGCTCGATTTCGCGCAGGCCGAAGAACGCCTGCAAAAGCTGCTGCCCAAGGAGGGCGGCTATGAGATCGTCCACACCAATCTCTACGCCGTGCACCAGCGCGTCGCCGAAACCTTCCGCAAGGGGCGGGTGCTGCTGATCGGCGATGCCGCGCATGTGAACAATCCGCTGGGCGGCATGGGCATGAACTTCGGCATCCACGACGCGGTGTCGGTCTCGGCCAAGCTGGCGGCGGTGATCAAGGGCGAGGCGAACGATGCCTTGCTCGACCTGTTCGATCGGCAGCGCCGCCACGCCGCGCAGGCCTTTCTTCAGTTCCAGACGATCCAGAACAAGCAGGTTCTGGAGGAAAAGGATCCGGTCCAGCGGGGCAAGCGGCTCGACGATATGCGCGCCGCCGCCACCGATCCGGTGCGCGCCCATGCGCACATGATGAAGACGTCGATGATCGAAGGGGTCCGGGTGGTCGCGGCCATCGAATAAAGCGGGGAGGGGCGCATGGCGATGTCAGTGGATCGTGGCGTGAACGGCCGGCTCAAGCGCCTCCCCGAACTCGATCTCGAAAGCTATCACGACTTCCTGACCGGCTTTCGCGCGTGGTTGTTCCGCGATCTGGGCGGCGCCACCCGCGCGCGGGCCGATGCGCTGGCCGCGCGGGAGACGGCGGGGGGCGGCAATCTGTCCTTCGCGCGGGCGCGCGATCTGTTCGGCGGCGATCCGATGATCGCGGTCTCGCACCGCATCTGGGTGTCGTCGCAGCTGATGGCGCATCACAGCCTGCTCGACGGGTTTCGTCGGCATGGCGACGATGTCGATGCGTGGTTCGCGGCGGCGGAGGCTTCGGATTGCGGATCGATCGCGCTCGATCCTAATCTCGTCATTCCCGATTATGCTCGGCACGAAATCCATATTCAGCCGGGGGGCTATGTCGGCGAACCGCTGGCGGGCCATGTCTATCACTATGGCACGAACAGCTTCTATCTGGGGCTGAACGATCAGGACCAGGTCTATCTGGAACGCGCCAAAGTGATCGCGCGGCCCGAAGACGGGCGGCTCGATCGGATCGTCGATCTGGGCTGCGGCATCGGCCAATATCCGATCGCGCTCAAGGAAGCCTTTCCCGATGCCGAGGTCTGGGGGATCGAGGTCGGCGCACCGCTTGTGCGCTATACGCATGCCCGCGCGGTGCAGCTGGGCGTGCCGATCCACGTTGCACAGCGCCTGGCCGAACGCACCGGCTTCGACGACGCATCGTTCGACGTCGTCACCGCGCACATCCTGTTCCACGAGGTCAATGATCAGGCGGCGCACGATATCGTGCGCGAGGCGTGGCGCATCCTGCGGCCTGGCGGCGTCTTCGACATCACCGAGTTCGATATGGACCGCAGCTTCACCCCCTATGAGGAATATGCCGCTTGGGCGGACCATTTCTACAATGGCGAGCCGTGGGAAGGGGATTTCTACAATCGCCCCTTCCTCGACTGGATCCGCCAGGCGGGGTTCGAACTCACGATCGCCGATGCGCCGATGACGCGCGGCGGCCTGAAGAAATATATCGCCCGCAAACCCATGCAGGATCGATTGGATGGACGAACTTCCAAAGGCCATTGCGGCGCATCCCGAAAGCTACGCCTTTCTCGAAAACGGCGTGCTCGACAATCTGGTCGGCACGATGATCGAATTGTCCGCGCAGGTCTGGACGCTCAAGCGCCGCATGCATGTGGCCGAAAGCCTGCTGGCGGCGAAGGGCCTCGCCTCGGCGGCGGAGATCGAGGCGTTCGTGCCGTCGGCGGAGGATGAGGCCGCGTGGCAGGCCGAACGCGATCGCTACATCCAGGCGGTTTTCGCGCCGTTCGCCCGCGCGATCCCGCTCGACAGAAGGCCGCTGCCGGACAGTTTTTTGCGCCGTTGATCGACAAAAATCGGCGGGCGCCCGCTTCGCGCTCGACAGCCCGTTTATTTGATATACATATAGGACAAATGAACGAGGACTCATCCGTGGACGCATCATCGACAATCGACATTCTGGTCAGCGAGGTCGGCCCGCGCGACGGGTTGCAGAGCATCGATTCGATCATGCCGCTCGCGGCGAAGAAGGCGTGGGTCGATGCCGAAGCGCGCGCCGGCGTGCGTGAGATCGAGGTGGGAAGCTTCGTGCCCGCAAAGCTCCTTCCCCAGCTGGCCGACACCGCCGAACTGGTCGCTTATGCCAAGACGATCCCCGGCCTGACGGTCGCGGTGCTCGTCCCCAATGCGCGCGGGGCGGAGGCGGCGATCGCGGCGGGGGCGGACAAGCTCACTTTGCCGCTCTCGGTCTCGGAAACCCACAGCCTCGCCAATCTGCGCCGCACGCACGATCAGGTTCTGAACGAAGCGCATGTGATCGCCGACATGATCAGGGCGCTCCCCGTCGAGCAGCGGCCGCATTTCGAAGGCAGCCTTTCGACCGTCTTCGGTTGCACGCTCGAAGGCGCGATCCCCGATGCGCAGGTCGCGCGCCTTGCCGAAGGGCTGATGGCGGCGGGCTGTGACGAGGTTGGCCTGTCCGATACGACCGGCTTTGCCGATCCCATCGCTGTGCGCCACCTGATCAAGCTGGTGCGCAATGTGGTCGGCGATAAGGCGCTGACCGGCATACACCTGCACAACACGCGCGGGCTTGGCCTCGCCAATGCGCTGGCGGCGCTGGAGGGCGGGCTGACCACGCTCGATTCCTCGCTGGGCGGGATCGGCGGATGCCCCTTCGCGCCGGGCGCCAGCGGCAATATCGTGACCGAGGATCTGGTGTTCATGCTCGAGGCGATGGGCCTGCGCACCGGCATCGACATCGACGCGTTGCTCGCGGTGCGGTCAATCGTCGAAAAGGCGCTGCCCGGCGAGCAGCTCTACGGTTTTCTCCCCGACGCGGGCGTCCCGCTCGGCTTCACCCAGGCCACGCGCACCAAGGAACTGGTATGACGATCATCGGCACGAAGATGGTATCGGACGGCAAGACCGCCAAGCAGCTGTTCGAAGATCTGATGGCGAACCCGACCCGCAACAAGTTCGGCTTCGGGTCGAAGCTCGCGATCGTCAATGTCGACTTCCAGAACGCCTATACGCGGATCGACGAGTTCAAGACGGCGTATGAAACCGATCCGCGCCAGATCGAATATACCAACACCATCTCCGCGCTGGCCCGCGCAAAGGGGATGCCGGTGATCTGGACCCATGTCGGCTATATGGACAATGCCGCCGATGCGGGCGTGTGGGGCACGCGCACCGACACGCCGGATTCGCTGCAGAACATCAAGATCCCCAGCCGCCGGCATGAGTTCGACGATCGGTGCGAGATCGATCGCGCGGTCGACGCTATCTACGCGAAGCGCATGCCGTCGGCCTTCTTCGAAACCCCGCTCGCCTCCTATCTGGTCTGGCACAAGGTCGACACCGTCGTCGTGACGGGCGGATCGACGTCGGGCTGCGTGCGCGCGACGGCGGTCGATGCGCTCAGCCACGGCTATCGCGCGATCGTCCCGATCGAGACCTGCGCCGACAAGCATGAGAGCTATCACTACGCCAACCTTACCGACCTCCAGATCAAATATGCCGATGTCGAGCCGGTCCAGACGGTGATCGACTGGCTGGAGGCACGCTGATGCAGGAGGGCGCAGCCGATCCCGGCCTCTATCCGTTCCGCCCCTATCGCAACCGGCCGAAAATCGAATGGCCGAACGGCAAGACGGTGGCGGTGTGGGTGTCGCCGAACCTGGAGTTTTACGAGCTCGATCCGCCCGCCAATCCGCATCGCAAGAGCTGGACGAAGCCGCATCCCGACGTCGTCGGCTACGGCCACCGCGATTATGCCAACCGCGCGGGCCATTGGCGCATGGCCGATGGGATGTCCAAATATGGCTTCCCCGGTTCGGTCAGCCTGTCGGTCGCCCTGTGCAACCACATCCCCGAAGTGGTCGAGGACGCGAATGCCCGTGGGTGGGAGTTCTTCAGCCACGGCATCTACAACACCCGCTACAGCTACGGCATGAACGAGGCGCAGGAGCGCGCGATCATCGAGGATTCGATCCGCACGGTCCGCGACGCCACCGGCCAGACGATCAAAGGCTGGCTCGCGCCCGCGCTGACGCACACGCCGCGCACGCTCGATCTCATCGCCGAATATGGGCTCAGCTACACCTGCGATCTCTACCATGATGATCAGCCGGGTGACGTGAACGTCGCCAGCGGGCGGCTGATCTCGATGCCCTACAGCCTCGAGGTCAACGATCATTACGGCTTCTTCGTCTATAATATGAGCCCACGCGAATATGCCGACACGCTGATCCGCCAATATGAGCGGCTGGCGGCGGAAGGCGCGGAATCGGGCACGGTGATGTGTATCCCGCTCCATGCCTACCTGATCGGGCAACCGCACCGGATCGGGCCGTTTACCGAAGTGCTGCGCCATATCGCGGCCGACGGGCGTGCCTGGATCACGCGGTCGGGCGACATCGCCGATCATTATCTCCGCACCACGCCGAAGGAAGTGGCGGCATGAGTCTCGATCCCTCTTACCTGTCCTATGCCCGTCGCGGTTATGGGATGGATCACGATCTCTATCCCTGGTCGAACCTGTTCGAACGTTCGCCGCTCGATCTGGGGGGCTTGCGCGTCGGGGTGGCGATCGTCGTCAACGTCGAATGGTTTCCGATCACGCCGGGCGACAAGCCGTTCCGCGCGCCCGGCCATATGCAGACCGCCTATCCCGATTATCGCCACTATACGTCGCGCGAATATGGCACGCGCGTCGGCCTCTATCGCTTCCTCGATGCCTTTGCGGCGCGCGGGGTGCGGGCGAGCTTCGCGGTCAATGCCGCGATCGCCGAACGCTATCCCGAACTGGTCGCCGATATCGTCGCGGGCGGGCATGAGATTGTCGCCCATTCGACCGACATGAACGGCACGATCGCGACCGGCCTGCCCGAGGAGGAGGAGCGCGCGCTGATCGCCGCCTCGCTCGACACGCTCGAAAAGGTGGTCGGCACGCGCCCGCGCGGCTGGATGTCGATCGCACGCTCGCAGAGCTGGAACACCCCGCGCCTGCTGGCCGAGGCGGGGCTTGGCTATATGTGCGACTGGGTGAACGACGATCTGCCCTGCCGCTTCGCGACGCCCGCTGGCCCGATCGTCAACGTGCCGATCAACCACGAACTGTCCGATCGGCAGATCATCACGGTGCAGCAGCAGTCGGCCGACAGCTATGTCCAGCAGATGCAGGATGCGACGATGCTGTTCGAAGGGGAGGGTGCGCGCTTCGGCGCCCGCCTGCTCGCGCTCAACCTCACGCCCTACATCATGGGCCTGCCCTATCGGATCACGGCGTTCGAAGGGCTGCTCGACTGGCTCGTCGCGCGCGAGGGCGTTGGTTTCGTCACGACCGGTGAGGTCGCGAAAAGCCTAGCCTAGAGATAGACCCACGGCCGCGCCTTCCGGTCGCGGTCGTGGAAGGCGGCGATCTCGGCTTTGCGGGTCAGCGTGAGGTCAATCGCGTCGAGGCCGCCCAGCAGCATCGTCTTGCCCTCATCCTCGATCGCGAAGGTCCAGCTGCGGCCCGATGGCGCGGTGACCGTCTGGTTGGGCAGGTCGACTTTCAGCGGGCCGGGCACAGCCTCCAGATCGGCGGCGATGGCGGCCGCGTCGGCCTCGACCGGCACGATCCCGTTGCGCACGCAATTGCCGCGGAAGATCGGGTTGAACGACGGCGCGATCACCACGCGGAACCCATATTCGGCCAGCGCCCAGGCCGCATGTTCGCGGCTTGATCCGCAGCCGAAATTCTCGCCCGACAGCAGGATCGCTGCGTCGGCGAAATCGGGCTGGTTCAGGATGAAGTCGGGGTTCGGATCGCGCGATCCTATAGCGGTGTAGCGCCAGCCCGCGAACAGCCCGTCCGCCAGCCCGGTCTTGCCGACCGACTTCATCTCGCGCGACGGGATGATCGCGTCGGTATCGACATTGTTGCGCAGCAAGGGCGCAGCGGTCGCGCTCAACATGGAGAAGGGGGTCATGGCAGCGGGTCCAGCATGCGCGGATCGGTGATGCGCCCGGCAATGGCCGATGCGGCGACCGTCTCGGGGGAGGCGAGGTGGGTGCGCGTGCCCGGACCCTGCCGGCTTTCGAAATTGCGGTTGGTCGAACTGATCACGCGTTCCTGTGCGCCGAAGCTTTCGCCGCCTGCGAAGAAGCACATCGAACAGCCTGCCTCGCGCCATTCGAAGCCGGCCGCGCGGAACACCGCATCGATCCCCTCGGCCTCGGCCGCCGCCTTCACCTGCGACGATCCGGGCACGCAGATCGCCTTGACGCCCGCCGCCACCGTGCGGCCGCGCAATATGTCGGCGGCGCGGCGCAGATCGGACAGGCGGCTGTTGGTGCACGATCCGATGAACGCGGCATCGATCGCCAGCCCGCTGACTGCCGCACCCTGTTCCAGCCCCATATAATCGAGCGCGCGGGCATGCGCCTCGGGCGCCTCGACGGCCGAAAGCTCGTCCGTGCGCGGCACCGCCCGATCGAGCGGGATCGCCTGTTGCGGGCTGGTGCCCCAACTGACCATCGGTGCGATATCGGCGGCATCGACATACAGCTCGACATCGAACGCCGCATCCGCATCGCTCGTCATCGTCCGCCAGTCGGCGACCGCGGCGTCCCATGCCGCACCGGTCGGCGCGAAGGCGCGGCCCTGCAGATAGGCGAAGGTCTTTTCGTCGGCCGCGATGAAGGCGGAGAAGGCGGAGAATTCGGTCGCCATGTTGCACAGGGTCAGCCGCGCCTCGATGTCGAGTGCGGCCACCGCTTCGCCCGCATATTCGACGACATGGCCCTTGGCCCCCGCCGATCCGAAGCGCGCCAGCATGTGCAGCGCCAGATCCTTGGCGGTGACGCCGATGCCCAGCTTGCCCGAAACCGTGACGCGCATCGTCTTCGGCTTGCGGACGCGCAAGGTGGTCGTCGCCAGCGCATGTTCGGCCTCGGTCGATCCGATGCCCCAGGCGAGCGCGCCCAGCGCGCCCTGGCTGCACGTATGGCTGTCGGGGCAGACGAGCGTGACGCCCGGCAGGACGATGCCCATTTCGGGCGAGATCACATGGACGATCCCCTGCCGCGGATCGCCCAGATCGAACAGCGAGATACCCGCCGCCAGCGCGGCCTCGCGCGTCGCGGTGATGAACTGGGTGCCGGTGGGCATCGTCGTGCGATCGGTGCGGCCGGGGAAGGTATCGACGACATGGTCCATCGTCGCGAAAACCTGTGCGGGCATCGCGACGTCGCGGTGCTTTTCGCGCAGGCTATTGAGCGCGACGCCGCCGGTGCGTTCGTGCAGCATGACGCGGTCGATCGCGATCAGGCCGGTGCCCTCACCCAGATCGGCGATCAGATGCGCCTGCCAGATTTTCTCGAAAGCGGTCCGGCCGGTCATCCGATGCGGGCGCTCGCCACCAGCCGGGCGGTCTCGGCATCGTCGAAGCCCAGTTCGCGCAGCACGTCGCCCGTGTCGCGGCCGGGCGTCGGCAGATCGTGGCGCAAGCCGCCGCGCTGATCGTTGAACGCGATCGGCAGCGCCGGCAGCTTCGCGGTCGATCCGTCGGCCATCGTCAGTTCGACCAGCCCGCCTTCGTTCAGGTGCGGATCGTCGAACAGTTCGTCGGGCCGCGCGATCGGGGCGAAGGGCAGGCCGGTTGCCTCCAGCTTGGCGACGATCTCCTCGCGCGGCATCGCGGCGAACAGGCTGCGGATGCGCGGCAGGATCGCGTCGCGCGCCAGCACGCGCTGGTTGTTCAGGCGATAGGCTTCGTTCGCGCCCAGATCGTCCAGCGCAAAGGCTTCGCAGAAGGTGCGCCACTGGCCGTCGCTCACCACGCCGACGAACAGTTGCTCGTCGGTGCGCAGCGTTTCGAACACGTCGTAGATCGCCCAGGCGGAGATGCGGACCGGCATCGGCTGCGCGGCCTTACCCGTCACCGCCTTCTGCGCCATATGCTGCCCCACCAGGAAGGCGGTGGTTTCGAACAGCGAGCATTTGACCTCGCATCCTTCGCCGGTGCGGTGCCGCTGCTCGAGTGCGGAAAGGATGCCGATCACGCCGAACATGCCGCCGGTAATGTCGATGACCGACGATCCGGCGCGCAAGGGGCGACCGGGCGGGCCGGTCATGTATGCGAGGCCGCCCATCATCTGCGTCACCTCGTCCAGCGCGGTCCGCTCCTCATAGGGACCGGGCAAAAAGCCTTTGGCCGAACAATAGATCAGGCCGGGATTCTCGGCCGACAGCGCCTCATAACCGAGACCCAGCCGGGTGAGCGTGCCGGGACGGAAATTCTCGATCAGGATGTCGGCGCCCTTCGCCAGCCGCTTCGCCGCATCGAGGCCGGCGGGGCTTTTCAGGTCCAGGCAGATGCTGCGCTTGTTGCGGTTGAACATCGGGAAATAGCCCGCGCCCGATCCCAGCAGCTCGCGCGTATGGTCGCCGCCGACCGGCTCGACCTTGATCACGTCCGCGCCGAGATCGGCCAGGATCACGCCGGCCGAAGGCCCCATCACCATGTGCGTGAACTCGACGACCTTGATGCCAGCCAGCGGCTGCGCGGCTTGTGCCATTTTCAAATTCCGATTTCAGCCCCAACATCTTATTTGATATATATCTATAACAATATACGCAAGGGGCTTCGCGGCGAAAAGCTGCTATGCCGGATGCGCAAGGCCGCTGTTGCCAATGGCCGCGGCGTCGCCGATGAAGGGTGCATGTCGATCCCTGATCCTGCCGATGGCGCCGCCGTCGAAGCGCGCATCGCCGCCGATCCCCGCTACGTCGCGCTGGTGCGCGATCGGCAGCGTTTTTCGTGGACGCTGACGGCGATCACGGTGCTGGTCTATTCCAGCTTCATCTCGCTGATCGCATTCGACAAACCTTTCATGGCGACGCCGATCGCGGGCGGGGCGACCAGCATCGCGGTCGTGCTGGGCGCGGCGATGTTGCTGGGCACGGTGATCATCTGCGCGGTCTATGTCCGCCGCGCCAACAGCACCTATGACGCGCGCGTCGCCGAACTGTTGAAGGACGTCGACGCATGATCCGCGCCGCGATCGCGCTCGTCGCTCTGCTGGGCGGTGCCACCGCCGCACAGGCCGGCATCCACGGCACCATCACGCAGCAACCGACCAACTGGACCGCGATCCTGATGTTCGCGGGCTTCGTCGCGGCGACCCTGTGGATCACCGCCACGGCCGCGCGGCGCACACGCACCGTCTCGGATTTCTACACCGGCGGCGGCATCACCGGTTTCCAGAACGGGCTGGCGATGGCGGGCGATTATTGTTCGGCCGCATCCTTCCTCGGCATCACGTCGCAGATCTTCAACGACGGCTATGACGGGCTGATCTACGCGATCGGCTTCCTCGTCGGCTGGCCGATCGTGCTGTTCCTGATCGGCGAAAAGCTGCGCAACCTCGGCAAGTTCACCTTCGCCGACGTCGCCTCCTATCGCTTCCTGCAGGGGCCGGTGCGCAGCTTCGCGGCGGTCAGCACCTTGCTCGTCGTCGCCTTCTACTTGATCGCCCAGATGGTCGGCGCGGGGCAGTTGATCCAGCTGCTGTTCGGCCTGCCCTATATCTACGCGATCACCGTCGTGGGTGGCCTGATGATGGTCTATGTCCTGTTCGGCGGGATGCGCGCGACATCGTGGGTGCAGATTATCAAGGCAGTGATGCTGCTGCTCGGCGCCACCTTCCTCGTCCTCGGCGTCATGGCGCATGTCGGCTTCTCGTTCGAGGCTTTGTTCGCCAAGGCGGTCGGCGTGAAGACCAAGCTCGCGCTCGACAGCGGCCTTGCGCCCGATGAGGCGGCGGCGAAGGGCCGCGCGATCATGGGGCCGGGCGGCTTCATCAAGGATCCGATCTCGGCCCTGTCCTTCGGTTTCGCGCTGATGCTCGGCACCGCCGGCCTGCCGCACATCCTGATGCGCTTCTTCACGGTTCCGGACGCGCGTGAGGCGCGCAAGTCGATCCTGTGGGCGACCGTCTGGATCGGCTATTTCTACGCGCTCACCTTCATCCTCGGCTTCGGCGCGATCGTGATGATCTCGTTCAATCCCGATTATGTCGACGTCGCTACGGCCACGCTGCGCGGTGGCGGCAACATGGCGGTGATGCATCTGGCGCACGCGATCGGCGGTAACCTGTTCCTCGGCTTCATCTCGGCGGTCGCCTTCGCGACGATCCTCGCAGTGGTGGCCGGGCTGACTCTCTCGGCCGCCTCCGCGATCTCGCACGACATCTATGCCAGCGTGATCCGCAAGGGCGATGCCGATCCGGCGAAGGAATTGCGCGTCTCGCGCGCGACCACGATCCTGCTCGGCATATCGGCGATCATCCTGGGCATCGTCTTCGAAAAGCAGAACGTCGCCTTCATGGTCAGCCTCGCTTTCGCGCTCGCCGCCTCGGGCAATTTCCCGGTGCTGGTGATGTCGCTGCTGTGGAAAGATTGCACGACGAAGGGCGCGGCGTGGGGCGGGGCGATCGGCCTGCTCACCGCCTTCGTGCTGACGGTGCTGTCACCGGTGATCTGGGTCGCGGTGTTCGGTTATGAAAGCGCGATCTTCCCCTACAGCTCGCCGGCCTTGTTCTCGGTGCCCGCGGGCTTCATCGCGATCTGGCTAATCTCGCTGCTCGACAAATCCCCCCGCGCCGCGATCGACAAGGCGGGCTACGCCGTCCAGCGCGTCCGCTCCGAAACCGGCATCGGCGTCCACAGTCCCGCCGATCACTAAGCAACCCTCTAATCCTCCCCCGCCAGGGGGAGGTGGCGCCGAAGGCGACGGAGGGGGAGGGCGGCAGCCAACTCTGGATCATCGCATCCTCCCCCTCCGTCAGCTTGCGCTGACACCTCCCCCTGGCGGGGGAGGATTGAGTGGGCAGATACTCACCATGTCTTGAAGGCCGGCCGCTTTTCCGATCTAGTATCGGAAAAGCCGGCGCATGACCGGCCGATGGGACGAGGGAGAGCTTTGAATGCGCGCAGCGTGGCTGGCGGCGATGGCTGCCGTGGTGATGACCGCCCTGATCTCGGGCTGTTCGAACGCTCCTCCGCCCAAGCCCGATAATCCCTGGTCCGGCTTGCTCGCGGCGACGCAGGATCCGGGCGACTGGGTCACCTATGGCGGCACCTTCGACGAACAGCGTTTCAGCCGGCTGACCGCGATCAACGACACGACGGTCGGTGGCCTCGGCTTCGCCTGGTCGCATGAGTTCGATACGAACCGCGCGCAGGAATCTACCCCGCTCGAATATCGCGGCGTCCTCTACGTCACGACTGCCTGGTCAAAGGTCTATGCCCTCGATGCGAAGACCGGGAAGCAGCTGTGGTTCTATGATCCCAAGGTGCCCGGCGAATATGGCGCCAAGGGGTGCTGCGACGTCGGCAATCGCGGCGCCGCGCTCTACGACAACAAACTCTATGTCGGCACCTTCGACGGCCGCCTCGTCGCGCTCGACATAAAGACGGGCAAGGTCGTGTGGTCGGTCGTCACCGTCGATCAGTCGAAAACCTATACGATCACCGGCGCCCCGCGCATCGTGAAGGGCCGGGTCGTCATCGGCAATGGCGGCGCGGAGCTTGGTGCGCGCGGTTACGTCACCGCTTATGATGCGCAGACGGGCAAGCAGGCGTGGCGTTTCTACACCGTCCCCGGCAACCCCGCCGACGGCCCCGATCATGCCGCGTCGGACAAGGTCTTCGCCGAAAAAGCGGGCCAGACGTGGTTCGGCCAATATTGGAAGAATGGCGGCGGCGGCACCGTCTGGGATTCGATCGTCTACGATGCCGAACTCGACCAGCTCTATCTGGGCGTCGGCAACGGCAGCCCGTGGAATCACAAGCTGCGCAGCGACGGCAAGGGGGACAATCTGTTCCTCTCGTCGATCGTCGCGCTCGATCCCGATACCGGCGAATATCGCTGGCATTATCAGGGCACGCCCGGCGAAAGCTGGGACTACACCCATACCCAGACGATCACGCTGGCGACGCTCGTCATCGACGGCAAACCGCGCAAGGTGCTGATGCAGGCGCCGAAGAACGGCTTCTTCTTCGTGGTCGATCGCACCGACGGCAAGCTGATCTCGGCCAAGAACTATGTCGATGTGAACTGGGCGACGGGTTACGATCTCAAGACCGGCCGCCCGATCGAAAACCCCGAAGCGCGCTACGAAGGCGGCAAGGCGGTGGTCGTCACCCCCGGCGCCCTGGGCGCGCACAACTGGCAGCCAATGGCGTTCAGCCCCCAGACTGGCCTCGCCTATATTCCGGGCAACAAGGCTTTGTTCGGCTATCAGGACGATGCGAACTTCGCGATCCGCCCCGGCCGCTGGAATCTCGGCCTCAAGACCGACGATACCTCTCCGCCCGACGATCCCGCGACCTTCGCGGCGACGCGCAAATTGCTCGGCGGTCGTCTGATCGCATGGGATCCGATCCGGCAGCGCGAGGCGTGGGGCTTCGACTATGCCGAACCGTGGAACAGCGGGCTGCTGACCACCGCGGGCAACCTCGTTTTCCAGGGCGATACCAAGGGCAATCTGCGCGCCTTTGCGGCCGATAGCGGCAAGGTGCTGTGGACGATGAACCTCGGCATGCCGATCATGGCCGCACCGATCAGCTTCGAACTGGATGGCGCGCAATATATCGCGGTCGCGGGCGGCTATGGCGGCGCCTATGCGCTGACCTCCGCCTTCAACGACAATCCGATCCCGCGCCCGAACGGCCGCATCTATGTGTTCCGGCTGGGCGCGAAGGCGGCTTTGCCGAAGATCGACCACATCCCCTGGGCGCCCGCCAATCCGCCCGCCGAAAAGTTCAGCGACGCGCAGGTCACGCACGGCCGCCACCTGTTCGAACGCGACTGCTGGGTCTGCCACGGCCCCGGCGCGATCTCGAGCGGGGTCGTCCCCGATCTGCGCCGTTCGGCGGTGCTGACCGACGCGGCCGCGTGGAAGTCGGTGGTGATCGACGGCGCGCTCAAGGAACGCGGCATGATCGGCTTCGGCAAATATCTGACCCCCGCCGATGCCGAGGATCTGCGCGCCTATGTCGCCGATCGCGCGAAACTGCTTCAGAAGCAGGAGAAGAAGTAATTACTTGAGCCGGAGGGGCAGCCCAGCGGCCATGAACAACGCCTCGTCCACCGCCGCCGCGACCGCCTGATTGACGGTCCCGGCGGCGTCGCGGAAGCGACGGGCGAGCGCATTGTCGGGCACGATGCCCAGCCCCACCTCGTTCGCGACGAGGATGACGGGGCCACCGGCGCGTCCGATCGCATCGGCCAGCGCCGTCGCCTCGACTGCGATATCGCGTTCGGCGAACATCAGGTTGGACGTCCACAGCGTCAGACAGTCGATCAGCAGCACGCGCCCCGGCCCCGCCTCGGCACCGATCACGCCGACCACATCGATCGGCTCCTCGATCGTGCGCCAGCGCGGCCCGCGATCGGCCTGATGGTGGCCGATCCGCTCGCGCATCTCGTCATCGAAAGCTTGCGCCGTCGCCACGAACACCAACTCGCCCTCGATCGCCTCGGCCCGCGCCTGCGCATGGCGGCTCTTGCCCGATCGCGCGCCCCCCAGAACCAGCAGCGACGTCATGCACACACTCCCGCAATCACCCACAGCAACAGACACGCCCGCACATAGACCGCCAACGCACGGTGCACATCACCCGCGTCCGCATCGGTCCGCCCGTCGCCGATCCATGCCTTGTCAGCTAACACCCCGTCATAGGCAATCGGCCCCGCCAGACGCACGCCCAATGCTCCCGCTATCGCCGCCTCGGGCCATCCGGCATTGGGCGACGCATGCTTGCCGGCATCGCGCAACATCGTCCGCCACCCGACCAAGCCCGCGACGCAGATCGCCACCCCCGCGATCCGCGCCGGGATCAGGTTCAGCACATCGTCGGTCCGCGCCGCCGCCCAGCCAAAGGCGCGCCAGCGTTCCTCCTTGTGCCCGATCAGGCTGTCGGCGGTGTTGATTGCCTTATACGCCCACACGCCCGGCAGGCCGAGCAGCAGTAGCCAGAACAGGGGCGCGGCGATCCCGTCGCAGAAACTCTCCGCCAGACTCTCGATCGCCGCCCGCGCCACGCCCGCTTCGTCGAGCTGCGCCGTATCGCGCCCCACGATCATCCCGACCGCCCGTCGCGCGCCCTCCAGATCGCCTGCCGCCAGCGCCCTCGCGACCGGGCGTACATGATCGAACAGGCTGCGCTGTGCCAGCGCCGGAAAGGCGAGCAGCGCCACGACCACCCAGCCGAACGGCAGCTGCATCGCCAGCGCCTGCAGTATCCAACCCGCACCGCCCGCAACAGCGATCAGGATCAGCACCGTCGCGATGCCCGCGAACTGTCGCCCGCTTTCGCTGATATCTGGCCGGTTCCACCGCCGCTCGCACGTCCCGATGATCCGGGCGAAGCCGCCGACCGGATGACCGATCCGGCGATAGAGCCACGCGGGCCAGCCGATCCCCGCATCGAGGATCAGCGCGCCGAGGGCAATCGGCTCAAACACCGCCCAGCGCCGCGTCGAGCCGCGCGAGTTCGTCCGCCCCGCCCGGCAGGCCGATCCGCAGCCAGCGCGGATGTTCGGCGAACGGCCGCGTCAGGATTTTTGCCATCGCCAGCCGCTCGAACAGATCGCGCGCATCTTTGGTCTCGATCAGCCGGAACAGCGGGCACGCGCCCTGCGGCACATAGCCGCGCTGGCACAGCAACCTGTCGAGTGCTGCTGCATCGTTGCGCAGCAAAGGGCCGGTCCGATCGATCCAGTCCCGATCGCGATAGGCCGCCGCCCCGATCGCCACCGCCGCCGCCGACAGCGGCCACGCCCCGATCAGCGCGCGCAGCCGATCGACGATCGCACGCGGCCCGATCACGAAGCCCAGCCGCACCCCGGCCAGCCCGAAAAACTTCCCGAACGACCGAAACACGATCAGCCGCCGATCGCCAACTTCGCCCACCAAGCTGCACTCGGAATGCGCATCGGCAAAGGCTTCGTCGATCAGCAACCAACCTTCGCCCCGCCGCGCCAGCAGATCGCGCATCGCAGCGCGATCGATCAGCCGCCCGTCGGGATTGTTCGGATTGGCGAGGATTAGCGACCGCCCGTCCGCCGCGTCGATCCGGTCGAAGGGCAAAGGCCGCGCATCGCGCAGAACGTCGCCATGCGTGCGATAGGCCGGCTCGGCCCACAGCCCGCTTTCGCCCAGCAATTGCCCGGTCAGCCGCAGCCCGATCTCGCTCCCCGGCACCGCGCAGACATAAGCCGGCTCCGCCCCGAAATGCGCCGCCGCCGCGACCTCCAGATCGCGCAGGCCGCTTTCGTCGGGCAGGCGCTGCCAGTCGAATGTCAGCGCATCCACGCCCGCCCACGGATGCGGGTTGATGCCGGTCGAAAGGTCGATCCAGTCGCCATCGCCATAATGCGCGCGCGCCGCCGTCAGCCCGCCGCCATGCCAGGTCCACCGATCGCTCATGCGATCCGCGCCACCACCAGCGCGATCAGAAGCAGCGCGCTCTCGACCAACTCGATCCCCGCGCCATGCCCGTCGCCCGAAATCCCCCCGATCCGCCGCCGCAGCCACGCGCCCCATGCCAGCATCGCCACCGGCGCCGCGACAAGGGCGGGCGCGAACCAGCACGCGATCAGCAACGCCCCCGCCCAGATGGCCAGGTGCACCGGCCGGATCACATGCGCGAACCGCGCGGCCAGCCCCGCGTGAAGCGGCGGCAACAGGCGGGACCACAGCAGCGGCCCGATCCGCGCGGCGAACGGGATCAGCGCGATTGCCCACCACAATTGCCCCGCGACGGCACCGTGCAGCAGCACCAGCTTCGCCGCGATCTGCAGTGCGATCGCCACCACGCCGAAGCTGCCGACATGCGGATCGCTCATCACCGCGATCATCCGCTCGCGATCCTTGTGCGCCGCCCCGCTCGCATCGGCGATGTCGCCGAGGCCATCGAGGTGCAGCGCCCCCGTCACGCCGATCCACAACAGCAGCGCCGCCAGCGCGCCGACCCACGGATCGATCCACGCCCCGGCCCAGCCGCCCGCCGCCACGATCGCGCCGATGATCAGGCCGACCGCGGGAAACCAGCGCATCGATCCCACGAAATCTTCGTCGGACGTGGCGACGCGCGGCGTCGGCAGGCGCGTCAGGAACTGGATGGCGACGATCAGGCGCTTCACGGCCAAAGCCCGACGATCTGCGCCGAACGTCGCTCGCCCGGCCAGATGCGCAGCGAGATCAAGGCGGCATAGCCAAGTTCGAAGCTCCAGATCTGGCGTTGGTCGAAGCCGCACAGATAGGAAAGCGCGGCCCGCATCGCGCCGCCATGTGTCACGATCAGGGTCGGGCTGGGGTCGATCGCCTCTATCGCCGCGCCGACGCGCGTCAGCAGCGCCGACCATTTTTCGCCATTGGGGGGCGGATTGGCGTCCGGATCGCTCCAGAATTGCGCCAGCGCATCGGGTGGAACCGCCGACGCCGCTTGCCCGTCCCAATCGCCGAAATCGAGTTCGCGCCAACGCGGATCGATGACCGGGGCGATATTTCGCCGCGCCCCGATCGCCTCGGCCGCCAGTCGCGACCGGGCAAGATCGGACGCGATCAGCGTTTCGAAGTCGAGATTGTCCGCCTGCTCGACGCACGCGGCGATCCCGGCGGGCGTCGGCATGCCGTCGCTGCGCCCCATCAGCAATCCGGGCGTCTCGGGCGCGCCATGCCGGATCAGATAGAGGGCGAAGTCGGTCATTCCCTGCCGGATACGGCCGCTTCGGCAAAGGTCGCCATTTGGGCGTGTGCGGCCAGCGCCGATCGGATGATGTTCACCGCCACCGCGCCGCCGCTCGCTTCGCCCAGCCGCATGTTCAGGCGCAGCAGAGGATTGAGGCCCAGCTGATCGAGCAATTTCTGATGCCCCGGCTCGGCTGAACAATGGCCGGCGATGCAGTGCGCGGTGACACCCGGATTGGCGGCGGCCAGCGGCGCGATCGCCGAACTCGCGATGAAGCCGTCCAGCACCACCGGGATGCCCAGTTGCCGCGCGCGCAGTATCGCACCCGCAATCGCGGCGATCTCGCGTCCGCCCACGCGGCGCAAGGTTTCGAAAGGCGTCATCGGCGCCGATCCGTGGTGCTGCAAGGCGCGTTCGATCACCGCGATCTTGCGCGCAATCCCCGCACCGTCCAGCCCGGTGCCCGGCCCGGTCCAGTCGGCCACCGCGCCGCCAAAGCTGCGCGTGGCCAGCGCGGCGGCGGCTGTGGAATTGCCGATCCCCATCTCGCCCACCACGATCAGGTCGAGGCCGGGTTCGACCGCCTCGGCCCCGGCGGACAGCGCCGCGAGGCATTCCGCCTCGCTCATCGCCGGCGCCACGGTGAAATCTGCGGTCGGCGTGTCGAGATCGATCGGCACGATGATCAGCTCAAGGTCCGCCGCCTTGGCCAGCGCGTTGATCGCAGCACCGCCTGCGCGAAAGTTGGCGACCATCTGCACGGTCACGTCGGCGGGAAAGGCGCTGACGCCGTGGACGGTCACGCCATGATTGCCCGCGAACACGGCCACGCGCCCGCGATCGATCCGCGGCCGCTCGCGCCCCTGCCAGCCCGCGAAGAAGATCGCGATCTCCTCCAGCCGCGCCAGCGAGCCCGCCGGCTTGGTCAGTTGCGCCTGCCGCGCCTGCGCTGCCGCAATCGCCGCCGCATCGGGCTGCGTCAGGCTGGCGAGGGCCGTCTCGAACGTTTCGATGCTGGCGAACGTCATTCCGCGACATATCCTTCGGGCGGGGAACGGGTGATGAAATGGCCCTTCACCCCCGCCGGCCATTGCGAAAAGGGTACGCGGCCATGTTCGCTGTCGGCATAATGGACGGCGTAATCGAGGATCGCGCGCGCCGCCTCCTCATCGGGGGTGAAGCGGCCCAGCACGTAACTCACCTTGCCCGGCGCGCGCAGATGGACGGTGCAAAACTCGCTGCACGCGAACAGGCAGGGCATTTCCTGCACCTCGACGCCCGCATAACGATCGTCGCCGGCCTTCACCGCATGGAGCGCGGCGGCAAGGCGCGCGCCGCCGCGCACGCCTTCATTATCCTCGCGCGACGTGGGCGAATGGCGGCATGTGTTGCATGCCACCACCGCCGGGCCGTTCTTCACTGGCCGGAGCATCGCCCGCCCTCCCGTTTACGCGGTCGCCTCGACCGGAGCCGCCGGCACGCCCAGCGCCAGCAGCCCGCGATAAAGCGCATAAAGCCCGGCAAGGATAGCCGCGTTCCGCACGAACTGGTTGGCCATGATCATCGGATCGACCGCGGTGTGAACCCCGCCCAGCACCAGCGCCGCCGCCAGCATCGCCAGCTTGAAGCCCAGGAAGCCCGCGACATAGGCGATGGCTAGCCGCGCCCACACCGGTGCCTCGGCAAAACGCGGCAGCAGCGTCCGCGCCGCCAGCAAAGACGCGACCGAGCCGACGCCCAGTGCGCCGCCCCACGCGAAGGTCGTCGCCTCGTGCGGATAGTGGAGCAGGCCGAAGCCCACCGCCTGGCTCGCGGCCCAGGCGAACAGCATCGTCGCGATCCCGTCGCGGCGGCGCATGTGGACGGCGGCGAGTGCTGCCAGCGAAGGGAAGGGGGTGGCGCAGGCGAGCGCGAGCGTCGTCACCGTGCTCGCGGCTGTCAGCAACAGGATCCAGAGCATCGAGGCGCCGGATTTGGACAGGGTCGTCGTCATTCATCGGTCCTTTCAGTTGGTCGTGGTCTTTGCATAGCCCTTGCCCATCCGGTCGCGGCCGTCGGTCGGCTGGCCGGTCAGGCGGGGGAACAGGTCGTTCCAGAGCGTCAGGCGATCCCAGTCGGGCTCGTCGGCGATCCGGTCTTCGGGGCGCAGGAAAGGGTTGGGCAGATAGATCGAGATCTGCGGATCGCCCGCGCCGTTGAACATGCGGATGCTCCACGAAATCGGCATCTCGTCGACATCGAGCCGGCGGACCAGCTCGACCCGCGCGGGGCTGCGTTTGATCGCATCCTCGGGCGCCATTGCCGGCCCCGCGCCCAGGCACAGGTGGAAATGCCCCTTCGCGCCCCAGTGGCAGGTGAAATAGCCCAGCTTCGACAGCGTGATCTTCTCGGGCTTGCCGGGGCATTTGAGTTCGTACGCCGCGCCGGGGATCAGCGGACCCCAGGTCAGCTTGTCCCAATGATCGTCGAACAGTTCGGAAAACAGCGCGAACAGCCAGTCGCGATCGAGCGGAAGCGGCCAGACCTCCTCGGTCCGGCCGTCCACTTTCGTGACCCGCTTCTCGATCGGATGATCGACGGCGGGCGCGGGCATCAGAAGCGGCCCCGGAAGCCCGCATAGATGCTGCGACCCAGCGTGCCGTACCGGAACGCGGTCATATAATCCTTGTCGAACAGATTCTCGACGCGGGCGAACAGGCGGAACTGTTCGGACAGCTCCAGCTCGGCGCGCAGATCGACCAGCGTATAGCCGTCGAGCCGCTGGGCGTTCGACGCGTTGTCGAAGCTGTGGCCCGACCAGCGGATCGCACCGCCCGTCGTCAGGCCCATCGGCCAGCGATAGCTGATCGATCCGTTCGCCTGATTGCGCGGGCGACGCGGCAGCCACTTGCCGAAGGTGGTCGTGCCCTTCGAACGATCCTCGGCCACCGTCCAGCTGTAATTGCCGTCGATGATCAGCCCTTCGATCGGCTGCAGCGAAGCCTGCGCTTCGATCCCGTGCGCCTCGGCGCGCGCGACGTTCAGATAGTAACCCGAACGGCGGATCGTGGTGCTGCCCGGCTGGAAGCAGATCGGCAGGGTCGATGTCGCGGTGCAGCTGTTGAACACGATCTGGTTGGTCGTGGTCCGCTCGAAATAGGTCGCGCCGAAGCTCAGCTTGCCGTCCATCAGCTTCTGCTCGACGCCCGCTTCCCAGCCATCGGCCTCTTCGGGGGCGAGCGCCTGATTCCCGAACTCCGAAAACAGCTGGTACAAAGTCGGCGCCTTGAAGCCTTCGCCATAGGCCGCGCGGATGATCGTGCCGGTCGGCAACGACCAGGCGCCACCCGCCGAAAACAGCGTCTTGTTGCCCGCGCGGCTATGATCGTCGTTGCGCAGACCGACGTTCAGGCTCAGCCCCGCAATCGGCTCGGCCAGCAGCTGGCCGTAGAAGCTGGTGATCTCGGCCTTGCCGCGCGCGGCCGCCGGGATCGGCGTGGCGAGCGAGGCGGGCGGGGATACGCTGCGGAAGCGCGAACGCTCATTTTCCGCGCCGAACAAAGCGGTCCATCCGTCGGCGATCGCGAAGCTGCCCTGATATTCGAAACGCTCGTTCTTGCCGGCGCTGTCGAACGTCTTGGTCCGCTGGTTGCGCGGATCGAAATTGTCGCGATCGGTGTCGGTATAGCCATAAGCGATGCGATTGCGCAGCCGCTTGTCGAGCAGGTCGATCTTCAGGCCGGCATAGCCCACGAACTCGCGATTGAGCGCATAGGCCGGGTTGTCGGCGCTGGTCGAATCGATCTCGGTGCGGCCCTTCGAATAATAGCTGCGGAAATCGGCGGTGACGTTCTCGGTGATCGCCACTTCGACGCGACCGCTCAGGTTGCGGTTGCGATAGCCGTCCTTTTCGCGCCCGCCGAAGGACGGGGCGATCGCGGAAATGCCGTCGGTGGTGAAAACCTGCCCGCCCAGACGCCAGCTCAGCGCGCCCTGCTTGCCGCCCACGGCGGCGCGCGCGCTGGCCGTCTCGCGCGATCCGGCCTCGACATCGAAGCTGCCTTCGATCGCCTTCTGCGGCATCGCGGTGACGACGTTCACGACGCCGCCGATCGCCTGGCTGCCCCATAGGATCGATTGCGGCCCGCGCAGCACCTCGATCCGCGAAGCATCGCCCACCAGCAGGTTGGCGAAGTTGTAGCCGCCGCCCGCCGACGAAGGATCGTTCAGCTTCACGCCGTCGATCACCACCACGGTCTGGTCGGCTTCGGCGCCGCGAATGCGCAGCGAGGTCGCGGTGCCATAGCCGCCGTTGCGCGACACGCTGACGCCCGGCGTGCGCTGCAGCAGTTCGGTCACGCCCATATCCTGGCTGCGGTCGATCGCCGCCTTGTCGAGCACGGTGACCGAAACCGGCACCTTCTCGGCGGGCGTCGCGATGCGCGTCGCGGTCACAAGGATCGTAGAGGCATCGGCCTCCGCTGCCGCGTCCGGCTGCGGTGCTTCCTGCTCCTCGGCATAGGCCGTGGTGGAGAGCAGGAGGGAGATCAGAAACGAATATTTCAACATCGAACGTCTAGCCCCAAGACAAAGGGATCGCGTTCGTCGGAGGGTTGGGCGCGCAAGCACGACCTATCCCCCGTGCGAACACGGCCCGGATCTGTCGTCACTCGGGTTAACCCCCGTCCGCCCGGCACACCCTGTCCGCACGAAAGACGACCGCGACGGGCAGGTCTCCTGGCTTGCGGGTCATCGCCTTGTTTCGCGCCGCCTTCTCAGGGCCGGAACCCCAATGGCTTGATGGCGCGATGGCTCGCCGCTCACAGTTGCAGGGGCAGCCGGGGTCTTGAACCCCATTCCCTTTTCATCCCCGTCGCCGGGGAACCTGTCGCGGCGCGGCTGCTACGCCTTTGGGCGCGGTGCGTCAATCCGGTGGGGGGGGATGGGGAGCATTTCAGCGGTAACGCTTCAACTGCTCGGTCAGCGTGTGCACCGCCTTGGTATAGGCCGGACCGCCGCACACGGTCCACGCCTCGGGAATGTGCAGCCGGGGTATCGAATCGAGCGCCGGGTGGTGGAGCATCTCGGTCCCCTGATCGGTCACCTTGTCGGTCGCGCTTTCGACGATCAGGAAGTCGGGCCGCGCCGCCACCATCTCCTCCAGGCTCATCTGGCTCAGCGTCGATTTGCCGAGCTTCTGCGCCAGATTGACCAGCCCCACGCGCTGCATCAGATCGTCGACCAAAGTGCCTGTGCCGGTCACATAGCCGCGCCGCTGATAATAGACCGCGACGCGCCCGCGCCCCAGCTTCGGCATCCGCGCAAGATCGGCCTCCATCCGCGCGATCATCGCCTCGCCGCGATCGGCGTGGCCCACCGCATCGGATACGGTGCGGATCGATGCGTAGATATCCTCCAGCGTGTCGGCGCTTTTCAGGTCGACCGCCGGATATTTGCGCATCTTTAGCGCCTGCAGGATCGCGTTGCGCCGCGCGGGGATGCCGACGACCAGATCGGGGTCGATCTCCAATATCTGCTCGGCCGACGTGCCCAGGATGCGCAGCCCCTTGGTCCGCGCCGCCTCGGCCGACATATTGGTCTTGGCGGCGTTGCGCGTCAGGCCGGCAATCTGCGATCGATCGGCCAGCGTCAGGATCAGCTGGTCGGCGCACAGGTTGAGCGAGACGATCCGCTTCGGGGGCGTCGCCGCATGCAGCGGCGATGCCAGCGCCGCGATCGCCAACGCCGCGATGATCGCCCCCCGCATCCTCACTTGGCCGTCGCGCTCAGGCTCTTGTCGCGGATGGCCTTGAACTCGGATCCCGCCTTCCACGTCGGCCACGTATCCGAATTGGCCAGCTCGGCGCCGATCGTGCCGACCAGATCGATGTCCTGCACCGCGCCGGCCAGATTCCATTCGGGCGACCACGCATCGCACGCCTGATGATAGCATTGGCCGGTATAGGCATCGATCCACGCCTGCCCGCCTGCGACGCCGCCGGTCTTCAGGTCGGATGCGCCCGCAATGCCCATCAGCAGCAGGGTCGGCACCCCGCGCTTGGCGAAGCTGAAATGGTCGGCGCGGTAGAACAGCCCGCGCTCGGGCAGGCTTTCGGGCGTCACCGTGCGGCCCTGCGTCGCGGCGACCCGCGCCATATCGTCCTCCAGGCTGTTCTGCCCCTTGCCGACCAGCACCACGTCGTTCGCAGGACCAGCGGTCTGCAGGATGTCGATCGCGAGGTTCGCGACGGTCTTCGCCGCCGGCACCGTCGGGTTCGCCGCATAATATTCGGACCCCAGCAGACCGCGCTCCTCGGCCGTCCACGCCGCGAAGACGACGCTGCGCTTGGGCGCCGGCCCTGCCTTCATCGCGCGCGCAATTTCGAACATGCCGGCGATGCCCAGCGCGTCGTCATTCGCGCCGCTGCGGAATACCCGGCCCTGCGCGTCGGGCTTGCCGCGCCCATAGGCATCCCAGTGCGCGCCGATCATCACGACCTCGTCGGCCTTCGTCGTGCCCGGAATCTTCGCCAGCACGTTGCGGCTGTCGACCTGCTCGTGCGTCACGGGCACGTCGGCGGTGAAGGTCACGCCCGGCAGCGGCACCGGCTTGAAGTTCGCCTTGCGCGCCGCGACCTGCAGCTTGGCCAGATCGAGCCCCGCCGACGCGAACAGTTTCGTCGCCGCATCGCCCGCAATCCACCCCTGCAGCGCAAGGCTGCTCAATTTGTCGGGTGCGCGGACGATGTCGTAATTCTCGCCCCCGCTGCTGACCACGACGTTCCAGCCATAGCCCGCCCCCGCGCTCTCATGGACGATCAGCGCGCCGACCGCGCCCTGCCGTGCCGCTTCCTCGAACTTGTAGGTCCAGCGGCCATAATAGGTCATCGTCCGCCCGCCGAACTTGCCCGCCACCGGCTCGCCCGGCTGCGCGGCGAAATCGGGGTCGTTGACCAGGAAGATCACAACCTTGCCCTTCAGGTCCGCGCCCTTGAAATCGTCCCACTTGCGCTCGGGCGCCTTGACGCCGTGGCCGATGAACACGACCGGCGCACCGGCAATCTTCGCGGCGTCATCCGGCCGGATGGTCGAGACATAGACGTCCTTCAGCTGCTCGGCCGGAACCACGCCCTTGGGGCTGTCGAAGCGCATCGCGCCCGCGCCCAGCTTCGTGTGGAGCAACGGCACCGTCTGGGTCCACTGCCCGTCCGGCCCCGCCGGCTCCAGCCCCAGATCCTGAAAACGCGCGATCAGATAGCCGATCGTCCGCTCCTCGCCCGCCGTCCCCGGCGCGCGCCCTTCGAAAATGTCGGACGCCAATGTGCGCACCGTCTGTTCGATGCGGGCGGGATCGGTGTTCTGGGCGAGGGCGGGCGCGGCGGCGGTTGCGGCCAGCGCGAGGAGGATCGTCTTCATGGAGCGGTGCATAGGCGCGGATAGAGAGGCGGTCGACCCCATCTAGGGGGAGGCGACGGAGGGGAGGTCGACGACCAGCTTCAAATCGCGCAGTTCGCGCCATCAGAACATTTACGGAACATTCTCTTGACAACGAGAACCAATTGGGTTAAATCGTCACCCATCCTGTCGCTCGGTACAAGCGAACGGGATGCAGGACCGGCCCGGAGCTTAGCGCTTGCTCCGCACCGGGCCGAACGGTCGGCGCGAAGTCATCCGGTTCAGCCGAAGCTTCGCAACATCCGGCCGGCTTGGGACTGTCCGCCGATCGCGGCGGCTATGGTGCGAAGAAAAGACAGGGCCGATCCACTGCGCCTTCGGGCGTATCCCGGGTAGCCCCGATCCGACCATCGGACGCCACCGATATCGGGAAAGCCGCCTGACAACCGGCTTTCGATTCCGCACGCGGGGCTTGCTCCGCCCCCGGACCCCATGAAAGCCGGCCCTGAACACACGACATGTCCAACCCGGATGCCCGCGGAAGGACGCGCCGACCGATCCCTGTCCTGATTCTACGCCACAGGTGCGTCCTCTTCAGATCCTCCCCCGGAGGGGGAGGGGGACCGCGCAGCGGTGGAGGGGTATTGGCCGGCAACGGTACTTATCGTCTCCAGCGCACTCCTTGCGACGATTACCCCTCCACCACCCTTCGGGCGGTCCCCCTCCCCCTCCGGGGGAGGATCAAGTTACCCCCGCAACATCATCCCCGGTCCACCGGCCGCACCGCGTGCCAGCGCCGCGCCGTCGCGTCGGATCGGCACGCCGTTGACCAGCATGTGCGTCAGCCCGGTCGCGCGGTCGGCGATCAGCCGTTCGCCGCCCGCCGGCTGGTCGTACACGCGCCGCACCGGCCCCGGACCGATCGTCGCGGGATCGAACACCGTGATGTCCGCCGGTGCGCCGACCTTCAGATAGCCGCGATCGAGCCCGAACAGATCGGCCAGTTCGCCGGTCAGCTTGCGCACCGCCGTCTCGATCGGCAGCACCTTCTTGTCGCGCACCCATTTGCCCAGCAGGTCGGTCGGCAGGATCGCGTCGCAAATCTGGTCGGGATGCGCGCCCGAATCCGCCAGGCCCAGCACTGCGCCGTCGATCCGCAGCAGCTTGGCGACCTCATCCTCCTCATAATTGACCTGCACCACGGTGAAGCGCGTCGCGAGGCCATCGGCCAGCGCAAGGTCGATCGCCGCGTCCAGCCCGTCGACGCCCAGCCGCTTCGCCAGCGCCTCCACCGTCATCCCCTCCAGTTCGGGCGACGTCGGCGATTCGGATATCGTCCAGCGATCCCAGCTGATTGTGAAGGCGTAATTAGCCAGTTCGGTCTTCACCGTCGCGCGCCACGCCGGATCGCGGAAGGCGGCTATCCGCTCGGCATCCGATTTGCCTTCGAGTGCCAGCATCGACGCCGCGCGCATCGCAAAGGCGGTGCGCAGCGTGGTCATCGACACGATCGGCCGGCACGACACCTGCGGATGCACCCTGGCGCCCTTCGCATAGCGTTCGGCATGCAGCGCGGCCGACGCGCGATGCCCGCCATCGGCGGTCTGCATCAACGCGGTCCAGGTGAAGGGGCGGCCGATTTCGGCCTGCATGTCGTACATCGCCTCGCGCGACAGATGCTGGCCGCCCGGCACCATCGCCATCACGCCGCGCCCGTCCTTCGCCATCGCGCGGCCCAGCGCCAGCAATTCGCGCGCATCGGCCTTGCCCGTCGCCGATCGCCGCCCGGTCGGCGCGCTCGACGATGCGAAGCCGATCGCGCCCGCATCCATCGCCTGGCCCACGATCGCCGCCATCCGCGCAATCTCCTCATCGGTCGCCGCGCGATCATAAGCGTCGGCGCCCATCACATCGACGCGCACCGGCGAATGGCCGACATAGGCCGCGATGTTCAGTGTCGGGCGAAGCGCCTCGACGCTTGCCATATAGCCGGCAAAATCGGTGAACGACCATTGGATGCCCGCATTCAGCACCTTGGCCGGCATGTCCTCCAGCTCGACCAGCATCTGGATGAGCGTTTCGCGATTCTCCGGCCGGCACGGCGCCAGCGCGAAGCCGCAATTGCCGATGATCACCGACGTCACCCCCTGCCAGCTCGACGGGGTGCAGTCCGGATCCCAGAACAATTGCGCGTCATAATGGGTGTGCATGTCGATGAAGCCGGGGGCGACCACCTGTCCCCGCGCATCCAGCACCTGATCGCCCGAAAGATCCTTGCCGATCGCGGCGATCCGCCCCTCGCGGATCGCGATGCCGGCTTCGTACAGCGCGCCGCCGGTCCCATCGGCGATCTGCCCGCCCTTCACGACGATCGTTTCGCTCACATGCTTGTCCTCTCTCGTCCGCGCTGCTTTACGCTTGACCGCGCCGCGGCTTCACGCTTTGGCTTCGTGCAATAGAGTTATATCTTTTTGGAGTTGGAATCGATGGCCATCCGCACGCGCGTCACCGAAATGCTGGGGATCGAACATCCGATCGTGCAGGGCGGCATGATGTGGGTCGGCCGCGCCGAACTGGCGGCGGCGGTGTCGAATGCCGGTGGTCTTGGCATCCTGACCGCTTTGACCCAGCCGACGCCCGACGATCTGCGCCGCGAGATCGAACGCTGCCGCACGATGACGGACAAGCCGTTCGGCGTGAACGTCACCCTGCTGCCGTCGATGAACGCGCCGCCTTATCCCGAATATCGCAAGGCGATCATCGAATCGGGGATCAAGATCGTCGAGACCGCGGGCAACAAGCCGCAGGAGCATGTCGAGGATTTCAAGGCGCACGGCCTCACCGTCATCCACAAGTGCACCTCGGTCCGCCACGCGCTGTCGGCGGTGCGGATGGGCGTCGACATCATCTCGATCGACGGCTTCGAATGCGCGGGCCATCCGGGTGAGGACGACATTGGCGGCCTCGTCCTGATCCCGGCGGCGGCCGACAAGGTCGACGTGCCGATGCTCGCCTCGGGCGGGATCGGCGACGGCCGCGGCCTCGTCGCGGCGCTCGCGCTGGGCGCGGAAGGCATCAACATGGGCACGCGCTTCTGCGCGACGGTCGAGGCGCCGATCCATCAGGGGATCAAGGAGTTCATCGTCAACTCCGATGAGCGCGCGACCAACCTGATCCTGCGCAAGTTCCACAATACCGGCCGCGTCGGCAAGACGCCGGTGTCGGACAAGGTGGTCGAAATCTCCGCGCAGGAAGGCGCGGTGTTCGAAGATATCCGCCCGCTCGTCGCCGGCGCCAAGGGCCGCGAGGCGCTGGAAACCGGCAATATCGAGGCGGGCCTCGTCTGGACCGGCATGGTCCAGGGCCTGATCCACGACATCCCCACCTGCGACCAGCTGATCAGCGGCATCATGCGCGACGCCGAAGCGATCATCGCCAAGCGCCTGGCGGGGATGATGAAGTAATCCAGATCCTCCCCGGTACGGGGAGGGGGACCATCCGAAGGATGGTGGAGGGGGAACGAGGTTGGGCGCAGCGCCCGTGACGATCCCCCTCCGTCGCCTTTGGCGCCACCTCCCCGATCCGGGGAGGATTGTTACTTGATCAGCTTCGCGATCGCGTCCCAGCGGACCAGCTTGAAGTTCTGCGCGCCGTCCGGGGTGTGCCCGTCCTGCGCGACGAAGATGCCGGTCGGATAGTCGCGGCCGAAATTGCCGAGCATCAGGTCGATGCCGTCGGTTTCCTCGGTCGATCCGAACTGGCCTTGAGCGATGCGGAAGCGGCCGGCATAGGCGCCGTCCGACAGGCGCCATGCCGCATAGGCATTGTCGCCCTGGCTCGACACCAGCACATAGCCGCCGCTGCGGCCGATCGGCGCGATCGCCACGCCCTCCGCATCGGCGACGAGGCGGGTGCCATCGACCTTGGCGATCGAGACCGGTTCGACAGGGCCATCGGTGCGCGCGTCGAACCGCCACAGGCCGACATCCTCCTCGGCGACGTAGAGCTTGGCCGTGCGATCATCGACCGCGCAGCCTTCGGACTGGGTGCCGAGCTTCATCGTGCGAACGATCCTGCCCGCCGGCGTCGCGGCCGCGAGGTCGATCGCGACCTGGTTGATCGTGCCGTCCTTCATCACGACGAAGGCGTGCGCGGCGCCCTTCACGCGGGTCAGGCAGATGCCGTACGCCTCACCATCACCCGCCGCCACGGTGCCGAGCGAGGTCAGCTTCGCGGTGGTCGGATCGAGCCGGAACAGCGCGATCTTCGCGTGCAGCTCGTCATTGCGGTCGCTGGCCGCGACGAGGATGCCGGGCCTGCCGCCGATCGCCACGCCGTCGCGCAGGTCGACATTGTTGACGCGCCCCGCATCGACGAAGTCGCGGCGCTTGCCGTCGAGGCCATAGACGTAGAGCCCGGCCTTCTTGTCGGTGCCGATGATCAGGCTGGCGGCGGGCTTGCGCGGGTTGCGCCAGATCGCGGGATCATCGGCCGCGTCGGCATTTGCGGTGCCGACCGCTTCGGTTTCGCCGGACGCGAAAACCTCGGCGGTGGTGGCCGCCGAGGTCGTGTTGGTCGCATCCGGGGTGGTTGCGCAGCCGGCGAGCAGAAGCATCGCCGACCACGCGGTCATCACGGAAAGGTTGTTCATCAGAAGTTGAACCGGATGCCGCCGGTGTAGCGGCGGCCGAAGCGTTCCCATTCGATCGTGCGGAAGCTGCTGGCCTTGGTCGGCGTGCCGGTGGCGGTCAGCAGGCTGCCCGGGTCGGCGAAGCGGCGGCCCGGATGGTTCAGCAGGTTCGAAGCGTCGAAATAGACCTCGAAATTCTTGGTGATCGCATAGCGTGCCGAGAAATCGAGCTCGTCGTCCGAAGCCCAGTAGGTATCGCCCGCATCGGCCAGGGTGTCGGCGATGCTGTCGAGCCACTTGCCACGGTTCTGATACTGCAGGCGCAGCGACAGGCCGTACTTTTCGTAATAGGCGCCGACATTGTACACGAAATCCGACGTGCCGGGCAGGCGCACGCGGCGGGCGGGGATCGTGCCCGACGCCGGCTTGGTCACGCGGCTGTTGTTCAGCGTCAGGTTGGCCGAGACACCGAAACCGCCCATGAAGTCGGGCAGGCCGAGGTTTTCGGTCCACGGCTCAAGCTGCAGCTGCGCGGCGGCTTCCATGCCGTAGAGGCGGCCGTCGCCACCGTTGGTGACGCCGGAGAAGACGTAGGTCGAACGATCGAAGCCGTTCGCGTCCAGCGCACTCGAATTGAAGGTGCGCGACTGGTTGTACAGCACATCCTTGATCTTCTTGTAGAAGACACCGACCATCAAATAGCCCTGCGGCTTCATATACCATTCGAAATAGCCGTCGACGCCGTAAGCGCGTTCGGGCTTCACCGCCGGGTTGCCGCCGCTGATCGTCTGCGCGATGTCGTTGATCACGACGTTCGGACGCAGCTGGTCATAATCGGCGCGTGCAGCGCCGCTGTTGAACGACAGGCGCAGCTTCTTGGTGTCATCGACATTGTAGTTGATGTGCAGGCTGGGGAAGGCGAGCGTCTGCTCGGCTTCTGCCACCACCGGTGCGGTGGTCGTGCCGACCGTCGCGATCGCCTTGCCGCGGTTCTTGATATGCTCGACGCGCACGCCGCCGATCACCGAACCCCAGTCATACTTGACCGTGCCCATGACGAAGCCGGCCAGAACCTGCTCACGCACGTCGTAATTGTTCGCGGTGGCGGGAACGAACGGGAAGGCTGCCTTCGCTGCTTCCGACGCCGCGCGCATCTTGGCGATGTCGAAATAGCGGAAGGTGTAGTCCATCGGCAGCTTGCCCATGAACTTCTTGTCGGTCGAAAACTGGTTGTAGTCGCTGGGCAGACCGGCCTTCGCATAGTCCGCAGCCGTGCTCAGGTTGATGTTCTTTTCGTCGGCCACCTTGGTGCGCTGGTCATATTGCGCGCCGACCTTGAAGGTCGCCTCGCCGCCCAGCATGTCGGCGGTGTGGCCCAGCACGACCTTGCCGGTATAGGCCTTGGTCGTGTCGACCGCGTCGAGCACGTTGAACGACGACAGCGGCTTGGTGAAGGCATCGACGCCCACCACGCGGTCGCCGGCCGAGAAGCGGGTCGGACCCGACAGCTGGTTGGTGCGGAACAGCTGCAGGCTCGACCGGTTCGGATTGCTGAAGTCGTAGGCAACGGTCGGGCGCAGGTTGCGCGTGCTGGGGCTGTCCCACGTCGCTTCGCCGACGACCGAGCGATCGTCCTTCGATTCGGTGTAGTTGGCGACCCAGGCGAGCGTCCAGGCGCCGTCGCCGAACTTGTGGTCGCCTGCCAGCGTGTTGGTGAACACCGACTGGCGGAATGCGCGCAGCGTCGAACGCTGGCGGATGTCGATGCCGTAGACGGTGCCCTTCTGCGGGGTGTTGCCGATGCAGACGTCGGCATAGCCCGAATTGGTCGGCGTGGTGTTCACCGTCGGGGTGCAGGCGGCCGAATTGGCGACCAGATCGGACTGGCGGTCGTCAAGGTCGAAGCGATAATTGTCGCGCGCTTCGTCGTCGCTGAAGATCGTATAGACCGACCGCAGCGAGATCTGGTTGTCGTCGTCCGGGCGCCAGTCGAGACGGCCCGAGACCGACCAGTTCTTGCGGGTGAGGCGGTACAGCTTGTTCTCGGCCTCATGGCCCCAGAAACGGGTGCCGTTGCCCGGGCGGGCATCCTGGCTCACCGGCTCATAATCGACCTCGAAATTGTCGGTGATCATGTTGCGTTCGTAATAGCTGCCGGCCAGCAGCACGCCGATTTCGCCTTCGCCCGCCTTGAAGCGGTTGGAAACGACCGCGCTGGCTTCATATTCGCGGCGGTCGCCCAGTTCGACGACACCACCGCCCAGCTTGCCGGCGGTGTGGAAGCCCGAATAATCGAAGGCCGAACGGGTGATGACGTTGACGTTACCGGCGACGGTTTCACCGGGCATGTCGGGCGTCACCGCCTTCGACACGAGGATCTTGCCCGCGATTGCCGAGGGGATCGAATCGAAGCGCGCGTCGCGGCCTTCGGGGCTCACCACGTTGATGCCGTCGAACGACAGGGTGGTCCACGTCTTGGGTGCGCCGCGCAGGTTGACGTAGCGGGCCTGGCCCTGATCGCGCTCGACGCTGATGCCGGGCAGGCGGCCGACGGCGGCGGCGATGTTCTGGTCAGGCAGGCGACCGACCGAGTCCGACGCGGCGACCGCGACGAGCGAGTCCGAATTGCGCTGGATCTGCAGAGCGGCGGCTTCGGATTCGGCGATCGGGCGCGTGCCGGTCACGACGATTTCGCTGCCGGCATCGGCTGAATCGGCGATGTCCTGCGCATAAGCTGTGGCAGTGAATGCAACGGTAGAGAGGGCGGCGACGCGCAGCGCCCGCCCGAACGAGGTCGGCTTCATATTGTCCCCCAGAGCGACTTATTGTCCGGGGCGCCCTAGGTGGGCTCGATGAAACCGCGACTGCGGATCGATGACAATATTATTACGGTTGGGTAATCTTATGTGTCAGCGCGTGCGGCCGACCGCCGCGTCGCTCGCCAGCTTGTCGGCGCGCTCATTGTCGGGATGGCCGGCATGGCCTTTCACCCACTGCCAGTCGATCCGGTGCGGGGCCGCGGCGGCGAGCAGGCGTTGCCACAGTTCGGCATTCTTGACCGGCTTCTTGTCGGCGGTCTTCCAGCCATTCTTGCGCCAGCCGTGGATCCACTTGGTCAGCCCGTCCATGACGTAGCGGCTGTCGGTCGACAGCTTGACGCGGCACGGCTTCTTCAGCGCCTCCAGCGCCATGATCGCCGCCATCAGCTCCATGCGGTTGTTGGTGGACGGGTTCTCGGCGCCCGACATTTCCTTTTCCTTGTCGCCGAAGCGCAACAAAGCGCCCCAGCCGCCCGGTCCGGGATTGCCCTTGCACGCACCGTCGGTCGCGATTTCCACGAGGGGGAGTTCGGTCACATTCCCGAACTCAAATCAAAGCGGCCGGATCGGCCTCGGCATAGAAATCGAGCCGGCGCTTGAAGGCCAGCGGATCCTTGCGCGTCACCAGCGCGTCGGCGGGCGTATTGAGCCAGTCCCACGCGCGCGTCAGCGTGAAGCGCAGCGCGGAGCCGCGCGCGAGCACCGGGAAGGCGGCGCGCTCCATTTCGGACAGGCCGAATTGCTGGTCGTAGCCGGCGATCAGCGCGCGGCCGAGTTCGGGCCGGTAGCTGCGCCCGTCGTTGGAAAAACACCAGGCCGAATGCGTTACCGCGACGTCCCACGCGCGAATCTCGGTGCAGGCGAAGTAGAAGTCGATGACGCCGCCCACGCTGTCGCCCAGCATCAGGACGTTGTCGGGGAACATATCGGCATGGACGACCGACGTCGGCAGGTGACGCGGCCATTCGGCGTCGAGGAAGGCGAGTTCGCGTGCGATGCGATCGCCCAGGCCCGGCTCGATCTGGTCGAGCTGGTCGCCGCACTTGTCGGCCAATGCGTGCCAGCCGTCGAGGCCCAGCGTGTTGGGGCGGTTCATGCGGAAATCGCCCAGCGCCTTGTGCATGTCGCCCAGCGCACCGCCCGCAGCCTTCGCCTGCGCCGGCGTCGGATGGCTGACGGAGACGCCCTGCAGGAACTCGATCAGGCAGGCGGGGCGGCCGCATAGCTGTTGCAACTGCTCGCCGCGCCGGTCGCGCAGCGCGCGGGGGATGTTCAGCCCCTTGCTCGCCAGATGATCGGTCAGCGCGAGGAAGAAGGGCAGATCACCCGCATCGACGCGCTTTTCATAGAGCGTCAGGATGAAGCGGCCGGTGGTGGTGTCGACCAGATAATTGCTGTTCTCGACGCCTTCGGCGATCCCCTTGGCCGACAGCAACGTGCCGCAATCATAGCGGTTGAGGAAGGCGGCCATGTCCTCGGTCGAAACCTGCGTATAGACGGCCATGCTCAGGCGACCAGGCTGCGGGGCAGCTTGAACAGCATGTCCTCGGTCGCGCTTTCGACCTCATGCTCGGTAATCGCGAAACGGGTGGCGAGCCGGTCGACCACTTCGCGCACCAGCAATTCGGGGGCGGAGGCGCCGGCGGTGATGCCCAGCGTCGTAACCCCCTCCAGCCACGCGAAATCGATCTCGTCGGCGCGCTGGATCAGGACGGCGCGGGTGCCGCGCCGCTCGGCGACTTCGACGAGGCGCAGCGAGTTCGAGCTGTTGGGCGCGCCGATCACAAGCATCGCGTCGCACCGCTCGGTGATCGCCTTGACGGCGGCCTGCCGGTTCGACGTCGCGTAGCAGATGTCCTCGCTGCGCGGCTGGGCGATTTCGGGGAAGCGGCGCTGGAGCGCGGCGATAATCTCGGCGGTGTCGTCGACCGAAAGCGTCGTCTGGCTCAGGAAGGCGAGCGCCTTGCCCTCGGGCGGCGAAATCGCTTCGGCATCGGCGACGGTTTCGACCAGCGTCATCACGCCGTCGGGCACCTGACCGAAGGTACCGATCACCTCGGGGTGGCCGCGATGGCCGATGAACAGGATGTGATGGCCGTTCGCCACCAGCCGTTCGGCCTGGCGATGCACCTTGGAGACCAGCGGGCAGGTGGCGTCGAGATAGTTGAGCCCGCGCTCCTCGGCCTTCGCAGGCACCACCTTGGGCACGCCATGCGCCGAAAAGACGACGGGCACGCCATCGGGCACCTCGTCCAGTTCCTCGACGAAGATCGCGCCCTTCGCCTTCAGATCGTCGACGACATATTTGTTGTGGACGATTTCGTGCCGCACATAGACCGGCGCGCCATATTTCTCGATCGCGAGCTCGACGATGCGGATCGCGCGGTCGACCCCGGCGCAAAAGCCGCGCGGGGCGGCGATCAGGAGCGTAAGGGGCGATTTGGGCGGGGTGGCGGCAGCGTCCATGCCCGGCCGCTTACGCGATTGCTTGCCTGCGCGGAAGCCGCTTCCTATGATCGCGGCGAAGCCCACCGGATCCTGGCATCCGGCAAGTTCGATTCAAGGATGCCTTCTGCGTGCTGAAGCTTAAGACCCAAGCGATCCTCCTCGCCGCCATTGCGCCTATGGTGTTTCTGGCCGGCTGTAAGTCCGGCATGGATTTCGACGAGACCGGCGGCGTGAAGATCGCGCGTTCGGCCTGCCCCGCAGTCGCGATCGCGACCTATACGGGCGACATCACCACCTTCACCTCGCCCGCGCAGCGCACCGTCGGCGCGATCGACGTGTCGGCATCGATCGCCAATCTGCAGACCAGCTGCACCGGCGAGAGCGATCCGATCGGCGTCACCGCCAACTTCGACGTGCTGGCGACGCGCGCCGCGCCCGGCCCGGCGCGCCAGGTGACGTTGCCCTGGTTCGCGACGCTGATCCGCGCGGGCAACGACATTCAATCGAAGCAGACCGGCCAGGTCGTCGTCACCTTCGCCGACGGCGCCACGCGCGGCACCGGCCATGCCAGCGTCACCGGTTCGGTCTCGCGCGCGCTCGCCACGCTGCCGCCCGAAGTGCTCCAGCGCATCACCCGCAAGCGCAAGGTGGGCGATGCCGACGCCGCGCTCGATCCGCTGACCGATCCCACGATCCGCGACGCAGTGCTCAAGGCGAACTTCGAAATGCTCGTCGGCTTCCAGCTGAGCGAAGAACAGCTCGCCTACAACGCGACGCGCTGATCGCGGGGCCGGCCGGCCCTTCGACCTCTGAACAATCCGAACCCGCACGCTGCCGATGTCGATCGGCAGCGCGCGGGTTCGTGCGTTTGACGAAGGCGCGATTCCGCGGTCGCGGAAGTCGGTAGACCACGTTCTCGACTCCACACCATACGCGATGTATGGTGTGTGAAGTTGGGAGAGAGCGATGGCGGAAACACCGCTGAGAGTCGGAATCGTGGGCGCCAACCCGGATTATGGCTGGGGATCGGGCGTCCATCGGCGCATCGTGACGATGCTGCCGGGCGTGACCTTGCACGGCGTATGCACGACCAAGGCCGAAACGGCGGAGCGGGCGGCGCGTGAATTCGGAGCGGCGCTGGCGTTTACCGATGCGGCGGCGCTGGCCGCGCATCCCGAGATCGATATCGTCGCGATCTGTGTCCGCGCGCCGCATCATTATGCGATCGCGCGCGATGCGCTGTTGAACGGCAAGCATGTCTATTGCGAATGGCCGCTCGCCTTCACGATCGAACAGGCGGAAGAACTGGCGGCGCTCGCGGCCGATCGCGGGTGCAAGGCGATGATCGGGCTGCATCTGCGCGGATCGCCCGAACTGCGCTACGCCGCCGATCTGATCAGGGATGGCTTCATCGGCCGGCCTTATTCGATCAATTTGTGCGCGCGGGTTTATGGGCCGACCACCGCCGCGATGGCGACGCGGGCGGGCGGAACGACCCTGCTGTCGATCTATGGCGGGCATCTGCTCGACGCGATCGACCATCATTTCGGCGGGATCCGTTCCTTCGGTGCGCGCAGCGCGATCCATCTGCCCCCGGTCGACCAGCAGGGCGCGCCCGTCGCGCGCGATGCGCCGGATCATTATGTGGTGCAGGGCGAACTGGGATCGGGCGCCTTGTTCAACTTCGATCTGGCGGGCACCTCGGTCGCCGCGATGGGATCGACCTGGCGGATCGAAGGGACGGGGGGCAGCCTGATGCTCACCACCGCCGACCCCGCGATGCCCGCAATGGAGGTGCTGTCCATGTCGGGGCGCAGCGGCGGTGGCGAATGGAAGCCGCTGACCGTGCCCGCCGCCTATGATTGCGCCGCGATCCCGCCCACGCCCGATCGCTACCCTGCTTACCCGACGACCCCGGCCTCGCGCTTCGCTTTGGTGTCGATCGGCACGCTCTACGGCCGGCTGCGCGACGCGATCGTGCAAGACGGTCCCGTTGAGCCCGATTTCGCACGTGCGGCCGCGATCCAGCGCCTGCTGGACGCGGTCGACCGCGATCAAAGCATCGAATGCCCTGTCGCATTGGGAGCTGCAGCATGACCGACAATCTCGCCTTCGACGCCAAGCCCGATACCGCCGGCGAACCGGCTGGCGACGTGACCTCGGGCAGCCCGCTTTTCTACCTCAACGGCCGCCGCATGCTGCAGACCGACAGCAGCGTGCCGATCAGCTCGTCGCGCTGGCTCAACGATGCGCGGATCAAGGATTGGGTGTCGACCGAATCCCTGCGCCGCAATGGGCATGACTATCCTTTGCTGTTCGGCGCGCCGACCCTGGTCAAGGCGATCACCGAGGTGCGCGATTATGACCGGATCGACCGGCTGATCCGCGAGGAGCGCGCGCGCAACCCTGCGCTCGATGCCTGGTTCGGCGAAGGCTTCATCTCGTCCTACGGGCGCGAGGATCTGCGCGACTATAAGGCCGGATCGATCGGCCGCGCGCTCTATGACTATATGGTCGACCATGATCTCTCGCCCGAGCTCAACTCGCGCAAGCTCGCCGATCCGAACTGGAAGCCCGAGCGCGACATCGATTATTATGACATCCGCATGGGCCAGACCCACGATTTCTACCATATTCTCGGTGAAGTCGGCTTCGGCGTGGTCGCCGAATATTTCATCACCGGCGTCACCACGGGCAACGTCTTCCGCCATGTCGGGCCGGAGCTGGCGGGCGAGTTTCAGACGATCAATACGCTGATCATGTTCCCGTGGATGATGCGCACGATGCTGCATTATCCGGCGGCGTGGCCGACCCTCTATCGCAACCTCTCCTACGGGTACGAGATCGGCCAGCAATCCGACATGCTGTTCACCGCGAAATATGAGGACATCCTGCACCTAACCCCGGCCGAGGCGCGCGATGCGCTGGGCTGGCGCGGGTTCAGGGGGCCGACCGACAGCCGCGAAGCGTCGATCATCTTCGGCGAAGGGCGCGAGATCCTGTAGCCGTCGACGCGCCATGAAGCGCATGGTACCGCGCCGGGCGAGGTAGCAGGAGTGCAGAGTGGATCGAGCCGCCCCGGACGCCAGTTCCCCGGATATCAGCCCTCCGGCGCGTAGCGGGGGACGGGCCGCCTTTCTGGAAGCGCAGCGACAGCGCACCCGCGCCGCGATCATCGCCGGGGCGCGAACCTTGTTTTCGGGCACGCCCTATCTGCGCGCGACCGTGGAGGACATATTGGAGGCGGCGTCGGTCAGCCGCGCCACCTTCTACCAGCATTTTGATTCCAAGACCGCGCTCGCCTTCGCCATCTATGACGAGATGCGGCCTGAGGTGCGGGCGCAGTTCGATGCGATCGCCGATATCGATCCGGCCGATGAGGGCGCGGTGCGCGGCTGGCTGGAAAACTATGTCGCGCTCTATGTCCGCCATCGCTACGTCACGTCGCTGTTGGCGCAGCTGCAATTGTTCGAGCCGAGCTTTCGCGCGACGCTGCACAAGGATCGCGACGCTTTCATCGATCGGTTGAGCGCGGCCGGCATTGCAGGCTTCACCGATACGAAGGGGGACGGGGCCGCACTCGAGCGCCGGGTGCGCGCGCGGCTGATGTTCCACCGCCTGACCTTCACCGCATCCGAAGTCGCGCAGGACGATGCGCTCTCGCCCGGCGAGAAGCGCGCTTATGTCGATGCCACCGCCGCGGATTTCCGCGCCTTCCTGCGCGCCGACAAACCCGCCTGATCCGCAAGTTCGGAAAAGGGCGCGCTGGTCGTGACCCTCATTCCATACGCTTTGTATGGTCTGCTTCGATCGGTGAAGGAGCAAGACGAAACATGGCGCAGGGTCAGCCGGATTTGACGGGGCGCGTCGCGCTCGTGACGGGGGCGAGCCGGGGTATCGGGCGCGCGATCGCGCAACGTCTGGCGGCGGCAGGCGCGACGGTGATCATTACTGCGCGTTCGGCCGGAACGGCAGTTCCCGGCAAGCGTAAGGGCGCCGATCGCCTGATTTCCGGCACGCTGGAGGAGACGCGCGCGCTGATCGAGGAGGCGGGCGGCCGTGCGATCGTGCTGGCGGCCGATCTGGAAAATCCGGCCGAGCGCGCCAGCCTGATCGCGCGGGCGACCGAGGCGGGCGGCGGGCGGCTCGACATCCTGATCAACAATGCGGGCTTCGCCGATTATGCGCGGATCGAGGCGATGTCGGACGAGACGTTCGAACGCACGATCACCCATTATCTGCGCGCACCGTTCGAGCTTGCCCGCGATGCGATTCCGGGGATGAAGGCGCGCGGCGAAGGCTGGATCGTCAATATCGGATCGGTGACGGCGATGTCGGCGCTGCAGCCCTTTGCCCCGCATCATATGCGCGGCGGCGACACGCTCTATGCGTCGATCAAGGCGTCGCTCCACCGCTTCAGCCAGGGGCTGGCGGCCGAGATGCTGAACGACAATATCGCGGTGAACGCGGTCGGCCCGTCGACCGCGATCCGCACGCCGGGCGCCGACGATCTGATCCCCAAGGAGTACCCGACCGAAGATGTCGCCTATATCGCCGCGACCGTGCTGGCGATGTGCCATCTGCCCGCCGCTGAACGCACCGGCAACGTCGCTTTCTCGATGCACTGGCCCGCGCATCACAAGCTGCAGGTGATGAGTCTGGACGGCCGCACCGAACTGCCCCCGGCCGAGCCACCCGCCTGGTCGCACCCGCACATCATCGCCGCAGGGATTTGAAAGATGACGCATAAATTCTCGTCCGGAACCGCCGTCGTCACCGGCGCGGGCGCGGGCATCGGCATGGGCATTTCGCGGCGTCTGGCGACGCTGGGCATGCATGTCGTCGTCACCGACATCGATGAAATGCGCGCGCAGGCCGTCGTCGCGGACATCGCGGGCGGGGGCGGCAGTGCGGAGGCGATCCGCGTGGACGTGTCGCAGCCCGCCGAACTCGATCGGCTGGCCGAAACCGTGATCGCCCGCCACGGCAGCGTCCGCGTCCTCGTCAACAATGCCGGGGTCGAGACGATGGGCTATTGCTGGGAAATCTCGGCCGAACGCTGGGAAAAGACGCTCGACATCAACATCCACGGCGTCGTCCACGGTTGCCGCGCCTTCATCCCGGCAATGCTGAAGCATGGGGAAGAGGCGTGGATCGCCAACCTCGCGTCGATCGGCGCCTTCGGATCGATGCCGCAGCAGGCGCCTTACATCATGAGCAAGCATGCGGTGCAGTCGTTCAGCGAATGCCTCTATATCGAACTGGAGCAGGTCGGCGCGCCGATCCACGTCGCCTCGGTCATTCCCGGCATGGTCAAGACCAGCATCTTCGAAGCGACCGCCGGCAGCGACGATCCGGTCGACGGCCAGCATCATCGCCAGGTGATGTACGACATGGCGATGGCGCACGGCATGGATCTGGACGAAGGTTGCGCCGTGATCGTCGACAAGATCGCGGCCAACCAGTTCTGGGCTGATACCCAGCCGGGCATGACCGCGGATTCGATCGACAAACGGATCGCTTTCCTGCGCGATCGCGCGCAGCCCAAGATCCATGCCGGCGCACAGGCGATCCTCAACAAGGCGCGGGAGGCGGCTCTATGATCTGGATGGTCGACGAGGTCGAAACGAAGCCGGGGCAAGGGCAGGCGTTCCTTGCCGCCTATCGCGAACATTATGTGCCGGGCGCCACGGCGCGCGGGCTGCGGCTGATCAAGGAGATGGTCGAGCCGGCGATGTGGCTGGACGAGGCATCGAACCGGCTGCTGCTGATCTGGGAAACCGACAGCGCGGGTGCGGTGTGGGCGGCCAAGCATCGCGCGCGGGGGGACGAGGCGGTGATCCGCTGGTGGACCGAACAGGCGCCCGAATTTCTGATCTCCCGCCGCCGTTACACGATGGCGCCGGCCGACGCGCTGGAGGCGCTCGACAATGTATAGCCAGTTGATCATCCCGACCTTCGCCGAAGGTCGACGCGACGAGGCGATGGCCGTGATCGCGCAGGCTACCGCGCGGATCGACGCGCGTTCGAAGCTGTTCGCGCCGACCCTGGCCGGCGTCCACAATGGCGGCGACGCGATCTGGCGGCTGACCTTCGCCGATGTCGGTGCGCGCGATGCGGCGCTGGCGGGTGAGGCGTGGGCGCCCGCCGCAAAGCTGCTCGCCGATCCCGCGGTCACGACGCATCAGGAGCGGCTGGGCTACGAAACGAGCCGCGTCGGCGGAGCGGATGGCGATTGCGGCCTGTATCGCGTCGCCTTGTTCTGCGCGAACGTCCGCCCCGATCCCGAACGGCTTGCCGCCTTCGCCGATCAGACGGCGAGCATGCCGAACTATATCGACACGATCCGCCGCTGGCAGCTTTCCACCCCGGCCGAGGCCGAGGGGCGGCGTCCGTGGACGACCGTGTGGGAGCAGGAATATGACGATCTGCAGGGTCTGAAGGGCGCCTACATGCTCCACCCCGCGCATTGGGGGCATGTCGAGCGCTGGTTCGATCCCGAATATCCCGAATGGCTGGTCGATCGCACGATCGTCCACACCTTCTGCGAGAAAAGCGACGCCGTCATCTGCCTGTGAGGATCGAACGACCATGAAGACCAGCCACCGGATCGCGGTGATCGCAGGCGACGGAATCGGCAAGGAGGTGATGCCCGAAGGGCTGCGCGCGACCGGCGCGGCCGCAGCGAAGCATGGCATCGCGCTGGACTTCGAACATTTCGACTGGGCCTGCGCCGACTATTACAGCGCGTATGGCCGGATGATGCCGGAGGACTGGTTCGATCGGCTGAAGGGCTTCGATGCGATCTATTTCGGCGCGGTCGGCTGGCCCGACGTGGTGCCCGATCATATCTCGTTGTGGGGATCGCTGCTCCAGTTCCGGCGCGGCTTCGATCAATATATCAATCTGCGGCCGGTGCGGCTGATGCCGGGCGTCCCCGCGCCGCTCGCCAACCGCAAGCCCGGTGACATCGACATGATGATCGTGCGCGAAAATACCGAAGGCGAATATTCGCAGGTCGGCGGGCGCATGTTCGAAGGCACCGACCGCGAGTTCGTGCTGCAGGAGGCGATCTTCACGCGCACCGGGGTCGATCGCGTGCTCAAATTCGCCTTCGATCTGGCGCAGTCGCGCCCCGCGCGGCACCTCACGTCCGCCACCAAATCGAACGGCATCGCGATCAGCATGCCCTATTGGGACGAGCGGGTGGCGGAAATGGCGAAGGCCTATCCCGACATCCGGCAGGACAGCTATCATGTCGACATATTGGCCGCGCGCTTCGTGCTGAGCCCCGAACGGTTCGACGTGGTCGTCGCGTCCAATCTGTTCGGGGATATCCTGTCCGATCTCGGCCCGGCCTGCACCGGCACGATCGGGATCGCGCCATCGGGCAACCTCAACCCCGACCGAACATTTCCGTCATTGTTCGAGCCGGTCCACGGATCGGCCCCCGACATTTGCGGGCGCAACATTGCCAATCCGATCGGCATGATCTGGTCGGGCGCGATGATGCTCGATTTCCTGGGCGACGGGCGGGCGAATTATCGCGCCGCGCATGACGCGATGATGCGTGCGATCGAAACGACGCTGAGCGACGGTCCGCGCACCCCCGATCTGGGCGGTAATGCCAGCACGACCGAGGTGGGGCAGGCGGTCGCCGCGTTGATCGAGGCATGAACTAACGGTTCTTCGTTTTTTTCTCTTCGTGGCGCGCCGGCGGCTGATAGGCTGCGGCAAAGCTGTAAGGAGAGGATAATGGCGAACGACACGGGCATCGTCGAACGGCTCGCATCGCTCAAGGTGATCGCGAAGATGCGCGGCGACGCGCAGGCATCGAGTTTCGCGGGCGAAATGGGCGCGCTGGCCAACAGCAACGTCTTCCAGTCTTTGTGGGGGCGGCCGGGGCTCGACGCGAAATCGCGCAGCCTCGTCACGCTCGGCATCCTGATCGCGCTCAGGGCGCATGACGAACTGCGCGTCCACATCCCCCTCGCGGTCGCCAATGGCTGCACCGTCGCGGAGGTGGAGGAGGTGATCTACCACGCCAGCGGCTATGCCGGCTTCCCCGCCGCCAACAGCGCGCGCGTGACGGCGATCGAGGCGCTGCGTGGTGAAGGGCTGATCGCATGACCGCGATCGAAGGGAGCGTCGCGATCGTCACCGGCGGCGCGAGCGGGATCGGGTTGGGATCGGCCGGCGCGCTGTCGCGGGCCGGCGCGAAGCTGGTGGTCGCCGATATCGACGGCGATGGCGCCGAACGCGCCGCCGCAGGGCTGTCGGGCGAAGCGATCGGCATTGCGTGCGACGTGACGCAGGAGGATGCGTTCGATCGGCTCAAGGCCGCCGCGATCGATCGCTTCGGCCGGGTCGATATCGTGATGAACAATGCGGGCGTGCTGACGCGCGGCCTGCCCGATCATATCCCGTTCGACGAATGGCGCCGCGTGATCGACACCAATCTGATGTCGATCGTGCGATCGAACCTGGTGTTCGTGCCGCACCTGATCGCGCAAGGATCGGGGCATATCGTCAACACCGCCTCGTTCGGCGGCCTCTACACCTACGCCTTCGATCGCATCCCCTATGCGGCCAGCAAGGCGGCGGTGGTGCAGATGTCGGAGGCTTTGTGGCTCTATCTGAAGCCGCAGGGCGTGGGCGTGACCTGCCTGTGCCCCGGCCCGGTCAAGACCAACATCGCCCGCGGCCTCAAGACCTTCGGCCCGCCGATCGAGACGCGCGGGCCCCACGCCGGCTTCCCGCTGCTCGAACCCGATGTGGTGGGACAGATGGTGGTCGACGCGATCCTCGCCGATCGCTTCATGCTGCCGACCGACGAAGGCATCACCGACCTGCTGGTCGATCGCGCGCGCGACTGGGACGGCTTCCTGGCGAAGGAGGCCGATCGGGCGGGTTAGCGTTTCGAAGATAGTCCGGCGGTGCGACTGGTGGAGCTGAGGGGAATCGAACCCCTGACCTCTGCAGTGCGATTGCAGCGCTCTCCCATCTGAGCTACAGCCCCGCACACGCCGGACGCTCCCCCTAGCGGGCAAGCATTCGCGATGCAACCACACAAATCGACTAACCTGAATTGGTTTTGCAGCCGTCTCGCACGGCCTGTCGTCCACGGCCCTCGTTTCGCCTGTCGGGCAGGAACGGTGACCCCGAATATGCGTTTTGCATCCATAGACCGGGCGATGGTTCTCCCCTTTCCATCGCCCGGTCGCCCCCATGAAAAATGCAGGAGGATGCAATGGGTTACGAACGCTACGGCCGCCGCGACAATCGCTATGATCGCGATCCCCGTGATCGGGATCCCCGCTATGGCCGCGATGCCTATGGCTATCGCGAGCGCAGCGATTACGGGCGCGGTGACTATGGCCGTCCGCCTCGTGACTATGATTATGACGACCGCGGTTTCTTCGACCGCGCGGGCGACGAGGTTCGTTCGTGGTTCGGCGATGAGGATGCCGAGCGCCGCCGCCGCTGGGACGAACGCATCCAGCAGCGCGAATATGAGCGCCGTTATGGCCCCGGCAGCTATGAAGGCGCACGCGCCGGCTTCACCGGCTATGATGCGGGCTATTCGCCTTATGATGTCGGCTTCGGCTATCAGGGCGATACCTATGGCGTCGGCCGCGGCGCGGGTGCGACCAGCACTTTCGGCCTGGGCGGCGGCGCGAGCCATGACGGCTGGGGCCGCGATCCGAACTATGCCAACTGGCGCCGTCGCCAGCTTGCCGAGCTGGATCGCGACTATGACGATTATCGCCGCGAAAATCAGTCGCGCTTCAACGACGATTTCGGTTCGTGGCGCACCGGCCGCGCCGGCCAGCGCAGCTCGCTGAACCAGGTGCAGGAGCATCAGGAGGTCGTCGGTTCGGATGGCCAGCATGTCGGCACGGTCGATCATGTCCGTGGTGACAAGATCCTGCTGACCAAGACAGACAAGGATGCCGGCGGCCACCACCATTCGATCCCGTCGTCGTGGATCGTATCGGTCGCCGACAAGGTGACGATCAACCGCACCGCCGCTCAGGCCAAGCAGGCCTGGAAGGATGAGGAGCGCAATGAAGGCCCGCACAACCTGAACCGGGCTTTCTCGGGAACCTACTAAGCTTCCCCATTGCGTATCCGCGCGAGGAGGGCCGGCCTTCGGGTCGGCCCTTTTTCGTATCCGGTTCCCATCCGGACGGCGTGCATTCTCCGCCGTTCCGCATGCGTAAATTTCACTGGAACTTCGTCCGCGATCGGCCTTTGATGCACCGCACAACGGAGTCGGGATCGCATGGCAGACGCAGAACCGCGCCATATCGCGCGCAAACGGGCCGCGACCGGCCTGCCGCTTCCCGATAATGTCGCGCTCGTCCTGCAGGGCGGCGGCGCGCTGGGATCGTTTCAGGTGGGCGTCTATGAAGCGCTCGATGCCGCGCGGATCGAGGTGGATTGGGTTGCGGGCATTTCGATCGGGGCGATCAACGCCGCGATCATCGCAGGCAATCCGTGCGAACGCCGGATGGAGCGGCTCCACAAATTCTGGGATCGCGCGACCGGCCTGATGCCCAGCTTCCCGCTGCTGACTGGCGATTTCGGGCGCGAAATGTTGCATGAAATGTCGGCGGCAGCGGTGGGCTTGTTCGGCGTGCCGGGCATGTTCCGCCCGCGCTTCCTGTCGCCCTTCCTCGCGCCGTCGGGGTCGATCGACGCGATGAGCTTCTACGAAAGCGGGCCGCTGGCCGAAACGCTCGACGAACTGGTCGACTGGGATCTGCTCAACGACGGGCCGATGCGGCTGTCGGTCGGCGCGGTCGAGGTGGAAAGCGGCAATTTCCGTTTCTTCGACAGCAAGACGACGCGGATCGACAAGCGCCACATCATGGCGTCGGGCGCGTTGCCGCCGGGGCTGCCCCCGGTCGAGATCGACGGCAAATTGTGGTGGGACGGCGGCATCGTTTCGAACACGCCGCTCAGCTATATCGTCGACAATCAGGACAGCGACCTGCTGGTCTTCCAGGTCGATCTCTTTTCCGCCGCGCATGATCGGCCGAAGAACATCATGGACGTGATGTCGCGGCAGAAGGAGATCCAGTTCTCCAGCCGCACGCGCCAGATTTCCAACATGCTCGTCCGCCAGCGGCGCGAGCATGAGATGGTCGCCCGCCTGCTCGACAAGCTGCCGCCCGAACTGCGCGACGATCCCGATGCGGTGAAGCTGCGCGAACTTACGCGCGAATCCAGCCTCAGCCTCGTCCAGCTCATCTACCGCGCCAATGCGTGGGAAGGCGGATCGCGCGATTACGAATTTTCGGCACGCACGATGAACGAGCATATCGAGGCCGGGCGACAGGCGATCGCCGAGACGATGACCAAATCCGAAGTCATCGCCCAGAATATCTATGACGGCACGAGCGCCGCGTTCGACCTGACCCATCGTTGAGGAGAGACGTTTCCATGTTCCTGAAGGGCAAGACCGCGCTGATCACCGGCTCCACATCGGGCATCGGCCTGGCTTATGCCAAGGCGCTGGCCGCCGAGGGCGCGAACATCGTCATCAACGGCTTCGGCGATGCCGACGCGATCGAGAAGGAGCGCGTCGCGCTCGAGGCCGCGAGTGGCGCCAAGGCGCTCTACAGCGGCCATGATCTCACCAAGGTCGATCAGATCGAGGCGATGATGAAGGAGGCGGCCGACGCCTTTGGCGGGGTCGATATCCTGATCAACAATGCGGGCATGCAGCATGTTTCCCCGGTCGAGGATTTCCCGGTCGAGAAATGGGATCTGATCATCGCGCTGAACCTGAGCAGCGCGTTCCACACCACCCGCCTCGCCGTTCCTTATATGAAGGCGCAGAAGTGGGGGCGGATCATCCAGACGGCGTCCGCCCACTCGCTCACGGCGTCGCCGTTCAAGAGCGCCTATGTCACCGCCAAGCACGGCCTGGCTGGCCTGACCAAGACGGTCGCGCTGGAAACCGCGACCTTCGGCATCACCGCCAACTGCATCTCGCCGGGCTATGTGTGGACCCCGCTGGTCGAAAAGCAGATCCCCGACACGATGAAGGCGCGCAACATGACGCGCGAGCAGGTGATGAACGACGTCCTGCTCGCCGGGCAGCCGACCAAGCAGTTCGTGACGCCCGAACAGTGTGCGGCGATGGCCGTGTTCCTGTGCCGTGAGGATGCGGCGGGGATCACCGGCGCGAACATGTCGATCGACGGCGGCTGGACCGCGCAGTGATCTGAGTCTCCTTCATCACGGTCATGCTGAAACGCGTTCAGCATGACGGTGCAGGATTGGGACGGGCGGAGGCTCTTGCGCTTGTCAGCGCGGGGCGTCAGTCTTGCGCCGAAATCCTCCGCGGAGATCGCCGCCCTGCTGACCAATGCCGCCCGCATGCTGATGATTCCCGCCGTGCTCGGCTGTCTGGCCGGGTGCGGGGGCGGCGACGGCGTCGAGGATCGGCCGCAGGCGGCGGCTCCCCCCGTCAGCAAACCGGTCAAGGCGCCGCCGAGTGATTGGCGCGAGATCATCAGCGATGCCGATCGCGATCGGCTCGCGCGGTGGCGGCAGGCGTGGATGGCGGGGCTCGACAAGGCGGCTGCGGCCGGGCAGGCCAAGCCGATCGCCGCGCAGGGCATGTTGCTCAAGCCCGATCTGTCGATGCCCGGCCCCGCGCTTCCGCCCGGCGATTATGCCTGTCGCGTGATCAAGATGGGCGCGCAGACCAAGGGCCTGCCCAGCTATACCGCCTATCCAGCCTTCACCTGCCGGGTGGCCGCCGACGGCGCGGTGCTGCGCTTCACCAAGCTCGACGGATCGCAGCGGCATGTCGGCACCATCTATCCCGACGACGGCACCCGCATGATCTTCCTGGGATCGCTGATGCTGGGGGATGAGACGCGCCCGCTGCGCTACGGCCGCGATACCGAACGCGACATGGTCGGCGTGGTCGAACGGGTCGGGCAGGCGCGCTGGCGCATCGCTTTCCCCTATCCACGCTGGGAATCGCTGATCGACGTGATGGAACTGACCCCGAAGGGATGATGATGAAGATTGCTCCGCTGCTCGCCTGCGCCGCCATGATCGCCGCCACGCCCGCGCTGGCGGACCCGCTGGGCGATGCGGTGAAGGCGGACATGCCGGGGCTTATGACGATCTACAAGGATCTGCACGTCCACCCCGAATTGAGCTTCAAGGAAACGCGCAGCGCCGGGATTTTGGCGGCCGAGGCGAAGAAGGCGGGCTTCACCGTCACCAGCGGCGTCGGCCAGACGGGCGTGGTCGCGGTGCTCAAGAACGGCCCCGGTCCGGTCCTGCTGCTGCGCGCCGACATGGATGCGCTGCCCGTGACCGAGGCGACCGGCGTGCCTTATGCCAGCCAGAACAAGGGCGTGATGCACGCCTGCGGCCATGACACGCACATGACGACCTGGATCGCGGTCGCGCGGCGGATGGCGGCGATGAAGGATCAATGGTCGGGCACGCTCGTCATGATCGCCCAGCCCGCCGAGGAGATCGGATCGGGCGCGCGCGCGATGCTGAAGGACGGCCTCTATACCCGCTTCCCCAAGCCCGACGCGCTGATCGCCTTCCACGATTCGGCGACCTTGCCAGCGGGGACGATCGGCCTCGTCGACGGCTATGTGATGGCCAACGTCAATTCGGTCGACATCGTCGTGAAGGGTGTCGGCGGGCACGGCGCCTATCCGCACCTCGCCAACGATCCGATCGTGCTGGCCTCGCGCATCGTCGGCACGCTGCAGACTCTGGTGTCGCGGGAGACCAACCCGCTCGAATCCGCCGTAGTGACCGTGGGCAGCTTTCAGGGCGGGACGAAGCACAATATCATCCCGGCCGATGCCCATCTCCAGCTCACCGTGCGCAGCTACAAGCCCGAGGTGCGCCAGCATCTGTTGGACGGCATCGCGCGGATCGCGAGGGGGGAGGCGATCGCCGCCGGCCTGCCCGACGATCTGATGCCCGTCGTCACGATCGCCGACCAGAATACGCCCGCCACGTTCAACACGCATGACCTGACGATGCGGATGAACGACGTCTTTTCGAAGCGGTTCGGCGCCGATCGGGTGAAGATGGACAAGCCGCAAATGGGCGGGGAGGACTTCTCCGAGTATTGGCTGGCCGATCAATCGAAGCAGGCGCTTCTGTTCTGGGTGGGTGGCGTGCCGAAGGCGAAATGGGATGCGGCCAAGGGCGACGTCACCAAGCTGCCGTCGATCCACAGCCCCTTCTGGGCGCCCGATGCCGAAGCGGTGATCGGCACCGCGACCGAGGCGATGACGAGCGCCGCGCTGGACGTTCTGGCCAAAAAGTCGTAACTTAAAACGCATTGCAGCGATTTTGAGCGCGCCGTTTTGAGCAAATAGGCGTGCGGCCGATTGCGCCCGCGCCAGATATGCTATAATGCATTATAGAAACCTCCAGGGCAGCGGAGGTCGATTCAGGAGATTCGTCATGGACCAGGGCAAAGCGCCGCAGGATACCCGCACCGAGAAATCGGCAACCTGGGAGCGGCTGAAGCTGCTTTCGAAGGAAGAGCGCGAAGCGTGGCGGCTCGAGCCCGCGGTCGAGCGCCGCGATCCCGACGCGCGCAACCTGCCCGACGAATTCCCCTTCGGCTGGTTCGGCATCATGTGGTCGGATGAACTGGCGGTCGGCGAGATCAAGTCGGTCCGCTATTTCGCCAAGGACATGGTCCTGTGGCGCGGTGAGGACGGCGCGGCCCGCCTGATCGACGCATATTGCCCGCATTATGGCGCGCATCTGGGCAGCGGCGAAGTCGCCGGCAACCTGATCCAGTGCCCGTTTCATGCCTGGCGGCTCGACGGCAACGGCGCGGTCAAGGAAATCCCCTACGCCCGCAACATCCCGCCGCAGGCCAAGCGCGACAATTGCGTGCCGAGCTACAAGGTCGAGGAAGCCAACGGCTATATCTACATGTGGTATCACCCCGAGGGCGTCGCCCCGATGTGGGAGATGCGGCGGATCGAGGAATTCGGCCACCCCGACTGGACCGGCTTCACCAAGGCGAAGTGGCACATCTACGCCGCGATGGACAACGTGTCGGACAATGGCGTCGACATCGCGCACTTCCGCTACGTCCACCGCACCCAGAACGTGCCCGAATATGAATTCGGCTATGACGGCATCAAGCGCTGGTCGATCGCCCGCGCAAAGCTTGGCACGCCGATGGGCACGATCGACGGCAAGATCAGCGCGTCGGCGATGGGCATGGGGCAGGGCGTGACCCGCTTCGAAGGCATTTCGGACACGATCATGATCCCCGCGATCGTCCCGATCGAGCGCGACAAGGTCCAGTATCTCTACGGCTTCATCCAGCCCAAGGCGGAAGCCGAAGGCCCGAAGGGCGGCCTCGCCCGCGCGATCATCAAGGACATCTGCTGGCAGTTCGACGAGGATAAGGTGATCCTCGATGGCTATCGCCGCCTGGCCCGCCCGCTCGTCTGCGACGGCGACGGCCCGTTCGGCCGCAACTGGCAGTTCACCGACCAGTTCTACCTGAGCCGGGCGAAGAAGCCCGACCCGACCAAGCTCGCCGCCGAATAAGGCCGGGCGTATCGCGAAACGGAAAGGGCGGCCTCGCGGGGCCGCCCTTTTTTGATTCTCAGATCCTCTCCCGGAGGGAGAGGGGGACCGCGAAGCGGTGGAGAGGTATTGGCCGGCGACGGGCGTTCGCGTTTGGGGCGACTACCCCTCCACCACCCTGCGGGCGGTCCCCCTCCCCCTCCGGGGGAGGATCGATTTTCTCAGTCCGCCGCCACCGGCCCGGTGGGTGCGGGCGGGCGCTTGGTGAACCAGACGAGGATCGTGACGGCCAGCATCGCCCATCCGCACGCCCAGAACAGATCGGTCAGGCTGAGCAGATAGGCCTGCCCCACCACCTGCCGGGTGACGATCGCCGCCGCCTGGGCATCGTTCGTCCCCAGCGCGCCGAGGGCATGGGAGGCATAGGGGTAGGCGCCGCCATAATGGTTGAGCCCTTCGACCAGCCGGCTCTGGTGCAGCGCCTCGCGCCGATCCCAGAAGGTGGTGATCAGCGACGCGGCGAAGCTGCCCGCGGTGATGCGCGCGAAGTTCGATATGCCCGTCGCCGCCGGCAGCTTTTCGGGCGGCACCTTTGCCAGCGCGATCGTCACCATCGCCAGGAAGAAGGTGCCCATCGACACGCCCTGCACCAGCATCGGCAAGGTCAGCGAGTAGAAGTCGGCATAGGTCGTGTAGCCCGCGCGCATGAAATAGGAGATGGCGAAGGCGATGAACGCCACCGTCGCCAGCAGGCGCACGTCGATCTTGGTCGACATCCTGGCCGCGAACGGCGTCAGCAATACCGCCACCGCACCGCTGGGGGCGGCGACGAGGCCGGCCCAGGTGGCGGTGTAGCCCATCTGCGTCTGCAGCCACAGCGGCAGCAGCAGCGCCGCGCCGAAGAACAGTGAATAGCCCGCGCACAAGGCGATCGTGCCGATCAGGAAGTTGCGTTCCTTGAACAGGCTCAGGTCGATCGCAGGATGCTTTTCGGTCAGTTCCCAGATCAGCCAGGCGATGAAGCCGATGATGCAGATCACCGTCATGATCACGATGCGCGGCGAATTGAACCAGTCGTCATTCTTGCCCAGATCGAGCACCATCTGCAGCGCGCCGACCCATACGACCAGCAGGCCGAGGCCGATCGAGTCGATCGGCAGCTTGCGCGTCGGCGTCTCGCGGCTGGACAGCGAGAACCACGATACCACGCCGCAGAACAGACCCACCGGCAGGTTGATCAGGAAGATCCAGCTCCAGTGGTAGTTGTCGGAGATATAGCCGCCCAGGATCGGCCCCATGATCGGCGCGACCAGCGTGGTCATCGACCATATGCCGAGCGCCGTGGATCTTTTGTGCGCGGGGAAGATCGAGATAAGCAGCGCCTGGCTGCCCGGAATCATCGGCCCTGACACCGCGCCCTGCAGCACGCGAAAGGCGATCAGCGAACTGAGGTTCCACGCAATGCCGCACAGGAAGGACGCGATCGTGAACAATACGACCGAGGTGACGAAGGTGCGGACCACGCCATAGCGGCCCATCAGCCATCCGGTCAGGGGCACGGCAACGCCGTTCGCCACCGCAAAGCTGGTGATCACCCAGGTCGCATTGTCCGAACTGACGCCCAGATTGCCCGCGATCGTGGGCAGCGAGACGTTGGCGATCGTCGAATCGAGCACCTGCATGAAGGTGCCGAGCGCGAGCGCGAAGGCGGTGAGGCCGAGGGCCCCGCCCGAAAGCGGGGGTATCTCGGCGCCGCCCGCAGGGCCGGGGCCGGCCATCTTACCGGCCCGTACCGCGGTTGGCGGCGATGATGCGCTGGATATCGGCTTCGACGCCGGCGCCCAGTGCATCGCTCTGCTTGCTCTGGAAGCCGCCCGATGCGGGCTGCGCGAGCAGCGGACCCGAACGATCGGTCACGTCGACCTCGGCCATCACCGACATGCCGATCCGTAACGGATGCTCGCGCAGTTCCTTCGGGTTGAGCGCGATGCGGACGGGCAGACGCTGGACGATCTTGATCCAGTTGCCGCTGGCATTCTGCGGCGGCAGCAGCGCGAAGGCGTTGCCGGTCCCGGCGCCCAGGCCGATCACATGGCCGTGATAGACCGCATCGTCGCCATAGACGTCGGCGGTGACGGTCGCAGGCTGGCCGATGCGGATGTTGCGCAGCTGGGTCTCGCGGAAGTTGGCGTCGATCCACACCTTGTCGAGCGGGACGACCGCCATCAGCGGCGTGCCCGGCGCGACCTGCTGGCCCAGCTGGACGCTGCGCTGCGCGATCACGCCGTCGACCGGCGCGGTCAGGTGCATGTGCCCGCGCGAAATGGCCGCGGTGCGATAGCGCGCGATGGCGGCCAGGACGGCGGGGTTGGTCTCGACACTGGCGCCCTGCACGCTGGTGCGCGCCTGGGCGAGCCGGCTCTGCGCGAGCTGGAGTGCGGCGTTCGCGGTGGTCACGGCGTCGCGGGCATGCGCGACCTCTTCGCCCGAAACCGCGCCATCGGCGGCCGCGCGCTGGCGGCGGCCAAGGTCGTTGCGCGCCTTGGCGAGTTCGGCCTGCGCCTGCGCGACGGCGGCCTTGCCTTCGTCGACCGCCGAGAAGTTCGACCGGACCGAGCGGACGGCGCGGGCGAGTTCGGCGCCGGCCTGCGCCAGCGACACGTCGGACTGCGCGGGATCGAGGTCGATCAACGGATCGCCCGCCTTCACGCCCTCGGTATTGTCGGCGTGGATCGCCAGCACGGTCGCGGGCTCACGGCTCGTGATCGCGACGATGTCGCCCGCGACATAAGCGTCGTCGGTTTCCTGCACGTCGCCCGCGAAGAAGATCGCATGGACGCCCCAGGCGATCAGCCCGAGCAGGACGACGACCCCCAGGATCAGGAAGGCGCGCTTGCGTGTGTTCGACTTGCCTTCGGTTTCATCGACGGGCGGGGCGGCGGGGGGCGTCGCGCCGGGCACGGAAGCATCATCCACGGGATCGGGACGGCTGGAGCTGTTGTCGGTCATGGCTGGGCCTCGGGGGGGGTCTGGTTCGCGACTGCAAGCGCGGGAGCGGGAGTGAAATCGCCGCCGATCGCGGCGACGAGCTGAATACGGCGGATCGCGCCATTGGCGGCGAGATCGATCTGCGCCTGCCGTGCGGCGAGCAGGCGGGTATCGGATTCGAGGACATCGAGCTGCGATGCGAGCCCGGTTTCGACGCGGGTGCGATCAAGCCGGACGACATCCTGCAGGCCGGCGAGCACGTTCGCCTGTTCGGCGGCGTCGCCCTGATTGGCGCGGACCAGCGCGATCGCATCGGCGGTGTCGCGCACCGCGCGGACGACCGAGTCGTTATACTCGGCGATCGCGACGTCGACCTGGCCGGTCGCGCGCTTGTAGTCGGCCTTCAGCCGACCGCCCTCGAAGATCGGCAGGCTCAGCGACGGACCCGCGCCATAGGTGCGCGAACCCCATTCGGTGAGGTTGCCGAGGCCGAGCGCCTGGAAACCGAACGAGCCGAGCAGGTTGATGTTCGGATAGAAGGCCTTCTTCGCCACATCACGCCCTGCGCTGGCGGCCGCGATCCGCGCCTGCCCGGCGAGCAGATCGGGGCGACGGCCCAGCAGGTCGGCGGGCAAAGCGGTGGGCAGCGGCACGGCGCGATCGAAGGCCAGGGTGGTCGTGCCGATCGTGTCGTAATAATCGGCGCCGCGGCCGGCGAGCGCGGCGAGCGCGTGGACCATCGTTTCGCGCTGCGCCTGTGCGCGCAATTCGGCCTGCCGCGCCTGGGCGAGCAGAGTGTCCGCCGTGCGCGCCTCGAAATTGCTCGCCAGCTGGTTGCGGATCCGCGACTGGATCAGCGTCACCGAACGCTGGCGCGCGGTCACGAAATCGGCCGCGACCTTGATCTGCTGTTCGGCGCGGGCCAGTTCGACATAGGTCTGCGCGACCGATGCGCTGAGCGCGAGCCGCGCGGCGGCGGCGTCAAGCGCGGCGGCATCGGCCGATGCCTTGGCTTCATCGAGCGCGGCCTTCTGCTTGCCGAAGAAGTCGAGCGACCAGCTGACATTGGCGGCGGCATTGCCGACCCACTGGGTCGATCCGCCGAAGGGGGGCGGGATGATGTAATTTTCAGGCAGGCGGGTGCGCTGTTCCTGCGCGCTCGCCGTCACGCTGGGCAGGGTGCCGGCACGCGCCGTTTCGATCCCCGCCTGCGCAATCCGCATCCGCGCCATCGCACCGGCCAGTGTCGGGCTGCCCGACAGCGCATCGGCCATGATCCGATCGAGCTGGGGATCGCCCAGCGCCTTCCACCAGTCGACGGCCACGGGCACGCCCGTCACGCCGCCCGACAGCCCGACTTCGGGCGCGCCGATCGGCTTCAGCGCCGGATTGATCCCGCGCGGCGCGCAGCCGGCGAGCAGCAGGGCGGCCAGGGCCGCGCCACCAACGAACTTTCTCATGCCTTGTTGTCCTCGTCGTCGAGGGTGCCGAGCAGCCGGTGAAGCAGGGATATCAGCGTTTCGGCTTCGTCTCGTGTGAAAATCGAAAGATGGTCGTTCCAAAGATCCATCATGATCGGGGTCAGCCGATCGAGCATTTCCTGACCAGCCTCGGTCGTCTCAAGATTGACGACGCGACGATCGGCCTTGTCGCGGATGCGGACGATCAGCCCGCGTTCGTCGAGCTGGTCGAGCATGCGCGTGACGGCGCCGCTATTGTGGCCGAGACATTTGGAAATCT